>NZAK01000031.1 GCA_002687515.1 Rhodospirillaceae bacterium
TATTGGTGATGGTAACGATCCCGGAGATTCATTGGACCGCAACGGCAATCGCCTTGGCCTATATCGGGTGGCACCAGTTTGCGTTCAGGCGCCGGGAAGCCGTCGCCCCCGCTGGAGAGTGAGCCCTGAGCGATCCAGACAATCTAGAAGCTTACCTATATTCAATAGAACACCTAATGAATTAAGTTAGAAATTATTGATTTATTTGTATTGAAAACTGGGAAATAATGCAAACAAATCATAATTTTAACTAACTTAAGAATAGGTGCGGCTATGTCCCCCAACGAGATTAAACCGTCTGTTCACCCCGAACTTGCTGCCCAGATGACGTTGTATGAAACGCCCCGTATTATAACGACTTTGGGCCATATCCATACGGCGCATTGCTATACGGGCTCAAATTGCACGCTGATTGAGGGAGAAGATGGCGCGGTCCTCGTCGACACCCTTAGTGGTGAGATTCCCGGAAACGAAGTGGCGGCGGCGTTCAAAGAGATCACCGACAAGCCAATCAAAGCCGTCATCGTGACGCATTTTCATGGCGATCATGTAAGCGGCATCTTTAGTTTCGTCTCCGAGGACGATATTCGCGCGGGCAAGGTCGAGGTCATCGGGCAGGCCCACCTCACCGAGAATCTCTTGCGCGACGAAGGCATCCTGGCGCCCATCCGCCGCCGGCGCGGCCCCTATCAGTTCGGGGGACATCTGGAGTATGGCGTGGAGGGCGGGTATGGCAGCGCACTCGGCGCGCCGCCACGCCGGGGCAAGTCCGGCTTCGTCAACCCCACACGCACCTTCGACGATCGGCTCGAACTCGAGATCGCCGGCGTCCGGATCGAGGTCGTCCATGTGCCGAGTGAGACGGACGACCAGAGCGTCGTCTGGCTGCCCGACGAAAAGGTCCTGATATCGGCAGACGCCATCCAAGGCATGACATTTCCCAATGTCTATGCGCTACGCGGCACCCAGTTCCGAAACCCGATGCAGTGGGCTAAGGGGCTGGACTGCCTCCGCGATTTCAAGGCGGATATCCTGATCCCCCATCACGGCCCGACGGTCGAGGGGGCCGGTGCAGTGGAGGACGTGCTGGTCGCCCATCGCGACGCCATCCAGTATCTGCACGATCAGGCCGTGCGCTGGATCAACAAAGGCTGCACCTGGGACGAGTTAGCCGAAAAGGTGACGATGCCGGAGCACCTTGCGTCCCATCCATGGCTGGGCGAATTCTACGGCAGCTTCAAGCATTCTGTCCGCAGCGTCTACACCGGCTACGTTGGCTGGTTTCAGGGCGATGCGGTGGAGTTGGATCCGGTACCGTGGCGCGAACGCGCAACGCGCTACGTCCGCATGATGGGCGGGCGCGACGCCATCCTCGCCGAAGCGCGTCAAGCCATCCATGACGAAGATTTCCGGTGGGCGGCCGACATCGCGACTTGGCTGGTGCGGGCCGACAATAGCGATCAGGAGGCGCGCGACGTCAAAGCAACGGCGCTTCGCGGCTGGGGCTACCGCCAGAAGACCAGCACCTGGCGCAACTGGGCGCTGTGCCAGGCACTGGAGCTGGAGAACGCGCTCGGCGAACCGCGCGGCGGCCACGGCATTCAGCCCAACCAGGCGCGCAACTACCCGACTGGTGGACTATTGGAATTGATGACGGTCCGGTTAATCGCCGATGAGGCTTTTGACACCCACCTCACGTTAGGGTTCGTGGTGACGGACACAGGCGAGGACTGCGGTCTCGAAATTCGCCGCGGCGTTTGCCAGTTTCACCCGTCGTTGCCGGAAAGCCGCGACGCAACACTGTCCTTCCCGCGGGAGTTCCTGAGCATCTGGGCCGGTGGCGTGACGAGCTTCGACGACGGTATCGAGAGTGGCGACGTCTTGTTGGCGGGAGACCGGAGCGTCGTCACCGAATTTTTCGAGAAATTCGAGCCGGCGGAGGGGGCAGGTCCCTTCGGGATGTCCGTCCGATAGACCGAAGACGTCGGCCTTCGGCAATGACGGCAACCAATATTTGATCAAGTTTCAGACCTATACAGTTCAAACGAAGGGAGCGAGTTATGAGTACGCAGGGCTACCAGGACCGCAAGAATTTCGAGATGGAGAATTGGCCTGAACTGCGGGAGTCGATGAACAACCTTTTCAAACTGGTTTTTCCGACCCGGGAGGTTTCAGGCGAGCTCAAGCAGCTCGTGTTCACGGCCGCGAGCCTCGCCAGCGGATGCCTGCATTGCCAATCGCATGGCTCGTACCACCTGCATGCCATTGGAGTCCCCGACGAGAAAATTCAGGCGCTTTGGAACTATCAAGATTCGGATCTGTTTTCGGAGCCCGAGCGCGCCGCGCTTGACCTGGCATACGCGGCTGGGGTCGCGCCCAATGCGGTGGAGCCGGAAAATTTTGTCGAACTGCGCAAACATTTCTCCGATATCCAGATAATCGAGCTGTTGGCGGTGATCGCCTGCGGCGGTTTCTTGAACCGCTGGAACGACACGATCGGAACGGTGACCGACCAGGAATCAATCGACTTCGCAAACAGCGTGTTGCGCCCGGTCGGTTGGGAACCGGGGAAACATATCGGCAAGCCGGAAGAGCAGCGGAAGGCACACCCCATCACTTTGGGCTGGACCAACAAGTAAAATTATCGCTGCCAAAAATAATTGCCGATCGCGGCGCATGAGAAATGGATCACCTGATGAAAGGACCTGGTACAAAGAATCAGCCCAATTTCCTTTTCATAATTTGCGATCAGCTGCGGGCGGATCATCTCGGATGCTACGGCAATCCGGTGATCCGTACGCCGCATATCGATGGGCTGGCGGCACGCGGCGTCCGCTTTGACCGCTCTTATGTTGCCTACCCGGTGTGTATGCCCAACCGCGCTTGCCTGATGACCGGCCAGATGGCGTCCGACCATCGTGGCATCAACAACGGCATCCCTCTCGATCTGGAAGCGACCACGTTTGTTGACGTGCTCGCCCAACATGGCTATCGGACGGGCCTGATCGGCAAATCCCATTTACAGGGATATACCCCCTTGGATCCGATGTACGGGTACATCGCGGACGATGAACTCGCTCCACCACCTGAAGAAATGCAAGATGCGCTCCGACGTTCCCGTTGGGGGGAAGGCTATCGGATAGAACGCCGTATCGCCTCGGGAGAACTTGCCCAGGAGCCGTACCGGGATGGCTTCTATGGCTTTCAGCATGCCGAACTTGTGACCCGGCACGCAGATTTCACCGATGGACACCACCTCGCCTGGGCCGAGCGCCAGCTGCCTGATTTCAAAAGCCTGGTCGGACCGGATTACGCCTTGCCGGATCAACGCCGTCGGGGACCTCAGGCGTGGCGGACGGCGGTGCCGCCCGAGCTCTATTCGACCCAGTTCATCGCCGACCGGTCGAAAGCCTACATTGCCGAGGCGGCTCAAGGGGTACAGCCGTTCTTCCTCCAGGTTTCCTTCACCGATCCCCATCACCCCTTCACCCCGCCGGGAAAATATTGGGACATGTACGAACCCGATGACATCCCGTTGCCGGGCTCCTTCGGACAGATAACAACTCCCCGCCTCCAGCAGGTTAACAATTTGTATGCGGACGGGAAGCATGATCGCCAAGGCGGGTTTGCCATGCCGGTCAATGAAGAAGAGGCGCGCGCCCTGCTGGCCCTCACCTATGGCATGATCTCCTTCATCGACGATGCTATCGGGGAGATCCTCGCCCAATTGGAGACCCAAGGGTTGGCTGAGAATACTGTGGTTGTGTTTATGTCGGACCACGGCGATCTCGGCGGTGATCACGGGGTCATGCTCAAACGGATGCATCATTATCAAGGCCTGATCCGTGTGCCGACATTATGGGTAGAGCCGGACGGGACGCCCTCCGTCAGGGACGATCTGGCCTCAACCATCGACTTTCCGACAACGATCCTAAAGCGAGCCGGAATTCAGCCCTTCAACGGCGCCATGGGCCGCGACCTGTTCGGTGATCCCGAACCTAACGGATTGATCATCGAAGAACAGGCCGGCCAACCAAAGCCCGGCACGTCCACTCCACCCGGCCTGCGCACCCTGGTCACCCGCAGCCACCGCATAACCTTATCGCCAGACGACCTTTTCGGCGAGCTTTATGACCTTGCCAAAGATCCCGACGAGAACGTCAACCTTTTCGACGATCCTAAGGCCGCGGACACACGTGCAGAGCTCATGGAAATCATGGTGCGGCGGATGATGCAGTTGCAGACAACGTCACCGTTGCCGCCCTTTGCGCCCTAGCTCATTGCCGCCTTGTCCGTCCAGATACGAAGATAACAGTAGGGGGATAATGGAATGGGTATTATTCAACCGACCAATAAATCCGTACTCGCGCTCAAGGGACTCCACCTTTATCACACAGCCCGGTCAAATTGCGCCGCCCGCGTCCGCTTGTTGCTTGAGGAAAAGGAACTAGCCTGGACCAGCCATCACATCGATCTTGGCAAGAAGGAAAACATTTCAGAAGAGTATTTCGGCATCAATCCGAAGGGGGTGGTTCCCACGCTCGTGCATGACGGGGAAGTTGTCGTCGAATCAAACGATATCCTCGTCTACCTTGAAGAGAATTATCCTGATCCTGGGTTCCGCGACATGCCCGACAGCCTTCAGCCAGAAATAGATTACTGGCTGCAGCAGTCAGGTGATCTGCATCTGCCAGCCATCAAGACGTTTCAATATTACAAAATCAATGCGGCGCTACTCCCGAAAACCGAGGAGGAAGAGGCGCTCTACAATAAACTTCAAAAGGATCCCGACATGGCGGCCTTTCATAGCAAGCACAGTCAGGGCAAAAGCTTTACCGAAGATGATGCAAATGGGGCCATCGCCCTTCTTGACGCTGCCTTCATAATGATGAACGAGGCAATTTCAGACGGCGGCTACATCGTAGGGGATGCCTATACGCTCGCCGACATCTCCTGGTCCCCCACCATCACGACGCTGATCTCGGGCGGTTTCAATTTCGGGCCTTACCCGGAGGTCGAGCGCTGGTACGAAACCATTCTCGAGAGGCCTCAATTTCAGGAGGCGGTCATCGAGTGGCGTAAGAAGGCGACCTATGCGGCCGGCGTCGACCCGACGATTTCCGGCCCTGCGCCGGCCACGCAGAATTAGAAAATAGAAGGAGACACCAATTGAGCTTTTACGCCGATTCGACCTATCCCGTGCGCGAGGATGTGGCGGCGATCCATGCCTATCAGTTCGAACAACTGGGATCCCCCGGCACCTGGGGAACGGCCGCGCAACGTATAGCCATCGTCAGTGAAGCGCGCGAGGCAGGCTATCAGGCCGGCGTTCTGGAAATACCGGACAATCCCGGTACGATGCCGGAGATGGAACTGTCCGACGTCGCGCGCCGGGTCGTGCATCGCCTCGCAGTCTCACCAAAAGACATGGACCAAGATTTCTACGACCAGGCACTCGAAGAGGGTCTCAGTGATGTTGAGTATGTCGAAATCGTCGGCCTGATTGCGCGCTTCACGTGTTTCGATGTCTTTGCACGGGGAATTGGGATTCCCTTAAAACCTCTGCCGGCGCCCCAGCCTGGCCAACCTACCCGGGACCGTCCCGCCACGGCCGTACTGGAAAAAGCATGGGTTCCAACCATACCCGCTGGTCCGGATGGCGGAGACTTTGGTCTGGCGCTCTTTGGTCCGTGGCAGCCCTATATCATGCGTGGTCTGAGCCTGGTCCCGGACGAATACCAGGCGCATCATGATTTGGAAGAGGTTCAGTATATGCCGTCGGCTCATTTCATGGAATTTGACTATCAGCATCATGAGGGCCTGACGCGGCCCCAGGCGGAGATTGTTGCGTCTCGGGTATCGGCGCTCAATGAGTGTTTTTACTGAACCAACGGGCATGCCAAAGCACTCCGTGAGGGTGCTAAATTGCTTGGAAACGAGGTCGATCTGAAAGCAATCGTGGACCGTCAACTGGATATCAACTTCCCCGGCGGAAGCGAACTGTTGGCCTTTTCCGATGCCCTTCTCGGGCCCGACGTGGCCGAACTCGACAAAGCCAGAACCCACCTCGATGACTCCCTGGGTCCAGCCGCTGTCTCGGCGGCATCAATTATCGCGGCGACATTCACCAAAAACGACCGGGTCGCGAACGGAACGGGGATACCTGCCGAGCCCAGAATGATGGAGGGCGCCGAGGATATTCGAGAAATGTTGGGGCTTTGGAATTTCAAGTCCGCAGTGAACACCTCTCGGCACCTGCCGGAAGGACAGGCCGTGTGAGCAAAATATTTCACCACAATGCCAGGCTTGTGAGCCGAGTTATCCAGGGTCGGGTTTTACCAACAATGAGGGCTCGTCCATGATCGTCGGATCGCTTTATAGCCAATACCGGACTTTAGTCGATGGAACGAACGAGTTACTAATTGCAGAAATTCTATAAGGCACTAGGGTGACGATATGTTCGAACTGTATCATCATGGCTCGTCGGTCTGTGCCGCCAAGGTGCGCATGTGCATGCATGAAAAGGACATGGATTGGACCGGCCATTATATTGACATTTTAAAAGGTGATCAGTTCGATCCAGAGTATATGAAGCTCAATCCCAAAGCCGTCGTTCCCACACTAGTGCATGATGGTGAAGTCATCTGCGATTCAACCATCATCTGCGAGTATCTTGAGGATATTTCTTCCCATCATCCCCTGCGCCCGGCCGACCCATTAGAGCGGACCCGGGTGCTCTATTGGACCAAGGCAGTGGATGAGGAACTGCATCCGGCTTGCGGTTTTGTGACCTTCCTCTGTTCGCACCGCCACACGGTATGGCGCTTGGGCGAAAAAGGAATGAAAAAATTCTTGGATTCGACTCCGGCATTGTAGGTCACAGCCAATTGGCATGAAACCAAGAAAGACATTGTGATGAATGGTTTTGATGCGGTGGGCGCCGAGAGCAAATTAAAACTCTATGACCTTTATCTTCACAAGATGGATGAAACGCTGGCCACACGCACTTGGCTGGCCGGCGATAATTTTACGCTCGCCGACATCGCGTTGACGCCCTATGTCAACCGTCTGGATATGATGTCGATGTCGGCAATGTGGGAAAATGGCCGCCTGCCCCGCGTCGCGGATTGGTTTGAACGGATTAAATTGCGTCCGAGCTTTGCGCCGTCGCTGCTTGAATGGTGTCCGGAAGATTTAACCCAGGACTTGAAAAATTTTGGTGCCAAGAGCTGGCCGGAGGTCGAAATAATCCTCGCTAAGGCCCCGGGCCAGTGAGCGAGACAGCGCCGGAATACGACTATATCGTGGTCGGTGCGGGCTCGGCCGGCTGCATCGTCGCCGCTCGACTGAGCGAGGTCGAGGGAAGCAAGGTCCTGGTGCTGGAAGCCGGGCGCACAGACGACAACTGGCTGATCCATATCCCCTTCGGTACGGCCCGCATCTGGAACGATCCACGCTTTAATTGGTCCTATCAATCAGAGCCGGAACCTTACGTCAACGAGCGGTCCCTTTTTCATCCGCGCGGCAAGGTCGTCGGCGGTTCGGCGGCTATCAATATGATGGCCTATGTGCGCGGAAACGCGGGCGATTATGACCGCTGGGCGCAGAAAGGATTAACCGATTGGTCCTACGATCGGGTGTTGCCGTACTTCAAGAAATCCGAAAGCCACGCCCTCGGGGCAAATGAATACCACGGTGGTGACGGGCCCTTGCGGACGCAGCCGACACCCAGCCCCCATCCACTTATGGACGTCTGGCTGGAAGCCGGGCGCAGCTTGGGGCTCGGCGCTACGGAGGATTTCAACGGCGCAGTGCAGGATGGCCTGGCTCGCACTCATGTTAACACCGCCGACGGGCGGCGCTGCCATTCGGCCAACGCCTTTTTGAAGCCGGCCCTTGCGCGCGGACGGGTTAAGTTGGAGACCGGCGCCCTCGTCTCGCGCCTGACCCTCGACGGGCTTAGGGCCACCGGCGTCGAATACAACCTCGGCGGCGAAACCCGTCGCGCCCGCGCCGCGGCCTCGGTCATCCTATCAGCCGGTGCCTACAACACGCCGCAGATCCTGATGCGCTCGGGCATCGGTCCGGCAAAACATCTGCGCGAGATGGGGATCGAGGTTATCGCCGACCGGGCAGTGGGCGACAATCTGCAGGATCATCCATCGGCCGGCATGGAGTTCGAGCAGACCCGGGAATCCGATTTCCAGCAGAACCTGCGCATCGACCGGCTGGTTTTCAATATGATGCGCGCTCAATTTCTGCGGTCGGGTCCGGCCGCCGAGCCGCTGGCCTTCGGCATCGGCTTCGTCAAGAGCCGGCCAGAACTAGAGCTTCCGAATATTCAGCTTTTCTTCCGCCGCTTTTCGGCCGAGGCGCACCCCTGGTTCCCGCTGATCCGCCCGCCGGGGCCCAACGCGCTCGGCTTCCTGTTTTGCCACTTGCGGCCCGAAGCGCGGGGCTCGGTGCGGCTGTCATCGCCCGATCCGGCCGCGGCTCCCAAGATTTTGAACAATTTCTTATCGAGCGAGAGCGACCGCGAGGTGATGCGCGCGGCGGTACGTATCATCCGAGAAATTGCCTCTCAGCCTACCTTTGACGCCTATCGCGGCGCCGAGCTGTTGCCGGGCGCCAATGTAGAAAGCGATGACGAGATCGATGCTTTTATGCGGCAGACACTGGCCACCGTTTTCCATCCCAGCTGTACCTGCCGCATGGGCACCGATGAGGCATCGGTGGTAGATCCGGAACTTCGGGTGCGCGGCATCGACAACCTGCGCATCGCCGATGCTTCTGTGTTCCCTGATATCGTCGGCGGCAATATCAACGCCTGCACCATGATGGTTGCCGAGCGAGCGGCGGACTTTATTCGGCATTAACTCGCCGTCAATCCATATGAGTTTCCTCAAGGTCAAACCCGGTCATCCAGCGGATCCTCCAAACCGGTTTGCATTGGGTCAAATGTGGACCAATGCCGTGTTCCCCTGACCGGCCTCGATTAAGTGGTCCGGTTTGAATGTTAGTTCATTGGGTTTCTCCGGTCTATGGGCACGATGGTCTCTGGTGCCGGTGGTTTGTATCCGAGGGCCGAGTGGGGCCGCTGGCGTGGTCAATGTAAACGAGACCCTTACCGAGTGGTTTTTGTCCAATAATTACTCCTTTGTT
>NZAK01000032.1 GCA_002687515.1 Rhodospirillaceae bacterium
CCGCATCGAGTATCCTTTTGATCCGGTCGGGATTGAACAGCGCGCCATTGGTGGTGAATCCGACCTGCGGTATGTCATTGGACTTGCACTGCGCAATACGATCTTCAAGAAAACGATCGATCAAAGGTTCCCCATCAAGGAACAAGGCCACCGATTTCAAGGCATCTTTGAAATCCGTCATCTGGTCGACGATGGTATCGAAGATTTCAGGATCCATCATTCCGTGCTTGCGCTGCCAACTGCCGACAGAGCACATGGTGCAGCGTGCGTTGCACCCCAACACGGTTTCGATGTTCATCGTTTTAGGTATGAATTCGAATTTCACGTCAGACCTTTCAGTCCTGGGCGGACTTTCTTTTTTAACATAATAATCAAATGCAGCTTATAATAAGTTAACACCACCCCCAATTCCGATCTCATTCGAGCCCATCACCGGCGCCGCTAGTTACTGATTTTCCGCAAGAATTTAGCTGGATTTCCAACCACAACGGTATTTTCGGGAACGTCTTCAATGACCACACTGCCCATGCCCAACAGGCTGTTATCCCCAATTTCAATTTCCTGGCGCACGGCGCTTCTTGCCCCGAGATAGCAGCACCTGCCAACCGATACGTCGCCGCCCAAACAGACACCGGCATTGATGATCGTAAAATCGCCGATAATGTCTCCGTGGCTTATCACCGCATTGGGCAGCACCAGCACATTATTCCCAACCCTGGCTTCGGTGGTAATGGCAACGTTCTGATGAATGACGGCGCCGAAGCCGATGGTCGCCGAAGACGATATGCTTGCCGTCGGGTGAACGATGGTCGCAAAGCGCTCAACCGGGATGTTCAATCCGCCAACGATCGCTTCGCGGCGCCAATAATTATAGGGACTGCCGATGCCGGTTACGAATTCACAATCGCGATGATCAGAAACCGAAGCAAACGGACCCAGGACTTCGGCGCCGAGAACGCGGCTGGACCAAAGCTCTTCGCGGTCATCCAGAAATCCGACGACATCAAATACAGGTTCGGGCGCGGATGCATTGATATCCAGGATCGTATCCAGGATATCCACGCATCCTCCTGTCGCTCCCAGAATTATGATTTTCCGCATTCGATTCGATTCGTTGCCGTGAATAATTTAGCGAATGGTGTCATTTACGGATTAAACCAGTCGTAATCGCCCCTATAGCCCGCTTCTTCGAATACCGAGAGCCAATCGTCGCAATGTAAATAGGTGGTTGCGACCACCGCCCAATTATCGAGGCGGCTCTTTTCCTCATCGTTACGATAAGCGCCGACCTTGATATATTTGTGCGCCCGGCTCACCCGCTCGATCTCGCGTAGCGCTTCGACTACCTCGGCTCTGTCCAAGATATTGTGCAAACTGTTTATGGATATGACGAGGTCGAAGGCATCGTCCGGAAACGGCAGTTCCTTGGCGTTTCCCATATAAACATAGGGTTTCGTCAGGTCCGTCGCTTCACTTAAGGCGTATCCGGATATATCGATGCCGGCGATTGAGATGCCGGGCACTTCTTCCGAAAAATCGTGCAGCAGGAAGCCTTTTGCACATCCGACATCTAGAACGCTGCTCTCAGGCCCGAGCCCGTAATATCCGGCCAAACGGCGCGCCACCGGCTTCCAACGGCCGTCATAATAATATCCGCCAAGCCCTTGCGCCCGGGTGCCGTCGAAATATTCCTTGCCTAAATCCCAATGAAATTTGCGGTCCTCGTCGCTGGCCTCGGCCCGCTCGTCAAGGGGCCGGTTGCTCTTCGGCAGCGAATCTAAAAGATCGATTTGTATCATCAGCGATTATCCGATCGCCGTGCCGCCATCAATTCCCGGCGGAATCCAAGAAAATCACCATCCTCGGTCAACATGACCGGGGTGCCGCCGCTGATCGGATAAAGCTGTCTGCAATCCGGCTCCTGGCACTGTAGGTCACCTTCCTCAGTTTCGGTCAATCGTCCCTTGCCGTGCTTTGCGCATTTGGGGCAACGGAGTATTTCGGTTAAATGGTCTGTCATCGGCTGCAATCCATAGACTTCGATCAATTACGAAAAAAGTTCAGGATCAGACCATACCGATTTCCTGCATCCGCTTGATGTTGACGTAAGCGGTGGACGTCATGGGATCCGGTATCTTGCCGCCGTTGAAGGCGGCGCAGAGATCCTCCACCGCATTTTCAATCGAATGTTTGGGAACGAAATCAAGCTCTCGCTCGATCTTGTCGCAATTGATGCGGTAGGACCGGATATCATCGGTGGGGGTGGTAACAATTTCGATTTCGTCATCCGGTTTGTGGCGGCCGACCACCGATTTAACCCGTTCCGCGATATCGATCATCTGCATGTTCTGATAACCCACATTGAAGACTTTGTCGGCGACCCGCTCGTTCGATTCTTCTAAAAGTTTAAGATAAAGATCGGTCATATCCTGAATGTGGAGATTGGGCCGGAATTGACTGCCGCCAAACACGGTAATCTTGTTTTTCACGACGGCATGGGTGGTCAAGATATTGACCGACAGATCCAGCCGAAGACGAGGCGAAAAGCCGCACACCGTTGCCGGCCGGATGCTTACATAACCGAACCTGCCATTTGCTTCGTCCGCCAGGAAATCTTCGCACATGGCCTTATAGCGATTGTAATCGGTGACCGGAACGCGGTCATGATCCTCGCGCACTTGGGGCTCGTCGCTGATGCCATAAACGCTGGAGCTGGAGGCGAAGATGAAACGCGGCACTTTGGCCGCCTTGCAGGCTTTGATCATGCCGGGAAAACAATCCAGATTGATGGATTTTGTGAGCTCGGGATCCAAATCCGCGCTCGGATCGTTCGATATGCAGGCCAAATGTATGACCGCATCGACCCCGTTGACCGCATCGGCAACCAGGTCGAGGTCCCTGATATCACCTTCGATTTCGGTCAGTGCCGCATGCGGCCTGACAGCATCAAAAACCTGTCTGCCGTAGATATAACGATCAAGGATGCGCACCGCATAGCCGGCTTCCAAAAGCTTGGGAACCAATACCCCACCGACATATCCGGCGCCGCCGGTAACGAGGACAGTTTTTTTCACGCTCATCGATTTTTCCTTGCTTGATCGAATTTACAATAAGGGCGAACTACGCTTGCAGCAGAAATTTAGCCGATCCGGCAACTGATTCCGCCGTAAAACCCTGCTCTTTCCAGTGATATTCCTGACTGCCGACCGTGTGGCAAAACATGTCCGGAATTCCAATTCGCTTGAAGGGTTTACCGATCGCGCTTTCGGCCAAAACTTCGGCAACGGCGCTACCCAGTCCGCCAATAATCGAATGCTCTTCCAGTACGATCATAGCCTTTGTCTCTTCGGCGGATTCCCGGATTGCGTCGGCATCGATCGGCTTGACCGTATGGACGTTGATCACCCGGCACGATAGCCCATCTTGCTCAAGAGCATCCGCCGCTTCCAAGGCAACCTTGAGGATCGGTCCCCCGGATACAATAGCGATATCGCTTCCTTTGCGAAGTCGAACCGCCTGGCCGATTTTATAATCGCCGTTATCCTTCAGCGCCGGTTCGCCATTTTTTCCCAATCGAATATAAACCGGGCCATCGAGATTATGCGCCGCATGCGTCGCGGCGCGCGCTTCGGCAGGGTCGGACGGCATAATGACCGTCATATTAGGGAGCGCGCGCATCACCGCGATATCTTCGGTCGCATGATGCGTGGGGCCCAACACACCATAGGACAAGCCGCCACCGACGCCGACAATCACCACCGGTTGATTCTGGGCACAGACATCGACCCGAATTTGTTCGAAAGCGCGCATCGTTAAAAACGGGATGATGGTGTAAGCGTATGGACGCATGTCCGATAGCGCCAAACCCGCCGACACGCCGATCATATTGGCCTCGGCGACGCCGAGATTCATATAGCGTCCGGGATAATCGTCCCGGAACTTATCGAACACCGCGAAGCCGATATCGGCGCTCAACAGCATAACCCGGTCATCCTCGGCGGCGATATTATGCAACGCGGCGATGAATGCGTCTCTCATCGATTTATCCTGGCTTCGATTTCCCGCCGGGCCTGCTCGGCCTCGTCATCGGAGGGCGCACGGTAATGCCACTTGGAGACATTCTCCATGAACGACACGCCGTTTCCCTTATTGGTTCGGGAAATTATGGCGCTCGGTTTCGAAGGGTGAAACGGAACACTTTCCAGCGTCGAGAGAATTTCATCCATATCGTGTCCGTCGATTTCGCGCACCGCCCAACCGAAGGATTCCAAGCGCCCGCGAAGCGGCTCGATACTCATAATTTCATCAACGGTGCCGAGCGATTCATAGCCGTTGCAATCGACAATGGCGGTAAGGTTAGTCAAGCCGAATTGGCCGCCCGCGGCAAAACCTTCCCAGACGCTACCCTCGTTGCTTTCGCCGTCGCCGAGAATGGTGAAGATGCGCCGATCTTGCTTGCGATGTCGGGCGGCGATGGCCATGCCGACGGCGATGGAAAGTCCGTGACCCAACGATCCCGCCGTCGCCTCGGCGCCTGGAATTTTTCCGTAAGTCGGGTGACCGGCGAGATATCCCCCGTCCTGATAATAGGTTTCCAGATTTTCCTTCGGGAAATATCCGAATTCCGCCAGCACGTTATAGAGCGCCAGACAGCAATGCCCTTTGCTGAAAATCAGCCTGTCACGCCCTTCCCAGTGCGGATTTTGCGGATCGTGGTTCATCACCCGGTGGTATAACGCCGTCAACATATCGATGACCGAATAAGAACCGCCGATATGGCCACCGTTGCCCTTGATCGTCATTTCGAGAATCCGCAACCGGTATCGGTCGGCCTGGCGCGCCAATTCCGCCGAGACGGCGGCGTTGTTTTTTAACGGCAGGTTCATTTTAAAAGCGACACGATATATTTATGAAGTGCAATGGGATCGATTGGCTCGCTGTTGCCGATGATCTGAACATCGAGCGCGGCGGACACGCTGCCCAGGAACGACGCCAGTTCCGGATCAACACCCGCCCCATGGCAGATGGCCGCCAAAGACAGGAACGCATCGCCGGCGCCGACCCGATCCACCACCTTGGTGGCCAGGGCCGGAACAATGGATGGCCGGCCGTGCTCCTCATGATCAACCGTCATCACGCCTTTCGGTCCCTGAGTGACGGAGAGATATTTGGTGCCCAAACGCTCCGACATCGACATTGCCAATTCGTCGAGCGGGGACAGCGGGGCGTGGCACCCAAGGCGCAATTCGGGCTCGTTCAAGGCGACGAAATCGGCCCGGCTATAACGGGTAATCGCGTGGTAACCTTGATTGCCACTATTCAACTGTGTGTTCACCGCTAAGAATTTCGACTTATCGCAAATCACGTTCACCATTGAATCGGTGATAAATCCATTGCCGTAGTCGGGAACGATGACAACGTCGTAGTCACCGATATTTTCTTCCAGCCATGCGACAGCGGCCTCGTCGTGCCAATTTCGCTGAAGCAGACCGTCCTCGATGAAATAGACTTCAAACAGCTTATTCATCTCCGGATCGATAAAGCGTTCCTTGACCAGGGTGGGATTGTCCGCCATGTGAAAAAATTCGGGCGTAACGGTATTGACAAGCTTTTCGCGGATGAATGATTCGTAGTTGTCGCCGTATTTGGGATCACCGCCAAGTCCGGTGACCAGCCTCACATCGGAAACAAATTGACCGACATGACCGGCGACGGCGATGGCACCGCCCGCCTGTTCGTCGGCATAATGCCGCTTAACCGTGATGAAGCTGCCCTTGGCCGATTTTCCCATCGGCGTGACGTAGGTATATCTGTCGATAATCGCATCGCCTATGACGGCTACCTTTAACTCGTTTACCTGACCGAGGGTGTCGAAAATCTGCTCGGCGGTGTACTCGTCGCGCAAGCGGTTCAAATATTGTTTCGTTTCCGGCGGGAAGACATCGAAACTCAAGTTCAGAAGCTGGCTCGAACTGAAGGTGACATCGTGGGTAAACACGACCTGCCCGCCATAGGCTTCGACGGCCGATACTTCCTTGTTTATGTTTTGGGTGACGTCATCTTCGGTGGCCGCATACTCTTCACCCTTTACATAGATATCGGGTTGAAGCCGTTCGATCACGTCGACGCCGGATGGGGCGCGGCTGACCACGACATGATCGACGACGGCCAGCCCCTCCAACATCTCGGCGCGAAGCTGTTCGCCGAACACGGGGCGATGCGGCCCCTTGTTGACGAATTTGTCTTCGGTGATGGAAACGAACAGGACATCGCCTTCTTTTTTGGCCTGTTCGAGGTGCCGCAAATGTCCAAGATGGACCAGATCGAAGACGCCATGACAATGAACCACGATCTTGCCTTGATCACGATAACGGTCACGAAGCGCATCGACTTCTTCGATCTCGAGCGCCACTCCGTTTCCGTAAATATATTTTTGCATAGTATCTATTTTATATTCTCCGCTGTTTGGACCGCCTGGGCTATGCAGTCGTCTATATCGACCACGTACCGATAGCTGCCGGCGCGACCGATTGAAAATACACCTTCGGGCATTTCGGAGAAATATTTCTCGGCCCGGGCGTATTCGGACTTGAACGGCATCGGATAGTGACGGCCGTTTTTAGATGGGATTTCCATACCGATTAAAGTCGTCGGCGCCTTGTGACCGGTAAATCTTTTATATTCCACAAGCCGCGTAAAACTCTCATTATTGGCGTAGTAGAGGAAGTAAACATGTTCCGGAAACACCTCTTCCTGGGGCAATATGAAATTATGAATATCGCGTCCCATAAAGGGCAATTCGCCATGACAAAATCCGAAAAGAATATCCGGTGATATTGTATTAATGACGACATCGAATTGAAACGATTCGCCGTCTATAACCACGGTCTTATTGGGAATATCGTAGTCCGAGATCTTGGTATTCAGCCGAAGATTACCGACATCTTCGGTGGCAATATCGAAATACGGGTTATAACCCTCGGGCGAATAGGGATAGCACGAAATAGCCTCATCCCAGGCCGCGCGCGGCCCTTCCTTTAAGGTAACGCCCTTGGGCGACCATCCGAAATCGTCGATCTGGGCGTTGTCATCGATCGCCCACATTTTTTTGGAGTAACCCTTGATGAACTTATTGTAGAGCGTATCACCGACCGAGGCGCTCCAATACTCCTCCAAATTTTTGGCGGCCTCGACACCCTCTACGGTCACCCGGCCGAGCTCTTCGTTAATCGCATCCTTATCCGGCATGACTTCGATTTCATCCCGGTGGATGGGAAAATTATAGAAAGCCTGATCCGTTTCCACATAAGTCAGGAACACATGATCTTCGACGCTGCGAAGGGGAAGGTATTTGTTTAGAAATTCGTATATCGAAGGATCGTGGGTCAGGAAATGCCGGGGGCCAAAAGTGTAGGGGTGCCCGCCATACCAGTGGGTCCGGTTACCGGCGCCGATATGCGGCGACGCCTCAACCAGCGTTACATCCCATCCGCCAAGAAATGAAAGTTGGTGCGCCGCCGCGCAGCCGGCAAAACCTCCACCAATGATGAGTGCCGTTTTCACTTTGCCACCTATGTTTTGTCGCCGTATTCGACATAATCGGTTTGTTTTATTTGGCTTTAAATTTGCTCTTTTTATGGTGCGAAGCTTACCGGTATATGGTTGAGAATCAGTAAATGTTAATGTTTGTCTGGCAACTTCCCTCTCATACCCTAATATATTGACATTCCACACTCCCGGGAAAACGGCTAGAGATGAAATTCCATGGGTGATGCGAAAACCCTGACCGCGTTTTACGACCTTCGCAGCGCCCCTTATCATTTCGACTTCGTCTTTGTGGCCGTGATGGCGGACGCAATCGGGCTTGATCGAGGCTGCACCGGGTTCGAATTGGTCATCGTGCCGGATCAGGGAAGCGGCTTAAATTGTACCGATCATAGGCATTCGGATCAGTTTTCGGCGGAACAGGCCAATTGGCGCACGGCCAACATCTTCATGCCGACAGTCGCCCTATTGCCCAAATGCCTTGGCTTGACCGTCTGCGCGTCGCGGCAGCATGCCCAAACTATTCTCGATGCAGCCGGCGGCCCTATTTTTCCGGATGACTATAGCGTCGAGGCACCCCCGGAAAACTACTGGACCAATGACGAATTCTCGATGCTGGCCAATATGGGCGTCGAAATTCCGGGTCTGCGGGCACCGCAACAAGCACTCGATTACGTGGACCGCTGGATCGAAAATCATGCCGGCAATCGGAAAGTCGTTTCCATAACGCTGCGTGAAAGCGGCCATGATTCAAAAAGAAACAGCAACCTTCCGGTCTGGGTCGAGTTTGCGAAACGCCTCGATCCCGAAATCTATTTCCCCGTCTTCCTATCGGATATGGACCGGATTTTTGAGAGCGCGCGCGAAGACCTGGCGGGCTTCGCGACATTCAACGAAGCCGTCGCCAATTTAATTCTGCGCTGCGCCTTTTATGAAAGATGCTACATCACCATGATGGTGACGCAGGGTCCGTCCACCATGTGTTACATGGACGGCGCGATCCGCTACATCATTGTCAAATCGACGCCGCCCGAACTGTATGGAAGCTATCCGCCCTACCCGATATCCATCGGACTGGATGTCGGCGAGCCCTGGCCGCACGCAACCATCTATCAGCGCCGCGTTGAAGAGCCCGAAAGTCTGGACCTGCTGGAAAGCGAATTCCATCGAATGGTGGGACTTATCGAATCTGATCCCGATAATGCCTTAGGCCGGCAAAGGATGTGCCGCGACGATGCCGGCCCGGAAAACATCGCAAGAATATCCCGCCTCTATGGGCTGCTTCCGTTTATGTCTCGCGCCGTGATCATCTGCCAAAAATATCTGGATCGAAATCCGGGTGAATTGAGCGTCCTGAAGACAATGGCCCGTGCGGATTTAAGGTTGCAGCACCAAAACCCTAAAATATTGGCCCGCTCCCGGGAACTGTATGCGCAGGCTTTGAAACACCAAGCCGATGAAGATTTGTTGCAATTCGCCTTGGCCAAGGTGGATACGGTAATCGGGGACAGCAGCAAACTAGACTGGCTTATCGAGCGCGCCGACCTGATCCAGGAAATGCTCAACGAAGACGGCCAAGCCGCACCGGACACAGCGGACGAATTCGATTTCCTATTGAGCCTGGCGTCCCTTTATGTGCGGATGAATAGGTCGACGGAAGCCGTTCACGTATCCAAAGCAGCGGTCCGCATGAAACCGACCAAGGACCGGATTACAAATCTTGCCATGATTCTGGAGGCCATTGGTAACTTGGAAGAAGCGAGGGACCTGTTGCTCCAATTGGTCGATCAGGGTGAAATGTCGGCGCTCATCTGCGAAACCCTTGGCAGGATTTATAAATCTCTGGGCGAGCCCGGCCTGGCCATCGATTTCATTCAAAGGGGAGTCGAATTGAGCGCCCTTGAGTCGAAATCGGCTTCAACCTAAGTCTGATCATGACCGGTATCTAGTGGCCGGTCGATTATATGCAGGGTCCAGTCTTCGAGGCGCAGGTCACCTTCGACGATCGTCGCGGCGCCGATAAAGTCCGCCGCTTGCTCCGCCGTCAAAAGACCCGGCCGCGCATGGGCGGCAAACATTTTCAAAATCGTTTCACTATTTTCCGGACTTAGGAGACGGTCCAGCTTGTCCTGGCCCAAAGCTTCGAGGGCGGCGTCGGTGGGTGCGAACATTGTCATCGGCCCAGGTGAATTCAACCACCCCGTCAAGGGCCCTTGATACAAAAGGTAAGCCAACAAGGCGGGCGCTACCGTCAAACCGTGTTGTTTCATCACCGACAGAGCCAAAAATAATTTGCGGCAGGTCAAAACAGCATCCATCGAACGCTGGGATAGACGCTCTACTCGGCGCCATTTTGCCTCGTTGATCTCGGCATAGTGGCGGCGGACGGGCTTGGTGGCCGCCAGCAGGTTCTCGGGCGTCGCCTCCCGGTAGGCCCAGTTTGCAGCCGTTAGAATTTTCTGGCGGCGGTCCGCCTGTTTGTAATTGGCGCCGGAAAAACCTTCTTCATCGATTGAAACCAGCGCAACGTCATCGCTATCGTTGCAGTAATATATGCGTTCAAGATTTTCCACGGTCGCGTCCACGAGGCCGTGATCCATGGCCTTCACCGAGCCAAATTCATATTTTTCCGGAGCCAGATAAATAGGGTTGTAGCAAAACCCCTGGGTCAGAATGCCGGCACCGGAAACCGGCCAATGAAGCCTGAACGGCACATCGTGGATGAAGCTCGAATTCCAGGTTACCGAGGCTTCGTACGGATGTATGAAACGCATGGCCAGTTTCATCAGGGCGCGTGGCTCTATCGATAAGCTGCCATCGCTGCCCCTCGCTGCTGCGCCTTTGAATTCCGGCATGAAAATGTCGCTGATCACCCTCAAGCCATCGGCCATGATCGCCGCATGCCCGGCGTCCGCCAATTCCGCAATTCGGGCCAAGGCGCCATCCGCCCAAATGGCATCGGGCTGCAATAATATGGTTGCAGCAGAATTGGCGCGCGAGTTTTGCAAGGATTGAATATAGAAGCGGGAAGCCGAATGGTATTTGCCGTCATCGCGGCGCGGTGAAATGACCGAAATATTTACCGGCAATATTTGTTCAAGCCGCCGGAACAATGACGATTGCTGCAAGCGGCATTCATCATTTTCACCGGTGTAAATTCGATATGAGATGCGCCGCCCGTCGGCAAGAGCGGGGATATTCCCCGGCGCCAGTATGGTCGGCAGCGTCATCGATAGGAACCGGTCGACAAACCTGTCCCCCCATAGCACCGTTACAATTTCAAATTGTTCAACCGGCAATTTTTAGGCCCGCAATCAAAAATAGACTTCGGTCGAAAATTTGGGCTCCAGATCGATAGCCGACAGATGCGTCATTCCGGCCCCGAGGCGATCACCCCGATGCGCAAGGAGAATAGCTTTCAATCCCAGGGCTTCGCGAAACCCGGGTTGCAGCGCGATAGCGGCATCCACTTGATCCGATGCTTGGGTTAGCTCACCCGCTCTCAGCATCGCCCGCGCCAAATTGTAATGGGCGGCAATCCGGCCGGGCTCCAACCGGGCCGCTAAATGGTATTGCTCACTTGAACCTGACATGTCGCCCAAATCGCATAACAGATTACCATAATACAGTCTTGTTATGGCATCGTCCGGCTGGTGGAATAGCGCGGTACGATAATTGTCGCCGGCTTCGGTCAGATAGGATGGGCCGGCATTCGGGCTCGGCTGATCCATGACAGCCTCGGCGAACTCATTGCGAATAGCTTTTAGACGCCACGCCTGGTGCAGAAAATCTCCCAGTCCCTTACAGGCTCCCGCGAAGGCGGGCATCGACTTCGCCACCACGCGCAGGTGATCGATGACCGGGCCGACGTGATTGTGAGATTGTAGGGCGACCGCGAGACAGTAATGTGCGCGGACATCCCCCGGACGGCGAATTAGGATTTTCCGTCCCTCGGCAATCACCTGATAATAATTCCGCTCATCGAGCAGAGCCGTGATGGTCCGCCCATCGACATTGAAATTGCCAAGTTGGTTACCGGGATAGATTTCGGTTTCCAAGGCCTCCTTTCCAGAACGAGCCCCATCTACCGATATAAACGCCGCCGCTTTATGGAACCCGGGATTGGTCGGATCCAGCGCCAGGGAAGTCACGATACAATCCAAGGCGCGCCCACCATCGCCCGAGTTAAAGTATGCGGTGGCAAGATCGGCATAATAACCAGGGTTGAGAAATTCGGTCGCCACGGCGCGCCGCAATACAATTATCGCATCGTCAAACCGGTCGATTTGGGCCAACATCAGTCCGAGTGCATTTGCGGTCTCCGCGTTTCCGGGGGTCTCCGTGTGCATGCGCGAAACCTGCTCGATCGCGCTTTGATGGTTCCCCGCGCCGAATTCCGCAATTATCCGGCGAAGCGATTCGCCACTAGCCGCCGGTTTATCGGTCATTGTTCCTTCGCCGATCGCGAGCCGGAGATGGAGCAAACATGGGGCTCAGTAGAGAGGATAAATCTGATGATTTTTTTTTCGATTCTCACGAAGCATACACCAGCGTTTGATGAGGAATTTCAAATACTTTATCCGATCATTTAATTTAGCGATCATGATTTACCTTCCTTACCTCGATCGAAGCAGATTTCATCCAATTTTTTGCCATAACGATTGATTAGCCATTCAAAAATACGTTCGCCATGCAACCGGTGACTGGCGGCATCCGGATGGCCGTCGGTTTCCGACAGATCAGCAAGTTTTTCGAATTTGGTCCCAAGATAGTATTGCAGATCGAACAGGCCAAATTTGATGAATTCCTCGACCCGGGTAGAGGACGGTTCCCAATCCACCGAACTATACCCCCAAATCGTATTGTTCTGATTCAGTAAAAGTTCGATGAGCTTGTAGTTCAAGATCGCCTTCGCCGCGTCGTCACAGGGACTGATCAAACCTTCCCAACGTTTGAATATTTCCTTTTGGATCGGCGTGGCGGCAAAATTACCCCTATTCGTCTGCGCGATCATACCCACGCCGATGTCAACAATTTCGGAGTCTATTGTGAAATATTCCCGCCGGTCCATCACCGGAAGCGTCACGAATACGATCTCGGGCTTCAGCACCGGTAAAGCATTGAGCAGCATCCGGGCGACAGCATCATAGCCTTTTCCGCCGTGACCNATATTCCAATTGTTGACAGAAACCTTGTAATGCTCCGACAAATGTTTGCAGGCGATCCGCGCAAATGTTTGTTCTTCGGTTACGCCCGCCCCCTCGGTCCAACTGTCGCCCATAAATAGGACGTTCAAAACCGCTCGCTCGCCAAAATCGTCACCCCTGTAGCCAAGGCTGTTTTGTTCATGACCGAGCCCAACTCTTGGGACCTCGCCGACCGTAAAATAATCCGCCGGAAAGGTACAAATTGATTTGGACAAGGAAAGCATGAAGCGGCTCCAATTCAGGTCGAAAAATATCGGTGAACCCGGGGCAATTTATCGGCCCCGATTTCGATTACCGGTTCCGACCGGTCGCCCGCCTCCATTGACCGGCGCGCCGACATCCATTCTTCGAATGCATCTTGAAAAAGCTCTCCATAATCTCTGATTTCCGCGGCAATTTTTTCCTGAACGTAATCGTACAGTTTCCGGTCATAGATGTTGAGCTCGGCCACCATCTCGATATCAGATTCGTTGATATCATGCTCCGAACCCTGGTTTAAGGGGCGGTAGCTACATGGCTTCCACTCAATTCGTTTGGAGAGCAGCAATATCGATTGGTCGAAT
This sequence comes from Rhodospirillaceae bacterium, assembly GCA_002687515.1. Classification (GTDB taxonomy): domain Bacteria; phylum Pseudomonadota; class Alphaproteobacteria; order Rhodospirillales; family UBA2165. The sequence goes on from NZAK01000032.1 coordinate 13,316, forward strand.
TTTTCGACGAGTCCGGTAAACAGGAATTCTCTCTCCAGTATGTCAATTGCGCAATCCACATCGGCCGCGGTGAGAGTTTCATCTTCCGGCTTGCCGAGAAGAAAACGAAGCTGTTGATTGTCGTAGGATTGGCGATGGACGGTCAAACTTTCTTCCAGCGTCATCAGCGTTCCATTGGGCTTGGTAAAATGACTGGTTTCGGTTTTCCGGCGCTCATAATAGCTGGATATCGCCCTGGCGACCGGATCGCGCAGAAACGTCACGTACCGATAATCGCAGCTCAAACCCTCATGAACGCCGTATTTGAAATGGCCGATCAGCGCCTGGTAGTCGTGCCGCCTCGTTGCCAACATTGCATCAAGGTTGTCCAAAAGCTGCCTGGAGTTCTGATTGTAATAGGTTATCGTATTCCGTGCGCCATGTTGAAAATCGACGATGCTTCGCAAGGTTGTTCCGGCGTTTTTCGGCACATGGATAAACAGGTAAAAAGGGCGCTCCGATTTTCCGTAACTATTGTAGATTTGTTCGTTTTGATAGTTCATGGCTCTCTCGCAACAAAGCCCCGCATTTGGGGAGACGCATCGAACGGCGGCCAGAACACGCACCCTAGGCAAAGGTAATTAAATAATGGTTGAGGTGGCAATGAAAACCGAGCCACAGGTCGTTAAGTCTTCCGGCTTTGCAACTGGAACCGCTCTAGCCGCGATCCTGGCTACTGTCGTCGCGTAAATAGTGGCAAAATACGAAACTCCAGATTACGAACTTAGACAGGTACGGTTATTTGGTATTGGTAAATGAAGTCCAAAAATCTTTGCTGAATGCAAGCCGCGAGATGGTGAAATCGGATAGCGGTTTCAGATTACTGATTAACCGATTGAAAGCCTATGGTGATACCAACCAAGTCGTCGAAATTCTTTATTCGCCGGAGATTTCGCCCGACCTGCGTGCCGATCGTTTTTCACAATGGGCCGATCTGGATCCCGAGAATAAATTTGTGCAAAGGTGCGCCACGCGCAGCTTGATCGCGGCCGGCCGCCATCGAGAGGCTCAAAATCAATTGCAACGATGGCTTCTCTGGGACAGCCATGGCGCCGAGCCCAACGCGCTTTTGTCCGAGACTTACCGGCATATGAAGCGCGCCGATCTTGCCGACAGCTGCGCGCATCGTGCAAATTTGGCGGCGCAGGACGACTTAATGTCAACACCCGGATTCATTCGTATTTCCGCCTGTCCCGATATCCGTGATTTTGCCAGGGCCTTTCGGGAGAAACATGGATGCCCCTACCATATTGAAGAATCCGGACAATCGCTTATTCATTTTCACCATTGGCGAACCGGTGGCACCACATTGCGCGATTGTTTCCAAAACCTATTCGATCCCAGCCAGGTGTTCGTATTCGGTGATTTCCGCGATCCTTATCTTAAATCGCGACAGGAACTACTGGACGCCGCCGTTGAAATCAGGCGAGAATTCCAGTTCGTCAGTATCCACCATGCGCTGCCGGCCCATTATTTTTTTTCCGACAAGTTCGCCTACTTCACCTTTTTACGTGATCCGCTTCAAACCGCTGTCAGTTGGTATCATTGGCACGTCAGAAACATCAAACGCGATCCCCAATGGCTTGACCCGGACATCAAAAATGGTCTTTCGATCAGGGGGTATGCAGAGAAAATTCTTCGCAACAACAATGGAAATTTGTTAACCCGATGGCTCATCAATTTAGACAGCGAGCCCGATTTGGGCAATCGCCATCGCGGCTTGCCAAGTGCGGTCTGGGAAATGTCTGACGACGAGTTGAGCGAGCGCGCAATGCTGTCTTTGGAAAAATATTTCGTGTTCGTGGGCCTGACCGAGCGCTTCGACGAAAGTTTGTTTGCTTTATGCCTACTCCTCAACTCAGATTGCATACCCCTCTATGAATGGAAGGGGCACTCCGGCGTCGGCGGTGAAGCGATTGCCAATATCGATGCCGATGTTCGCGAGATGCTCCAGGAAGCCAATTCGGCGGACAACGATCTATTCCAAAAAATTNGGCAACAGTTTTTCGATCGCTACGGCAATACGATGGCGTGGTTCAACGATCATTTGGCGCCGTTTCATGACACCAATGCCAGACAATTCGAACCGATGATAGGTCCCCGCTATTAATGGCAGCGCTCGATTATGGGAAGATACTCAATAGGACATACATATGCGATGCGGCCAATGTCCGTTATCAATCTCAATATTGCATATGAAATATCCAACAAGTTTTGAAAGGGCGGACGGTGCCGATAGAGGGTGACGACGCGATGGACGGAGGCAAGGCCGAGCTACTTCAGGCGGCGCGGTCGCTTTTCCAGAATGGCGACTTGAAGGAAGCAGCGAACCTTTGCCGGGACGGCTTGAAGGACGACCCCGACAATTGGGAATTCCTGCACCTGATAGCGATGACCTTGAACGAGGCCGGTCTCGCCGATCAGGCATTGCCGTTCCTGCAGCGATGCCTCGCCGTTCGCGGCGCCGATTCCGCCGTGCTGTTTAACTACGGTGTCGTCTTACGCAAAATGAGCCGTTTCCACGAAGCGGTGCGCGCTTTCCGTCACGCCGCGGAAGCAAGTCCCGAGCGTTTCGATTGCTGGTTCAACCTTGGCGAAACCCTGCGCCGGTTCAGCCGCCTGGATGAGGCGGTGGAAGCCCTATCCAAGGCCGCGGATATAGAACCGGACAACCCGGATGTCTGGTTTAACCTGGGCAATGTGCACCTGACTCAAGCGCATTTCGACGCGGCTATCGATGCGTTCGAGAAAACCGTCAAGGTTGCGCCCGGACATGCCGAGGCGCTCAATAATCTCGGTCTGGCGCTGAAAGGTGCAGGCCGGACGGCCGACGCCATCGCCGCATATCGCCGGGCCATCGATACCGATCCGGTGGCGCCCGCCCCGCACGACAATCTGGGCAACGCGCTTGCCGCAACCGGAGATTTGTCCGGCGCCGTCGGTGCCTTCCGCGAAGCATTGCGCCTCAAACCCGATTATGCCGACGCCCTCTACAACCTAGCCGGCGTGTTTCTTGAACAGCGGAATGTCGCCGCCGCCGAGGCGGAGTTCCGCCGGGCCTTGAAGGCCGACCCCGATCACCGGGAAGCCTGGATGAAGGCGGCGCTCTGCCGGCAATGGCGGGACGATCCGGAAGCGGCGGAAAACGATCTCGAAAGCGCCCTCGGCCGCTGGCCCGGCGATGCCGTCATATTGGCCCAACTCGGCAACGTGATGCGCGACATCGGCGCTTTCGACAGGGGCCGTGACTATTTTGGCCGGGCGCTTGAACTGTCGCCGGACAATCCCATCATTCTCGGTAACCTGGCGCTCGCCTACCAGCATGAGGGCAAGTTAATTGAGGCCTTCGAAACTTATCGCCATGCCTTGAATTTCGACGCCGGCAACGAAAAACTGCATTCCAATCTGGCGCAAGCCCTGCTTCTCGGCGGGCACTACCGCGAGGGCTGGATAGAATTCGAACATCGGCTGGCCGACCCCGCCATCGCCGATATGATGGAGGGCCTGCCGGGCGCGCCCTGGAATGGCGAGCCGTTGCACGGAAAGACCATTCTATTGCGCTGTGAACAGGGCCTTGGCGATATTATCCAATTCGCCCGCTACGCAGGCCAACTTGCCGACAATGGGGCGCGGGTCTTGCTCGCCGGGCCGGGCCGCCTTGCAACCCTCCTCAATGGACTTAAGGGATTGGCCGAATATGTGGACGCCGGCGGACCGTTGCCGGATGCCGATTATCATGCGCCGCTGATGAGCCTGCCGCATCGCCTTGATCTCGACGATATCCCGGCGGGCGAACCATACCTTGCCGCCGATCCGGGCTTGGTTGCCCATTGGCGCGATCACTTCATGCCGCTCGATGGCATCAAAATCGGCATCGCCTGGCAGGGAAACCCCAATTACGAAATGGACTACGCCCGCTCCCTGCCGTTGGCGAATCTAGCCCAGCTAATCGAGCCCACCGGCGCCCACTTCGTGCTGCTGCAACAAGGTTTTGGACGTGAGCAGCTGGCCGAGCTGCCGCCCCATTTACCGATTGTCGATCCCGGCGAGGATGTCGACCGGGAGGCGGCCTTCGCCGACACCGCCGCGATCATGGCCAACCTGGATTTGATCATTACCAGCGATACCGCCATTCCGCATCTGGCCGGCGCCCTCGGCCGTCCGGTCTGGACCTTACTGCCCTTCGCCCCCGATTGGCGTTTTATGCTGGGCCGGGCCGACTGCCCCTGGTACCCGTCCATGCGCCTGTTCCGCCAGGCCGGTCCGCGCGACTGGCCATCGGCGCTTCGCCAGGCCGGCGGCTGTCTGGCCCGCTGGCTGGAAATCGGCGGCGATCCCAACGCCGCCGCCGATGCCACCCCATTTCTGGGATAAAAGCTAAGTCGAGGCCGCCGCTTTTTGCGGTAGGTTTGCGCCGTCGATGAAGATAGGCCGGCGTTCCCGATATTGCGGATATTGGCAATGCCCAATCGAATTAACGTATTCTTTTCGTTTACTTATTTAAATTTTGGCTTCCACGCCGGACCCAATGTGTGCATAGTGCGCGCGATCAAGTATAAACGGGAGCTTTTGGGGATATGCCGGGGAGAGACGCGCGCGTCTTAATCTACAGCCACGACAGTTTCGGCCTCGGCCATTTGCGCCGGTGCCGGGCGATCGCCCATTCTCTGGTCGGCCAGCACCATAAGCTTTCGGTGCTGATATTGTCTGGCTCTCCGATCATCGGCAGTTTCGATTTCCGT
>NZAK01000033.1 GCA_002687515.1 Rhodospirillaceae bacterium
GTGCGGTTCCCGGTTCACGGGGCCGCACTTCGACGGCGGCGGCTACCAGCACTTTGTGATGGACACCACGGCCCTCACCGCGCGTCCGTCCGCCCACCCGGCTTATTCCAGGGAAGAACTGCTGAAGATGTCCGTACCGGATATAGAGGTGGGTCTATCTCAAATGGAACGGGACGATAACTACGACAATATGGAGCTTAACGGGGTAACAACGCTGCACGGAATTCACCGCAGAAAAAACGGCACTACCTTACCCATTTCGATCCGCAGCAGCGTCTTCGAGTCCGGCGGAAGACGGTATGCGTTGGCCTTGGTCCGCGATGAGACGGAACGTATCGAGGCGGAACAAAAGCTCATCGAAAATGAGAAAAAAACGCGCGCGTTCCTCAACGCGTTTATTGGTTCGGCCGGTCTTATGGACCCAAATGGGATTCTCATTGATGCCAACGATCCCATGTTGGACCGGTTCGGTAAGACACTGGATGAGGCCATAGGAACGCCGATTGGAACCCTGGCCGACGCTCCCGCCGAAATCAGGCGAGAACGTAAAAGGAAACGTGAGCAGGTCGTCGAATCCAAGCAACCGGTCCAGTTCGAGACCTGCGTCGATGACATTTGGTATCAGCACAGTCTTTATCCGATATTGGATGAAGATGGCAAGTATCTTCGATCGCGGTATTCAACACCGAGGTGACGGAGAAGAAGCGACTTGAACAGGGTATGTTGCTGGCGAAGGAGGCGGCAGAAACATCCGATAAGGCCAAATCGGAATTCCTCGCCAATATGAGTCATGAGCTGCGAACCCCGCTGAACGCCATCATCGGTTATTCCGAAGCCCTTGAAAGCGGGATATTCGGACCGCTCGCCAACGAAAAACAGAGCGAGTATCTGGAAACTATCCATTCCTCCGGTAGGCACCTGCTGTCGCTGATCAACGATATCCTCGATCTTTCGGCGGTCGAGGCCGGTAAAATCGAGCTAAATGAAACGGAATTTGGCCTCGAAACGGCAGCCACCTATGCGACGATGATTGTGCAGAGCCAGGCCGCCAAGAGCGGCGTCCGATTATCGAACGTTATTAACGGAAATTCGCCGGTGGTGTTGGCGGACGAGCTCAGGATCAAACAAATCCTGGTCAATCTGCTTTCCAATGCCGTCAAGTTCACCCCAGAAGGCGGAAAGGTCACTCTCGAAGCCGCTTACGGAAGCGACGGCTCGGTTATCATAACTGTGACCGATACCGGCATCGGCATGGCCGAGGAAGACCTGGTCCGGGCGTTGGATAAATTCGGACAGATCGAAAATGAATTTTCGGCCAACGTCCTGGGCACGGGCCTCGGACTGCCATTGACCAAGGGCTTGGTCGAAAGTCACGGAGGAGTGCTGGAAATTCAAAGCAAACTCGGCAAAGGAACGACCGTCAACATATCGCTGCCCAAGGAGCGGGTAGTACAACAAAATTAATTTCTGGTTCCGTTTACCCGCATTTGCCGATCAAGCAGGTCCGAATGTCAAAAGCAGAATTCGTGACCGCCCCGATCAGCGGTTCACCCACTGCATCTCTTCTTCGTTGTAACGCGCGCCGGCGGCGGCGCCCGGCGGAAAAAGAGCGCCGAGATGCGCCACCTCGTCGGGCTTCAGTTCGATATCCTGGGCGGCGATGTTTTCCTCGAGATGTCCACGGCTCTTGGCGCTCGGGATGGGGACGATATCGTCGCCCTGGGCGATCAGCCAGGCCAGCGCTATCTGGGCGGGGGTCGCGCCCTTGGCCTCGGCCATTTCCTTGAGCTGGCCGGCAAGGGCGAGGTTGCGCTCGAAGTTGCCCTCGGCGTAGCGGGGATTGCCCTGGCGCGCGTCGCCGTCGGTGATCTCGACGCGGCTTTGCAGGCGGCCGGCCAAAAGGCCGCGGCCGAGGGGCGAAAAAGCCATCAGCCCCATGCCGAATTCACGGCAGGCGGCGATGTTTCCGGTTTCCGGATCGCGGCTGAACAGCGAATATTCCATTTGCAGGGAGACCATCGGGTGAACGCCGTTGGCGCGGCGGATGGTTTCCGGTGCCGCTTCGGACAGCCCGAGATAGCGTACCTTGCCCTCTTCGACGAGCCTGGCCATGGCGCCGACGGTGTCCTCGATCGGAACCATCGGATCGACGCGCCCCGGACACCAGATGTCGATGACATCGAGCCCAAAACGCCTGAGGCTCTGCTCGCAGTCCTGGCGCACCCGTTCCGGCGAGCCGCGCAGCCGCAGGCGCCCGCCCGTTGCGTCGCGCCGGCCGCCGAATTTCGAATGGATGACGACCTCCTCGCGGCGCCCCTTGACCGCCTTGCCGATGAGTTCCTGGTTGTGCCCCCAGCCGTAGTGGGTCGAGGTGTCGAGGAAATTTATGCCGAGGTCGAGGGCGCGCTGAATGGTGGCGATCGATTCTTCTTCGTCGTCGGCGGGCCCGTAGGCGCCGGACATGGTCATGCAGCCGAGCCCGATGGCCGATACCTCTAACGAGCCGCGTCCGAACTGCCTATATTGCATGCTCCGCACCCCCTCCGCACTATTTGCCGCCGCCCGGCGCCTATGAAAGCACCCAGCCGCCGTCGATAAGGATGGTTTCTCCGGTCATGTAATCGGCGGCGTCGGACGCCAGATAGACCAGAATCGGCCCCAATTCCCCGGGCTCGCCGAGGCGGCCGAGGGGAATCGTTTTGCGCCGCGTCTCGTTGATTTCCAATACCTTCGGGTCGCTCGAATCGCCGAACATGTTGACCGAGCCCGGGCATAGGCAGTTGACCGTAACGCCGCGCTCGGCCCATTCGGCGGCGAGGGTCTTGGTCATCTGGATGACCGCCGCCTTGCTCACGCTGTAGCATATGCGCAGCGGCGAGCCCCTGACGCCGAACAGCGAGCCGATGTTGATGATCTTGCCGGCGCCGCGCTTGAGCATGGTCGCGCCGACCAGCTTGCTGACCAGGAATACGCCGGTGACGTTGGTCTCGATCATTTCCCGCCATTGCTCTTCGGGCATCTCCTCGAACCTGTTTTTGAAGTAACCGGCGTTCAGCCCGGCGTTGTTGACGAGAACGTCGATCCTGCCGAAATCGGAAATCACCGCCTCGACCAGCGAGCCGACATCGTCCGAATTGGTGACGTCGGCGGTGATCGCGCGCGCCGCTTTTCCAAGGCCCTCGATTTCGTCCACCGTCTCGGCGAGTTGCTCGCCGCTGCGCGCGGTTAGAACCAGATCCGCCCCGCAAGCGGCCAGCGCATGCGCCATCGTTTTGCCGAGCCCGCGCCCGGCGCCGGTTATCAGAACAACCTTGCCGGCCAGGGCGGAGGGCGAGAAAAGCCGACGATGTCCGTCTTCCTGCGGCTGTTTTTCCGAAACTGGGTCGATCCGATGTTCGCTCATTTTCCTGGACGTCGCCCTTTCCTTGCGTTCAAACGGTCAAGCGCTTCCGCTCCGGCCGTTGTTCCTTGATCGCCGCCAATACTTTTTCCGCGGTCGCCGGCAGCGAGGTGATGCGCACGCCGATGGCGTCATCGATGGCGTTGACGATGGCCGCCGCCGTCGGCACCGAGGTCGGCTCTCCGACGCCCTTGGCCCCGAACGGGCCGGTGGGGTCGTAATTGTCGACGATGTCGACCTCGATCGCGGGAACGTCGAGGCTGGTCGGAAGGATGTAATTCGCGAGATCGGGATTCATCTGGACGCCGTCCTCGAAGAGCATTTCCTCGTGAAGGGCGAAGCCGATGCCCATCGAAATACCGCCCTGCACCTGTCCTTCCACCAGCATCGGGTTTATCGGCGTGCCGCAATCGTGGGCCGCGGCGATCCTCAGGACATTGACCTGACCGGTTTCCTCGTCGACCTCCACCTCGGCGATTTGGGCCGCGTAGACGTAGGTGTTGAAGGGTTTTCCCTGGCCGGTCTCGGGGTCCAGGGCGACCGTCGGCGGGTTGTAGGAGGCGGTACCGATGGCCGGACGGCCCAGTATCAATTGGCTTTGCCGGGCGACCTCGGCGATCGGCAGGTTCTTTTGCGGAAAGCCGATCACCAGGACCTTGCGGTCGCGCACTTCCAGTTGCTCCGGGCGAACGCCGAACATCGGCGCGGCGGCCTGGAACAGGATTGCTTTGGCTTCCTTGGCGGCCAGTCTGATGGCGTTTCCCGTGACATAGGTCGTGCGGCTGGCGTTGGCACCCTCGTCCGGCGGCGTCGTGTCGGTGTCGCCGGACACCAAATGAACCTCCTCGGCGACGATGCCGAGTTCCTCGGCGGCGATTTGGCCAAGCACCGTAAGCGCGCCCTGTCCGGTCTCGACCGTCCCGGTCAACACGGTCGCCGTGCCGTCCTCGTTCACTTTCACCGTCGCGGCGCTCGGATTGGGCTTGGCCGTGGCGCCGACCGGATACCACATGCAGCCGATGCCGCGGCCTCTTTTCGGTGTCCGCCGCCATTCCTTCCAACCGAACCGGTTGGCGGCGGTGGTCAGGGATTGCTTGACGGCGACGCTTTTCAGCACCTGCCCGGTGGGGCTGATGGCGCCCTCGTCGAAGGCATTGATCAACCGGAATTCCAGGGGATCCAAGGCCAATTCCCTGGCCATGTCGTCGATCTGGGATTCATGGGCGAAGCATACCTGGGGCGCGCCGAAACCGCGCATCGCGCCGGCAACCGTCTTGTTGGTGTAGATGGCCAGCGTTTCGATCTCCAGATTGTCGATCTTGTAGGGGCCGGCGGCAAGGGTCCCCGCCTTGCCCAGGGTTGTTTGGCTCCATGACGCATAGGCGCCGCCGTCCAGAATCAAGCGCACCTTGCGCGCCAGGATGCGTCCCGATTTTAGGACGCCGGTGGTGTAGTCCATGACGAACGGGTGGCGCGTGGTCGAGGACACAAATTCATCGCGGCGCGAAAACACCCCTTTGACCGGGCGCCCGGATTTTTTCGACAGCAGGGCAAGCACCGGCTCGAAGGGGATCTCGTTCTTACCGCCGAAGTTGCCCCCGATATAGCTGCCGACGACACGCACCCGGTTGATCTGCATATTCAAGCTGCGCGCGATATCGGCGCGGCCCAAGGTGATCCTGGCACAGTTGGACCAGACCGTCAGCCTTCCGGTCGGATCCCATGCGGCGATGGCGGCGTGGGGTTCCAACGGAACATGCTCGACCATCTGGGTGGTGTATCGATTCTCGAGGACCAGATCGGAACGCGCCAAGGCTTGGTCCACGTCGCCTTTCTTGATAACCATTTTGGCGTAGACATTGCTTTCGGGATCGTGAACCTTCGGAGCATCCTCGCCCATTGCATCGAGCGGATCGAACACCGCGGCAAGCGGTTCGTACTCGACCTTGATCCTGGTCAGCGCCTGTTCGGCGATTTGCTCGGTGACGGCGGCGACGGCGGCAACACCGTCGCCCATGTGGCGGACCTTGTCATCGGCCAGAAACGGCTGATCCTTGTGCGACGAGCCATAGAGGTTGGTCGGAATTTCGGCGCCGGTGAGGGTTGCCAAAACGCCGGGCATCGCCTCGGCGCCGCTGGTGTCGATGCTGACGATACGCGCATGCGGGTATTGGCTGCGCAATATCTTGGCGTGAATCATTCCGGGAAAGGTCAGGTCATCGACGAATTTGCTCTGACCCAACCCGTGCAGCCGGCCATCGAGCCGCGTCACCCGTTGTCCGACGGCGGGCGTCTGCTGGCGGGCGACCGGCTCCAATGCCTCGCGGGGAAAACTGGGCGCCGGCGCCAGCGACGGCAGGCGGACATCTTGGTCGGCTTCTTTCAGGACCTCGATCGGCGCCAAATCCTCGAGGCCCACCTGTTTCGTCGCCACCTCGCCTTTTTTCTTCATCCCCCGCTCCTCCAGACGCACGCCAACCGTTGGCCAATAACCATTGACCCGCCGGCGGCGACCTGCCGTTCGGCAAGCGGCCTGTAACCGCCAAGAACCGTGCCGGATGTTCCCGTGCCAATCCTTGATCCCCGTCAAATCATTTGACCGGGATCAAAGACCGGGATGCCGGCCGGACATCTAATAATCGGCTCTGACGAGGGGTCCGGGTCCGAGCGTGGCCACCCAGGGGGAAATCAAACCAGGAGGAAAGTCACCATGATCATCGATCATCGCACCTACACGCTGCATCCGACCAAGATGCGGGACTGGCTGCAGTTGTGGCAGGCGGAAGCCCTTCCGGTCGAGTTGCAATTCTGCAATCTCGTTGGTTTCTTCAAGACCGAGATCGGGCCGCTCAATCAGGTCGTTCACATGTGGTCGTATGATGACTTGAACGACCGCCAGGAGCGCCGTGACGCCATGTGGGCCGACCCGGAATGGCTGAAATTCGTCGAAAAGAACAAAGCCCTGGACGCCCTGCGCAATACCGAGAACAAGATCCTTATTCCGACCGAGTTCTCGCCGATCAGATAGGCGTTAGTGTCCCGATCGCGAAATTCGCGGGTAGCGAATTTAGCGTGAATCGGGCCACTCATATTAAGAATCTGGTGTGATTCAGATACCGAAATTCAGCACATTTAATGTGCCGAATTTCGGAATCATCACACTAGGCAGTCAAAGGAGGCATCGGTGCCAGGGATATCACTCGCCGGAAAGGTGATCATCGTTACCGGTGGCGGCCGGGGCTTGGGGCGCGCCATGGTCCTCGGCCTTGCCGAGGCGGGCGCCGTTGCCGTCGCCGCCGAACTGATCGCCGAGGACATGCAGGCGGCCGAGCCGGAGGCGGCGCGCAGCGGAAAGGGCAGGGTTCATCGGATCGACGCCGACATCCGAAAGCCCGAGGACTGCCGGCGCGCGGTCGAGGAAACCGTCGAGAAGTTCGGCGCGGTCCACGGCCTGATCAATAACGCCGGCCTGACCCCGACCTTCATCAACCCAGACCTTGTCGATCCGGACCAGGCGCCACCCAAATTCTGGGAGACCGCCGACGGCATCGTCCAGGCGGTGATCGATTCCAATTACGTCGGCGCCAGCCAGATGGCGCGCCTGGTGGCGCCCCGTCTGGCCGCCCAGGGTTGGGGGCGGATCGTCAACGTCACGACCATGTTCGAGACCATGGTCCGGCCCGGCACGTCGTCCTATGGCGCCTCCAAGGCGGCGCTCGAGATGGCGTCGGTGGTGTGGAACTCGGATCTGGCGGGCACCGGCGTCACCGTCAATATCCTCAACCCCGGCGGCGCGGCGGACACCGCCGGCGTTGCCCATGTCCGCCGGGAAGCGGCGCGGCGCGGGACTCTGCCGCCGCTCATGCCGCCGCAGCAAATGGTTGCGCCGGCCGTCTGGCTTTGTTCGGAAGAATCCGATGGCGTCACCGGCATGCGCTTCGACGCCAGCCCATGGAACGCCGCCAAGCCGCCCGGCGAAGAGGCGAAACGGATCGGCCGGCCGCTTGGCTTTCAGCCGCATGCGGCTTCCGCTTGATTGATCCCGATTGACGCCACCGGCACCCGATGGCAGCGAGGATCGCCGCGCATTTCGGCGTTGCAACGTATGATTTGACCGGGATCAATGACCGGGATCTCGGCCGGTCGTTAAATAATCGGCGTTTTCGAAGGTTAAGTTAGCTGATTGGCCGGTGGGAACCTCGGCATTCGACGAGGGATCCGGGTATGTGCGCGGCTGCCAAAGGCTGGGGAACGCCGGATGATTAAACGATCTTCGGCGGAAATAAATATTGGGAGGGTATAGAGCGCAATGCCTCGTGTCGCCGTCACCTCCATGATTTTCAATCTGCTGCCATATCTCAAGGATGAGTTGTTGGCGCAATATCCCAATGCCAAATTCAAAAACGACGATGATAAGATTACCGAGGATTGGCTGATAGATTTCCTGGATGGCTACGAAGCGGTCGTCATCGGCATCGAAAAATACACCGAGAAGGTTATCTCCAGCCTGCCCGAGCTCAAGGCCATCGCCTGTTGTTCGGTGGGGGTCGATCACATCGATCCCGAGGTGCTCAAGAAACATGATGTGCGGCTGGGCTGGATTGCCGGGGTCAATCGGCTGTCGGTGGCCGAACTTACGGTCAGCTTGATGATCAACCTGTTGCGCAAGGTCAACAGCTACAATAAGGGGTTGCGCGCCGGCGAGTGGCCGAAATCGCGCCTCGGGTTGCAATTGCGCGGGCGCACCGTCGGCATCCACGGCTGCGGCAACGTTGGCAAGGAGCTGGTGCGATTGTTGCAGCCTTTTGAGGTTACGATCCTCGCCTGCGACCGGGTCGATTACGCGGACTTCTATCGGGAATACGGGGTGACGCCGGTATCGCCCGAGGAGTTGCGGGAACGATCCGAGATCCTGACCATTCATCTGCCGAAAAACCGGTCGACGACCGGCATGTATACGGCCGCGGTTTTGGACCAGCTGAGACCGGACTGCCTGCTCATCAACACCGCCCGCGGCGATATCGTCGACGAGGCGGCGCTCAAGGAGCGGCTCGAGGACGGCCGCATCCAGGCGGCGGCCTTCGACGTATTCTCCCAGGAACCGCCCGCCAACGTTGAATTGCTGGACTTGCTCAAATTGCCCAATTTTTTGGCGACGCCGCACATCGGCGGCAGCGCCCTTGAGGCGTGGGAAGCCATGGCCCGTGCCGGGATCAAGGGAATTTCGGAAAACGCTGTACCCGAACCCGGCGTTTATCCGTTTGATTGACGAACCAGAAGCGCCTGGCCGGCAAGCATCCGGGCGCCATGTTTTTTTTTAAAGGAGAGAGATAATGAGTGCAGCCACTTCGAAAAAAAGGTCGTCCAAGGGTAAGCGGAAGGCCGCGGAACCGGAAGTCCTCGACACAGTCCCGCAACGATTTGGACTGAACAATGTCGATTGGCAGCAAAGGATCGACTGGAACGATCTGCGGCTAAAGCGCGTCAACAGGGCGCATGAATTCCTCGCCAAACACGGTTTAGGCGCCGCCATTGTTTATAACCATGACCGCAAGCGCTACCTTTCGGCGGTTTGGAACCACCCGTACGCCAAGCAGATTCCCGACAGTTTCGTTTTACTCATCAGGGACGCCGGGTTCCCCTACGTCCATGTCGCGCCGATCGACGTCGGCCGGGTAATAGAGGACTGCCCGTGGCTGACAGACAGGTTGCTCGACGACACCGATCTTTTACAACCCCACATCACCAGGTTCCACACGCCGGAGACCGCGAAACGCGAGTTCGCCACCTGCGCCACCCAGGTCAAGAGGTTGCTCAAGAAACACGGGGTCGCCGACCTGCCGATCGCCATCGACTACACCGCACCCAGCATGGTCCAGGCCTTCGAGGCCAAGGGCATGACGGTGGTTGACGGGTCTTACTGGATCGACGATTGCGGCATGGTCAAATTCGACGATGAGATCGTCTGCATGAAGACCGCGGCGGCAATCAACGAAGCGGGGTACGGCGCCGTGATCCGCGACGTCCGGGTCGGCATGAAGGAATACGAGGTCCAAGGCATCATGGCCAAGGGCATCTACGACGCCGGTGGCGAGTACATCGAAGGCTGGGTGGTCAACGCCGGTGACCGCGGCAACCCGCGCAGTTTCAATTGGGCCGACCGGCCGCTCAGGCCGCGCGAATTCATGTCCCTCGAGGCCTGCCACGTCAATTGGTGCGGCTACAAGGTGTGCTACGACCGGACCTTCATCATCGGCGCCAAGCCGTCGGAACTGCAGCATGAGGTCTACCAGACGGTGGTCGAGATGCACGACAAGTTCAGGGAACTGCTGAAGCCCGGGGTGTCGACCCACGAGCTCGCCGAGAAACGGCCGAAGCCGGGTGAAAACATGCGGACGCCCGAACAGATCCGTAAGTGGCGGGCGACCTGGTCGAACCATTTCGGCGGCATGGGGATCGCCTGGAATTCAGCGCCCTACTTCTTTTCCGTGGATGATCCGGAATTCGTCCTCGAACGAAACATGATACTGGCCTATCACGGCATGATGTGGGCGGATGGAGAGGACGGCGGCGGCGTCGCCATCGAGAACACCTACCGCATCACCGATAACGGAGCCGAGTGCATGACCAAATGGCCCTACGAGGACGCCATGATCCTCGGGCTTTGAGGGCCGCCGCCGGCACGACCGGCTACATCACCAGATTGGGGATAAAGAGGACGAAAGCCGGGAACAGCAGCAGGATCGCGAGGCTGGCGAAATCGCCGATAAGGAACGGCATGATGCCGCGGAAAATGTCGCCGATCGGCACATCCTCGTAGCGCTTGATCGCCGCCTGAAAGGCGAAGCAGACCATCCCTATGGGCGGCGTGATGGCGGCGATTTCGACCAGCCGTTCGATGATGATGGCGTACCACACGCCGACGTCGGAACGGGGAATGCCGAAAACCTGGTCCAACCCCAAGCCGTGCACCATGATCGGATAGGTGATCGGCACGGTCAGCAGGATCATCGCCATGGTGCTCATGGTGGCGCCGAGGACGATGTACAATATGACAATCAGCAAGACGATGATCCACACCGGCGCGTCCAATCCGCCGATCCAGGTGCCGAGGAAGTCGGGCAGGCCCGAGAAGGCCAGAAGCGAATTGAAGATCAACGACCCGACGAGAACGAACAACAAGCTGCCCGCCGCGAGGCCGGTGTCTTCGAGGACCGCCATCGTGGTCCGCCAGGTCAGCTTTCGCCTTAAGACCGCCAGGAGGAAGGCGATGAAGGCGCCGATGGCGGCCCCCGCGGTCGGCGAGAACCAACCGAAATAGATACCGCCCATGACCACCAGGAACAGGACGACGATCTGCCATAGCTTGGCCAGGCCAGCCAGTTTTTCGTTCCAGTCCGATGCCTCGGCGCGGGGACCGTATTCGGGATTTCGCTTGGCGAGATAGATGATGATCGCCGAATAGATGACGATCTCGAGGATGCCCGGCGCGAAGCCGGCGATCAGTATCTTGCCCACCGGCTGCTCGGTGAGCAGCGCGATGATGATCAGCGGGATGCTCGGCGGGATCATGCCGCCGAGGGTGCCGCCGGCGCAGACGCTGCCCGCCGCCAATTGCCGGCTGTAACCGTATTTGCGCATCTCGGCGTAGGAAATCGAGCCCAGGCTTACGGCGGTGGCGAGGCCGCTGCCGGATACCGCGGCGAAGGCGCCGCAGGCGCCGACGGTGGTGACGGCAAGGCCGCCGGGGAGCTGGCCCACCCACTTCCTGATTCCCCAGAAGGCGTCCGACGCCAGTTCCCCCGCCGCGGCCAGGTTTCCCATGAGAAGGAACAGCGGAATGGCGCTGAAGGTGTAATTGACGACCCCGTCCCAGGCCAGATAGCCGACCATGTTGGCGGCGTTTTCGAAGCCCTGTATCTGCACCAGGCCGAGGAAGCCGCACAGCCCCAGGGCGGGCCCCAGCGGCATCTTCAGGATGATGACGAAGAAGAAGGTGGCAAAAAACCAGAACAAGCCGACGATCGCGGGATCCATTAGAATTCCGCCTTGATTTCCGCATCCTCCGGCGGCGGACCATCCTCGTCGCCGAGGTAGATTTGCAGCAGCATCTCAATGCAGTAAAGGGAAGCGCCATAGGTAATAACGAAATAAAACGGAAACATGGGCAGTTGGAGGTTGGCGGTGACCTCGCCTTTTTCCATCACGTGCAGACCCTGCTCGATACTCTGCCAGACGATCAGACCGAGGACGAACAGGCACAAGGAGAGACGAATCCTGTCCAACACCCACCAGGCGCCGGGGGTCAGTTTCGGATTGAATATGTCGATGTCGATCTCACGCTTCCGGTAGGCGATATAGCCGATCGACAGGAAACAGACGAACAGCATGCTCATCTCGGTCATCTCGGGCACGCCGGCAATGGGCTTGTCGAAAATTTTTCCGGACAACACGTCATAGACGTCGATCACCACGACTATCGACAACAAGATCATCGACAGGAGGGTGCTGACACGCATCAACGACCGAATTCTTACCGCAAAGCCTTTCACCATTTCGCGCATTTCGACTCCCCCGAGAGACGACCGGTCTGATCGGCGTAAACCATGCCCCGCGGAGCGGATTGCGCTCCGCGGGGCGGCTCAGGCTGCCCTTGCCGACAACCTGTTATCGTATTCCTAAAACCTTTCCCGGACAGTGTGGAAACCGCGCACCTTGGCGGCGGCTCTCCCACTCACCGGGTATACGACGACCCCCGCGCCGCTAACGATAACGAGCCTTCGCCTACGGTTTCACGTAGGGCACATAGGCGGGTTCACCGTGCTTCTTCTGAACCCTCAGGACTTCGGCCAACATCTCCTTGCCATTTACGCCATCGCTTTCGAGTTTATCCGCCCATCTTTGCCAAAGGGGCCGGATGATCTTTTGCCACTTTGCCAGTTCCTCTTGCGACGGGTCTATGTTCTTCAGGCCGTATTTCTTGGCCCATGTATTGCGCGCCAGGTTTATGTCGTCGTGCTGGCCCATTTCGGCGATGGGATCGATCGCCGCCTTGATGCTGGCTGCTTTGATTTTTGCCTGGAGATCCGGTCCGATCTTGTTCCACGCCCCCTTGTTCCAGGGGATGACGGTAATCGCGCCGCCCATGTTGAAAGTGATCCGGTGGCGAATAACTTCCTGTATGCCGAACGGCTCGACGGTCGTCGACCTTTCCAGGGTTCCGTCCAACAATCCCCTTTCCAGAGCCATGAACCGCTCCGGCGCCGGCATCGTGGTGGGGATGGCGCCGACCGCCAACAAGGCCGGTTTCTTCCACGCACCGTAGTACCGTACCCTGAGCCCCTTCAGATCCGAAAGCTTCCTGATAGGTTTCTTTGTCGTCCACAATTCACGCGGGCCGCTGTAGTCGAAGATCGGCATGGCGACTTCCGGGAAATCCTTATGGGCGTGCAATCTAAGGATTTCGTTGGCGATCTTGGCGCCGGTCACCCGGTCCCTGGCCAATCCCGGCAGCATCAACATTTGGGTCCGTTTGAAACGGCCGGGGGTGAAAACGGTCGGGGTATAGGCGACATGCACGATGCCGCGGGCGAGACCGTCGTAGATCTTCGGCGGCGGCAGAACGGAAAAGCCGTGCATGCGTTTGAACTTGATTTGACCGCCGCTCGCCTTCTCGATGGCGTCGAGATACGGGTACCACCGCTTCTTGGTAAAGCTGGTATGCTTGGGTCCGAAATAAAAGGCGTTGAAGGTGAATTTCGCGGCCGAGGTTTCGGTGCCGCTTGCCAGGTAAACGGCCGGCAGGATCGCCAAGCCGAATAGAAGTTGTTTCTTGCGCATAAAAACCCTCCTCTGAAAAGTGAACTTGTGCTCAACGGGAATTTGTTTGCTGAGGCCCCCCCTGTGTTCACCGGACTCGTATGAATTCGTCGCACCTCCCCTTTCCGCCTGGCAAATGGGCGATTTTAAAGCCGCCAATGGCGCGTTGGCCCGGTTCAGAGACTTCGTATGGTACAGGCTCATAACCATAACCGCAATATGGCTATGGTTATTCCACGGGCGGGGCCGGCGGCCTGAATCCTGTCGATGCCATTGCCTCAAGAAACAAAAGTCAGCCAAGGATCAACGGGTCATTGCCCTGCCGAGCCTCCTGGTTGACGAGCTCCGCCGCCATCGGAACCAAGTCACCAGCACCGTCTGATGATGGGCAGCGCCTTCCAAGCACCATTCAAAGGGTCGTTAAATATATCGATAACTTGTGATCACTTACGTCCGGTAAGGGCTGCCGCCTCAACCGGTCGATATGCTGCCATTCAAGACCTTTCTTTGCAGTATGCAAAAAAAGGAACGGCATTTCTCTGGTCGGGCGGCATATATTGAGCAGATGCCGCCGGAGAAACAGGAACCCGGTTGATCGAATACGAAATTACCTCTCGTTCGCTCTTGCAACGGGAGGCCTAATGGGTGATCCCGTGTCATGACCCCGTGCCAGAAACCACCGAGCCTGCCGGTACGCGCGCGGGCCGAGCCCGCTCCGCCGAAGCGGCTGCGCAGGCTGGACCATGCCAACCCCCGCGCGCTATGCCCTCTCACCCCGCCCCATTGTCGCCACATTGCGTGGCTATTCCGTGGGCGTCCGCGGGCGCCTTCTCGCGGGCGTGCGGGCGTGCGTTGTTGGGGGAATCATGTTAAGCATCGGGCAAATCTGGATTAAGCATTCAGACACCATTCTCCCGCAATATCCGGACAAGTTTCTCAAGCATCCAAGCAGCTAGGATCATGGCAGGCCATTCCCAATTCAAGAACATCATGTACCGCAAGGGCGCCCAGGACGCGAAGCGCGCCAAGCAGTTCGCCAAATTGATCCGCGAGGTCACCGTCGCCGCCAAATCGGGGCTTCCCGAGCCCGACCAGAATCCGCGCCTGCGCGCCGCGATCACGGCGGCGCGCGCCGCCAACATGCCGAAGGACAATATCGACCGCGCCATCAAGCGCGTCGCCGGCGGCGAGGACGCCGAAAGTTTCGAGGAAATCCGCTACGAAGGCTATGGCCCCGGCGGCGTCGCGGTGATCGTCGAGGCCTTGACCGACAACCGCAACCGGACCGCCTCCGAGGTCCGCTCCGCCTTCGTCAAGCATGGTGGCAACCTGGCCGAAACCGGCGCCGTCAGCTTCATGTTCGAGCATGTCGGAATGATCAACTACGGGGCCGAGGCGGGCAGCGCCGACGATGTTTTCGAAGCCGCCCTGGAAGCCGGCGCCGACGATGTCGAATCGGGCGAAGCCGGCCACGATATCTATTGCGCGCCCGACGATTTCGCGAACGTCCGCGATTCGCTGGAAGCCGCCCTTGGCGCGCCGGCGCAGGCGCGCCTCGATTGGCGCCCGCAAAACACCGTCGCGGTCGGCGAGAAGGAAGCGGAGACGCTTCTGAAAATGCTCGATGTGCTGGAAGACAGCGACGACGTGCAGCGGGTTGCCGCCAATTTCGACATTTCCGACGAGGTGATGGCGCGTCTCAGCGCCTGATTGGGGCGCCTGAATATGCTTATGGATAGGGGAGCGGCAAGCGGGGATGATTAGACTGATCGGCATAGATCCCGGATTGCGCAATACCGGCTGGGGCGTCATCGATTGCGACGGCAACCGGTTGACTTACGTCGCCGATGGCGTGGTGCGCTCCAAATCCAGCTTGCCCCTGGCCGCCCGCCTGAGCCAGCTTTACGACGGCCTCGCCGAAATCATCGAAACCCACGCCCCGGCGGAAGCCGCCATCGAGGAAACCTTCGTCAACGTCAACGCCGTATCGACATTGAAATTGGGCCAGGCGCGCGGCATCGCCCTGCTGGTGCCGGCGCGCTTCGGCCTGATTATCGAGGAATACCCGCCCAACGTGGTAAAAAAATCGGTGGTCGGCGCCGGCCACGCCGCCAAGCAACAGGTGCAGATGATGGTGCGGACTTTGTTGCCCGGCTGCCTCGCGGCCTCGAATGATGCCGCCGATGCGCTGGCCGTCGCCATCTGCCACGCCCACCACCGGACGGCCCCCGCCTACAAGCTGGCGGCGGGGGAGGCAACCGCATGATCGCCAAACTGACCGGGGTCTTGGATACCAGCGGCGAGGATTGGGCGGTCATCGATGTCGGCGGCGTCGGCTATCTGGTCTTTTGTTCGAGCCGCACGCTGGGCCGTATCGCCGGCATCGCCGGCGCCGTCAGCCTCTACATCGAGACCCATGTGCGCGAGGATCATATCCATCTCTACGGCTTTGCCGACGCTTCCGAGCGCCAGGGCTTCCGCCTGCTTACCACGGTGCAGGGGGTCGGCGCCAAGGTGGCGCTCGGCATCCTGTCGGTGCTCACCACCGATGCCCTGGCGCAGGCGGTGGCGGCGGGCGACAAGGCGGCGGTGTCGCAGGCCCAGGGCGTCGGGCCGAAACTGGCGATGCGTATCGTCACCGAATTGAAGGACAAGGTCGGCGGCATCGCCCTCGGCGCGGCGGCATTGGCAACCGGCAAGCCGGCAACAGACACCGGCCAGCCGGCGGACGGCGGCGGCGCGGCCTCGGCGGATGCGGTTTCGGCGCTGGTCAATCTCGGCTACGGGCGTTCCGAAGCCTTGAGCGCCGTTGCCAAGGCGGCGCAGCGGCTGGGCTCGGAGGCCGAACTGGAAGCCTTGATCCGTGATGGCCTCGGCGAGCTTGGCGCCCTTGAGACGCATGCGTGAGATGGCGATGGCCGACATGGACAAAGAGCGCGAAATCGATCCCCGCGAAACCAGCCAAGAAGCCGGCCAGGAAACCGGAATGGACCAGGCCGAAGCGCAATTGCGGCCGCGGCGGCTCGATGAGTTCATCGGCCAGACCCGGGTTTGCGAAAACTTGGACATGTCGGTGGCGGCGGCGCGGCTGCGCGGCGATGTCATGGATCACGCGCTGCTCTACGGTCCGCCCGGCCTCGGCAAGACGACGCTGGCGCGCATCGCCGCCAATGAATTGGGCGTCGGTTTCCGCGCCACCTCGGGGCCGGTGATCGCCAGGGCCGGCGACCTGGCGGCGATCCTCACCAATTTGCAGCCGCTGGACGTCCTGTTCATCGATGAAATCCACCGCCTGCAGCCGGCGGTCGAGGAAATTCTCTACCCGGCGATGGAGGATGGCGAGCTCGACCTGATCATCGGCGAGGGGCCGGCGGCCAGGAGCGTGCGCATCGATCTGCCGCCCTTCACCCTGATCGGCGCCACCACCCGTTCCGGGCTGCTGACCACGCCGTTGCGCGACCGCTTCGGCATATTGCTGCATTTGTCCTTCTACGAGCCCGGCGATCTGGTGACCATCGTCGAACGCAGCGCCGCCATTTTAGGATTGGAACTGACCGGCGAGGGCGCGCTGGAGATCGCCAAGCGTTCCAGGGGAACGCCGCGCGTCGCCGGGCGGCTATTGCGCCGGGTGCGGGATTTCGCGCTGGTCAACGGCAACGCGGTTGTCGATCTTAATGTTGCCGACGCCGCCCTTGGGCGGCTCGAGGTGGACGGGCTCGGCCTCGATGCGCTGGACCGGCGCTTTCTCCTCTGCATCGCCGAAAACTACGGCGGCGGGCCGGTCGGCGCCGAAACCCTGTCGGCGGCCCTGTCGGAAGAGCGCGACACCATCGAAGAGGTGATCGAGCCTTATTTGATCCGCGAGGGGCTTTTGATGCGCACCCCGCGCGGCCGGGTGCTGGCCGAGGGCGCCTACCGGCATCTGGGCCTGGCGGCGCCGGCCAATCAGAGCCAATTGGAATTGCTGGCGCGCGAGGCCGAAAATGCGGAGCCGGCGGATGAATAAAATAAACCGGGACCAGGTTGGCGCCGCCCAGCACGTCCATCCCTTGCGCGTCTATTGGGAAGACACCGATGCCGCCGGCATCGTCTATTACGCCAACTACCTGAAATTCGCCGAACGGGCACGCAGCGAAATCCTTTATCAAGCCGGCATCGATCAGGTCGCCATGCAGGAACAAGACGGCGTCGTCTTCGCCGTCCGTTCCTGCAACACCGATTACCTCAAGCCGGCGCGCCTCGGCGAGCAGTTGCAAGTGCACACCAGCCTCTTGGGGCTGAAGGGCGCCAGTTTCGAGTTGCGCCAGACGGTCAAGCGCCAAACCGTCAAAGGCGAAACCGAGGATCTGGTGGTGATGGATGTCCGCATCGCCTGCGTGACCATCGACGGCAAACCGGCGCGCCTGCCGGGTGAGGTCAAGGCCGTCCTGTCGCGGGGGGCTGTTTGAAATAATGCGTTTGAGAGTTTGATTTAAGGACCAAGTATGGAAACTGAAACCCTGAACGCGGCGGGCATCGCCGCCGCCTATGACTTTTCGGTCTGGTCGCTGTTCGTGCGCGCCGATTTCATCGTCAAGGCGGTGATGATCGTGCTTATCGTCGCGTCGATCTGGTGCTGGGCCATCATCTTCGAGAAAGTCAGACGGCTACGGCGGTTGAATGTCGATGCCTCGACCTTCGAGGACCGCTTCTGGTCGGGCGGCTCGCTCGACGATTTGTACGACAATATGGGCGCCCAGCCGCGCGACCCGATGTCGGCGGTGTTCAGCGCCGCCATGCGCGAATGGCGGCGTTCGGCGGAAACCGGATATGGCGGCGGCTCCGTCGCCGTCGGCTCGAGCTTGATGGAACGCATCGGCCGGGTCATGGACGTCACCGTCAGCCGCGAAATCGAGCGCGTCGAACGGCAGCTGACGATCCTTGCCTCGACCGGTTCGACGGCGCCGTTCATCGGCCTGTTCGGTACCGTTTGGGGCATCATGAACAGTTTCCAGGCGATCTCGATCACCAAGAACACCAGCTTGGCGGTGGTCGCGCCGGGCATCGCCGAAGCCTTGTTCGCCACCGCCCTCGGGCTGGTCGCCGCGATCCCGGCGGTGGTTGCCTATAACAAGATATCGAAAGACGTCGACCGCTACGCCGCCCGGCTCGACGATTTCGCCAACGAATTTTCGGCCATCATTTCGCGGCAATTGGAAGGACGCGACTGATCATGGCGATGGGGCTGGCAAATGGCGGACGCGGCGGGCGCAGATGGAAGCGCGCCCGCACCCTGCCGATGAGCGAGATCAACGTGACACCGATGGTCGATGTGATGCTGGTCCTGTTGGTCATCTTCATGGTGACGGCGCCCTTGCTGACCGTCGGCGTGCAGGTCGATTTGCCCGAGGCGCAGGCCAGCCTGATCAGCGATCCCGAGGAGCCATTGTCGGTTTCCGTCGACGCCGAGGGGAAAATATTCCTGCAAGATACGGCGATCGAACTGTCGGTGCTGGCCGCCCGCCTGATTGCCATCACCGGCGCCAATCCCGATATCCGCATTTTCGTGCGCGGCGACAGAAGCATCGATTACGGCCGCGTCATGCAGGTGATGGGTACCATCAACAGGGCCGGCTTCAAGAAGGTCGCGCTGATCACCCAGGCGCCGCGCGGCCGGCAAACCCGCCGCGCCAAGAAAAAAGCGAAGAAGTAGGCGCCATGCGGTCCGGCATTCTATTTTCCATTGCCTTGCACATCGCCGTTGTCGTGGCCAGCGTCGTCGGCCTGCCGCATCTGAGGCGGCCGCCGCCGCCCACCGATATCCCGATCATCGTCGAGGTTGTGGAGACCGGCCCCGAAACAAATGTGCCGAAGCCGGCGGCGCCGAAAGCAAAGGAAAAGCCGAAGCCAAAGGAAGAGGTGAAGAAGGCACCGCCGAAAAAACAGAAGCCGCCGCCGGCGCCGCCGAAGCCGGAACCGGTGCCGGAAGTGGCCGCCGTGCCGCCGCCGCCGCCGCCCAAGCCGAAACCAAAACCCAAGCCGAAGCCGAAACCCAAACCGAAGCCGAAGGCCAAGCCGAAGCCAAAGGCGCCGAAGCTGTTTGCCCGGGTCAAGCCGTCGCGCAAGCCGAAACCGCCCGATACCTTCACTTCCGTCTTGAAGAATCTGGAAAAGGACATCCTGCGCCCCAGGCCCGAGCCCAAGGATGAAAAGAAAAAGAAAAAAAGCGAACCCAAGCCGGAGATCATGGACCAACTGGCGCGCACGCTCAGCCGCCGTCCACGCGAATTCGACCCGACCAAGCGGGTGACGCAAAACGAGATCGACGCCATCGCCAATAGCATCCGCCGGGCGATGCTCAAATGCTGGAATTTCCAGCCCGGCTCCAAGGGCGCGCGCGATATCGTCATCACCATCAAGGTGCGGTTGCTGCCCAATGGTCAGGTTCATGACGCCGAACTTGTCGACCAACAGAGCTATCAGAAAGATCCGTTCAAGCTGGCGGCGGCGGAAAGCGCCTGGCGCGCGGTTCGCAATCCAAATTGCAATCCCTATAATCTTCCGAGGGACAAGTACGAGATATGGAAAGACTTGACGCTGACCTTCAATCCCAGCGAAATGTTTGGACAATGAAAAGGCGAGCCGGATATAGTTTATCGAATGTGGTGCGGGCCGCCGCCCGGCTGTTCGTCGGCGTCTGCTTGATCGCGGCGTTCTGGCATGGCGTCGCGTTCGCCGAATTGCGCGTCGATATCACCCGCGGCTCGGTGCGGCCGATGCCCATCGCGGTGACCGATTTTATCGGCGCCGATGCGCCGGCGCGCGATCTCGGCCGCGATATCGCCGCCGTGGTCAAGTCGGATTTGGAAATGTCGGGCCTGTTCAAGCCGGTCGATCCGAAGGCGTTCATCGCCGTTGAAAAGTCCCTGGATACGGTGCCCCATTTCCAGAATTGGAGCGTCCTCAACGCCGACGCCCTGGCCCAGGGGTTGGTGACGCTGGCGGCCGGAAACCGCATGCACGTCAAATTCCGGCTCTGGGATGTGGCGCCGCAAAAACAGATCATCGGACAGAAATACACCACCTTGACATCCAATTGGCGGCGCATCGCCCATATCATCGCCGACGCCATCTATAAGCGGGTGACCGGCGAAAACGGCTATTTCGATACGCGCATCGTCTATATCGCCGAGCAGGGGCCCGAGGACCGGCGCGAAAAGCGGCTGGCGATCATGGATTGGGATGGCGCCAATCATCATTTTCTGACCGACGGCAAGGATCTCGTGCTGACCCCGCGCTTTTCGCCGAGTCGGCAGGAAATCACCTACATGTCCTATTACCGCAATGTGCCGCGCGTCTATATCTTCAATATCGAAACCGGGCGCCAGGAAATGCTGGGTGATTTTCCGGGCATGACCTTTTCGCCGCGCTTTTCGCCGGACGGCAATAGGGTCATCATGAGCATGGCCAAGGACGGCAATACCGAGATCTACACCATGGATCTCCGCACCCGCGCGGTCAAAAGGCTGACCCGGCATTCGGCCATCGATACCTCGCCCTATTATTCGCCCGACGCGAAGAAGATCGTTTTTAATTCCGACCGCTCGGGCGCCCAGCAGCTTTATTTGATGAATGCCGACGGTTCCAGCGTCCGGCGCATAAGTTTCGGCAAGGGCCGTTATGCGACGCCGGTCTGGTCGCCGCGCGGCGATTTGATCGCCTTCACCAAAATTTCCGGCGGGCGCTTTTTTATCGGCGTCATGGCCCCCGACGGCGGCGGCGAAAGGCTGCTGGCCGACGGCTTCCTGGTGGAGGCGCCGACATGGTCGCCGAATGGCCGCGTTTTGATGTTTTTCCGTGAAACCCCACTGGCCAAAAAAGGCGGCAAACGGACGCGGCTTTATTCGATCGACCTGACCGGGCAGAACGAGCGCCAGATCGTAACACCGATGGATGCATCGGACCCCGCATGGTCCCCCTTGATTCCATGACCGGCGCGGCCTATAATCCTATAAGAGTCAAGGATTTAACGTCCGGATGCGGTGGTAGGCCGTATTCGGCGCCGTATATTTTCGCCACCTCCTTGGTAATTTGCATCTGTTGTGACTATATGTAAATTATCATCCATCCTAGTTTCCGTCAGGGGGACAGAAGTATGAGATTTAAGAATCTTGGTTTTATAATTGCGGGTCTGTTCCTGTTGGCGGCCTGTGAGTCCACATCCGTCGAGGAAGGCGCCTCCACCGGCACCGGCACAAAGTCGCAAGCGTCGTCCTCCTCCTCCTCCACCGCGGGGGCGCGGCGCGGTGCGGTCGCGGGGATCCGTGACGGATCGGCGCAGGACTTTGTCATCAATGTCGGCGACCGCGTGTTTTTCGATTTCGACAAATCCAACATCCGCGCCAACCAGCGCGGTCAGCTTGAAAAGCAAGCCGCCTGGCTGAAGAAATATCCGTCCGTTTCGATCACCATCGAGGGGCATTGCGACGAACGCGGTACCCGTGAATACAACTTGGCGCTCGGCGAACGCCGCGCCAACTCGACCCGCGATTTCCTGGTCGCGCTTGGCGTTAATCCGAACCGGCTGAAGACGATTTCCTATGGCAAGGAACGCCCCGTGGCGCTCGGCCATGAAGAAGCTTCGTGGCGTCAGAACAGGCGCGGCGTGTCGGTTGTTACTGGCGGTGCCGGTAGCTGATTAAACCGAAGTTATTACGGAATTCGGGCGCCCGTTTCCCTTGGATGGGAAGCGGGCGCCTTGTTTTTGACAAGATTGATCGGCAGAAGATCAGCGGAATTCGATCAATGCTAAAACGCTATTTCAAGCCCTGTGCCCTTGCTTTGCTCGCCGCCGCAATTCTGTTTGCCGGGATCGGCGCCGGTGCGCCCGGGGCGCTTGCCCAGGACCGCAAGCTGGAAGACGTGCTCAACAAGCTGCAGCGGCTGGAACGGGACATGCGCGCCTTGAACCGGCAAGTCCATCGCGGCGCGCAACCGGCGCCCGCCGNCGCGCCGTCTGCCGCCCGACCTGCTCCTGGCCGAACGCCGGCATCCGCGCCGCCGGGCGCCGCCGGCGCGCGCTTGGGCACGGCTTACGTGGCGCGCATCGAAGCGCGCCTCTCGGACCTGGAAAATGAAATCCGCGCCGCCACCGGCAATATCGAAAATTTCAATCATACCATGACCCAATTGTCGTCGCGCCTCGACAAGCTGGTCACCGATATGGAACTGCGCCTGTCGGATTTGGAAAAGCGTCTGCTGCAAGCCTCGGTCCGGGCGCCATCCCCGGCGCGGGCTGGGGCGCCATCCCAGGCACCGCTGACGCCACCGCAGATTTCCGGGGTGCCGCGCGCCCCCGGTGTGCAGCAGGTCGGGCCGACCACCGGCGGCGCGTCGTTCGCGCGGCCGGCGCAAAGCCTGGGCTCCATTTCCCAAGGTGATCTGGATGCCGTCAAGAAAGGCAGGGCGTCTGTGGCCGGTCAGCAGGCGGCAATGCAGCCATTAATGCCACCACCACCACCGGTGCCGCACATCCTGCCCAAGGGCACGCCGCAGGTGCAATATAGATTCGCCCAGGATCTGGTGCACCGGGCCGAATACGAAAAAGCGGCGCGGGCTTTTCAGGAATTCATCGATACCCATCCCAAGCATAAGTTGATCGCCAACGCCCGTTACTGGCTGGGCCGGACTTATTATGTGCGGCGCGATTACCGCGCCGCCGCCGAGGCGTTCTTAGAGGGTTTTCGCGGCGATCCCGAGGGCAACAAGGCGCCGGACAATCTCTTAAGTCTCGGTATGTCGCTTTCATATATGGACAAAAAAAGCGAAGCCTGCGCCATGTTCGGCAAGCTGACCAGCGATTTCCCCGATGCGCCGGGCCGGATCAAACGCTTGCTGGCGCGTGAGCGGACCCGCGCCGATTGTGGTTGACGCCGCCGGCCTTGATGTCCGCCATGATGCCCAGCCGGGAAACGATACCAGCGGGCCGGTCGGCGATCTTGAATTCGATGGTTTGATGCGCGCCGCCGACGTGGCGCCCGGCGCGCCGGTTGCGGTGGCGGTTTCGGGCGGCGGCGACAGCATGGCGCTTGCTTTGCTGGCCGATGCATGGCGGCGGCGTCATGGCGGCATGCTAGATGCCGTCACCGTGGATCATGGCTTGCGCCCCGGATCGGCGGCCGAAGCGGCGCAGGTGGGCGCCTGGCTCGGCGCCGCGGGCATCCGCCATCGAGTGCTGACATGGGACGGCGAAAAGCCCGCCAGCGGCATCCAGGCGGCCGCCCGGGAAGCCCGTTACGGCTTGATGACAGAGTGGGCGCGGCGCACTGGCGTCGCCCATATCCTGGTTGCCCATAATCTCGAGGATCAGGCGGAAACCTTTCTGATGCGCCTGGCGCGCGGTGCCGGCATGCACGGCCTGGCCGGCATGGCGCCGGTTATCCGGCGCGGCGGCGTCATCATCCACCGCCCGCTATTGGGCGTCAGCCGCGCCCGTCTGCGCCAAACCCTGATGGCGCGCGGCCAGAAATGGATCGAGGATCCGTCCAATGACAACCCGGCTTTTACGCGCACCCGCAGCCGCCGGATGGTCGCCGGGCTCGCCGGCCGCGGCATCGAGCCGGCGCGCCTCGCCCTTCTCGCGGGCCAGTTTTCATCGATCCGAAATAGTCTCGACGGGTTGGCGCAAGAATTGACGGCCGCGGGCGTGACCTGGCGCCAAGCGGGCTATGCCGAACTTCGCGGGCAAGTTTTTTTGGGCGCTCCCGGCGCCGTTGCCGTACATGCCTTGCGCCAGGTGCTCGGGATGGTCGGCGGCAGGGCCTATCCGCCCAATACCGATAGGCTGGAACGCTGCCTCGAGCGGATGTCGGCGGTCGCCGATCAGCGCCCGTTTACTCTCGCCGGTTGCCGCATCATCAAGCGGGTCGGAAAATACGAGGGCGGCGAAATCCTGATTTGCCGCGAGGAACGGCAGCCGGGGGAAAGAACACCGGTGCGCGCCGGCCAGCAAATCCAGTGGCGCGGGGTGTTCGAAATTTCGCTTCAGGCCCGCGACGACGGTGCCGAGACGCCGGTATATTTGGGCCCGCTCGGCGCCGCCGGATGGTCGGAAATCGCTTCGAAATTACCCGCCGCGCGGCGCCGCGCATTGCCCTATCCGGTGCGCACCGCCTTGCCCGCATTGTTTACGGGCGGCGCTGTCGCCGAAGTGCCGCATCTGGGTTTTTTGCGGGCCGAGGGCGGATTGCCCGGCGTCCAAGTGGCCACGATCCGGTGGCGCCAACTCGAATTTGGCGAAAACGGCCAGATTCCACTTGTTTCAAGGCCGTTGCGGACTATCTGAATAGTCTGGTAAGGATGGTTGTCCGCAATTATAAGTACCGACGCGCGCGCTTGACCGGTATTTATCGCGGCGAGGCCGGGGAGCCGGAAACGGATCCCGAACCAAGGCAGAAAAGGACAGCGAATTGAATTTCCGTAAGAATTTGGCCGTTTGGGTCATCATCGCGGTACTTGTTTTCACCCTGTTCAACATGTTTCAGGGCGCCAGCAACCGCAGCCCGCACCAACAGCTCGCCTTTTCCGATTTCGTTGCCGAGGTCAATAACGGCACCGTCCGCAACGTCACCATTCAGGGCAAAAAAATATCCGGCCATTTCGAGGATGGCCGCGCCTTCCGCACCTACGCACCCAACGATCCGAACCTGATTTCCAAGCTCGGCGAAAAGGGCGTTCACATCACCGCCGTGCCGCTCGAGGACGAGGTGCCGTCGCTGTTCGGTATCCTGATTTCCTGGTTCCCGATGCTGCTGCTGATCGGTATTTGGATTTTCTTCATGCGCCAGATGCAATCGGGCGGCGGCAAGGCCATGGGTTTCGGCAAATCCAGGGCGCGCATGCTGACCGAACGAACCGGGCGAGTCACTTTCGAGGATGTGGCCGGCATCGACGAAGCCAAACAGGAACTGGAGGAAATCGTCGAGTTCCTGAAGGATCCCGCCAAGTTCCAGCGGCTGGGCGGCAAGATACCCAAGGGCTGCTTGTTGGTCGGGCCGCCGGGCACCGGTAAGACCTTGCTGGCGCGCGCCATCGCCGGCGAAGCCAACGTGCCGTTCTTTACCATTTCCGGATCGGACTTCGTCGAAATGTTCGTCGGCGTCGGCGCCAGCCGCGTCCGCGACATGTTCGAACAGGGCAAGAAGAACGCGCCCTGCATTATCTTTATCGACGAATTGGATGCCGTCGGCCGGCACCGGGGCGCCGGCCTCGGCGGCGGCAATGACGAGCGCGAACAGACGCTCAACCAATTATTGGTCGAAATGGACGGCTTCGAATCCAACGAAGGGGTGATCCTGATCGCCGCCACCAACCGCCCGGATGTTCTCGATCCGGCGCTGCTGCGTCCCGGCCGCTTCGACCGCCAGGTGGTGGTGCCGAACCCCGATATCGTCGGCCGCGACAAGATTTTGAAGGTGCATATGCGCAAAGTTCCGTGCGCTCCGGATGTGGATTCCAAGATCATCGCCCGCGGCACGCCCGGATTTTCCGGCGCCGATCTGGCCAATCTGGTCAACGAGGCGGCGCTTCTGGCGGCGCGCGCCGGCAACCGCATGGTGACCATGGCCGAGTTCGAATTTGCAAAAGACAAAGTCATGATGGGCGCCGAGCGGCGCTCGATGGTGATGTCCGACGAGGAAAAGAAACTGACCGCCTATCACGAGGCTGGGCACGCCATCGTCGGCATCAATGTGCCCCAGCACGATCCCTTGCACAAAGTCACCATCATTCCGCGCGGCCGCGCCCTCGGCGTCACCATGTCGCTGCCGGAAAAGGACAAGTACAGCTATTCCAAGCTGGAGCTGGAATCGAAACTTGCGGTCATGTTCGGCGGGCGCGCTGCCGAAATAAAAACATTCGGGCATGAAAACGTCACCACCGGAGCCGGCAACGATATCCAGCAGGCCACCGAAATGGCGCGCCGCATGGTTACCGAATACGGGTTCTCGGAAAAGCTGGGGCCATTGCGCTACACCGACAATGACGAGGAAATTTTCCTCGGCCATTCCGTCGCCCGCCATAAAAACGTATCCGACGCCACGGCGCGCATGATCGACGAGGAAGTCCGCCGCCTGATCGAGGATGCCGAGCAGCAGGCGGTCGATGTCCTCGATGAAAAAGCCGATGATCTGGTGACGCTGGCCGAGGCATTGCTGGAATACGAATCCCTGTCCGGCGAGGAAGTGAACGCGCTGCTGCGCGGTGAACCGATCTTCCGCCCCGATGATGACGATTCATCGCACGAAGGGCACGCCAAATCCTCGGTCCCGG
Source organism: Rhodospirillaceae bacterium (assembly GCA_002687515.1). Taxonomy (GTDB): domain Bacteria; phylum Pseudomonadota; class Alphaproteobacteria; order Rhodospirillales; family UBA2165. The sequence goes on from NZAK01000033.1 coordinate 26,528, forward strand.
CCAGCGGCGCCGGCGCCAAGGGACCGGCGGGCGGTTTGGACCCGGAGCCCCAGCCCGGCGGCTGAGCCGGCGGCTGGGGCCGTTCCTTTCAATCGCAATCCGGTGATCATCCGATGACCTTTGCCGGGCTCGATCTCGCCCGCCCCGTCATCATGGGGATTGTCAATGTAACCCCCGACAGCTTTTCCGACGGCGGCGACGCATTCGATACCGGCGATGCCGTCCGGCGCGGCCTCAAGCTGCTGGCTGACGGCGCCGGCATCATCGATGTCGGCGGCGAATCGACCCGCCCCGGCGCCGAAGCCGTCGATTGGCGCGAAGAATTGGGGCGTGTTAAGCCGGTGGTCAAGGAACTGGCGGCGACCGGCGCCGTGGTTTCCATCGACAGCCGCCATGCGCCGGTGATGGCAGCCGCCATCGAAGCCGGCGCCCGCATCATCAACGATGTCAGCGCCCTGACCTGGGACGCCGATTCCATCCGGGTTGCCGCCGCCGGCGATGCCTCGGTGATCCTCATGCATATGAAAGGCAGCCCGCAAAGCATGGCTGCCGAGGCCGAGTACACGGATGTGGTGGCCGAGGTTTCGGAATATCTGAGGCTGCGAATCGATGCCTGCGCCGCCGCCGGTATCGGGCCTGATCGCATTTGCATCGATCCCGGTTTCGGTTTCGCCAAGCGCTTGGCCGATAATTATCAACTGCTGGACCGCTTGGGCGAATTGGCCTTGCTCGGCCCGCCGCTCTGCGTCGGCCTTTCGCGCAAGTTCGGAAAGGCCGAAAATCCCAAGGATCGCTTGGATATTTCCATCGATCTGGCGCGCCGCGCGGTGGCCGGCGGCGCCCGCATCATCCGCGTGCATGACGTGGCCGCAACGGCGAAGGCGCTTTCCGGCGCCCCGTAAAGAAACGCAATAAATTGTTAAATGACCTTTGCTCCGGCTTGGTATAAACCGGTGGGAGTACAATTGGGGGAATAAATAAAGACTGCCATGATCAGAAAGTTTTTCGGAACCGACGGCATCCGCGGCACCGCTAACAGCGATCCGATGACAGCCGACATCGCGCTCCGCGTGGGCATGGCGGCGGGCCTCTATTTCAGGCGCGGCGACCACCGCCACCGGGTCGTCATCGGCAAGGATACGCGCCTCTCGGGCTATATGATCGAACCGGCCCTGACCGCCGGCTTCGTTGCCGCCGGCATGGACCCAATCCTGGCCGGCCCCTTGCCGACGCCGGCCATCGCCATGCTGACCCGCTCCTTGCGCGCCGATCTCGGGGTCATGATCTCGGCGTCCCACAACCCCTATCAGGATAACGGCATCAAGCTGTTCGGTCCCGACGGGTTCAAGCTGTCGGATGAAGCCGAGGCCGAAATCGAGGCCCGCATGGATGCCGATATGAGCGGCGATTTGGCGGTTTCCGACCGCCTTGGCCGCGCCCTCAGGCTGGATGACGCGCAGGGGCGCTATATGGAATTCGTGAAACGGACGATCCCCCGCCGCGTCAGCCTTGACGGTATCAAGGTGGTGGTGGATTGCGCCAACGGCGCCGCCTACAGGGTGGCGCCGGCGGTGTTGTGGGAATTGGGCGCCGAGGTGGTGCCGGTGGGCGTCGATCCCGACGGCCTCAATATCAATGACGGCTGCGGCTCCACCCATCCCGAAATGATGTGCGAACAGGTGGTAACGCACGGTGCCGATATCGGCATCGCGCTCGATGGCGACGCCGACCGGGTCTTGATCGCCGACGAAACCGGCGCCCTGATCGACGGCGACCAGATCATGGCGGTGATCGCCGAAAGCTGGGCCGGCGACGGCTGGCTCCGGGGCGGCGCCGTGGTTTCGACGGTGATGTCGAACCTCGGGCTGGAACGCTATCTCGGCTCCATCGGGCTCGAATTGATCCGCACCCAGGTGGGTGACCGCTATGTCGTCGAACGCATGCGCGAATTGGGCTGCAACCTCGGCGGCGAGCAATCGGGTCATATTGTGATGGCCGATCATGGCACCACCGGCGATGGACTGGCCGCCGCCCTGCAACTGCTGACCATTCTTAGCAAGAACGGCAAACCGGCGAGCGAGGTTTGCCGGCCGTTCGAGCCGTTGCCGCAAATATTGCGCAATGTGCCGGCGGGCGGCGCCGCGCCGCTCGAAGACGCCGGCGTCAAAAAGGTCATCGCCGAGGGCGAGGCGCGCCTGCAAAGCGATGGCCAAATCCTTGGCCGCGTCCTGATCCGCGAATCCGGCACCGAACCCTTGGTGCGGGTCATGGCCGAGGGCGAGGATAAGGCTTTGATCGACAGCGTGGTCGGCGATATTGTCAGCGAAATCGAACGAGCCGTTTCCGCCTGACAGCCAAGGAGCATCCAATTGAAGGGACGGGTACTGATCGTCGCCGGCTCCGATTCCGGGGGCGGCGCCGGCATCCAGGCCGATATCAAGGCGGTCACCNCCCTCGGCGGCTTCGCCATGACGGCGATCACCGCGCTGACCGCGCAGAACACCGAAGGCGTGTTCGCCATCCACGACGTGCCAGCCGATTTCCTCGCCCGCCAGATGCAAGTGGTGCTGACCGATATCGGCGCCGATTGCGTCAAGATCGGCATGCTGCACCGCCCCGATATTGTCGAGGCTGTCTGCGACACCCTGGCCGAACTGGCCGCCGGCGTGCCGGTGGTGGTCGACCCGGTGATGGTCGCCAAGGGCGGCGCATCGCTGCTCGCCGATGACGCGATGAACGCCCTCAAGGAGCAAATGGTGCCGCGCGCCGCCCTGTTGACCCCCAACCTGCCGGAAGCCGAGGCCCTCACCGGGCGCGCCGCGCCGGGGGTTGAAGACGCGGAAGACCTGGCGAAATCCTTGCTCGATCTCGGCCCCGAAGCGGTGCTGCTGAAAGGCGGACACCGGGAAGGAGCCGAGGTGATGGACCTTCTCTTGCAGGCTTCGGGCGCGGCAAAAAAATTTACCAGCCCGCGTATCGACACGGTCCATACCCACGGCACCGGCTGCACCCTGGCCTCGGCCATCGCCTGCGGCATCGCCCAGGGGCTTGCCCTGGAAGCCGCCGTCAGCCGCGCCCGCGATTACGTCATCGAGGCGATCCGCACGGCGCCCGGTTTCGGCCACGGCCACGGCCCCTTGAACCACGCGCATACAATGGTAGAACGGTAAAATGACCGAAGAAATCTTTCGCGCCGACGCTTACGCCAAATCCTGCGAGGCGCTGGTGATTGCGGCGGACGCGCGCGGCATCGTCCTCGATGCCACCGTGTTCTATCCGATGGGCGGCGGCCAGCCGGGCGATAGCGGCGTGCTCCGCTTGGCCGATGGCGGCGAGATCGAAATCAGCGACTGTTTCAAGGACCGGGACACCGGCGATCATATCCATGTGGCGGCCGACGGCGCCGCCCTGCCGGAGCCTGGCACAGCGGTCACCGCGGAAATTGACTGGGACCGGCGTCACCGCATGATGCGCATGCATACCGGGCTGCATCTCCTTTGCGCGGTTATCGAGGGCGGCGTCACCGGCGGAAAGATCGGGCCCGACAAGAGCCGCCTGGATTTCGACCTGCCCGATACCTCCCTCGATAAGGAACATATCGAAGCGGAGCTGAACCGATTGGTTGCCGCAAACCTAAGCGTCGGCGTATCGTCGGTCAGCGACGACGAATTGGCCGCCAACCCCGATCTGGTGCGCACCATGTCGGTGCAGCCGCCGACCGGCGCCGGTAGCGTCCGTATTATCGAGGTCGAGGGCGCCGATCTGCAACCTTGCGGCGGCACCCATGTAGCGGCCACCGGCGAAATCGGCCGATTGCGCGTCGGCAAGATCGAAAACAAGGGCNCCCACAACCGGCGCGTCAATATCCATCTGGAGGATTGAACATGGACGTCAAAGTTGGAGCTGTTGAATTCCGGCCCGCCCGCGTGCCCGATGAAATGGAGATCGCGCGGCAATTGTTCGTCGAATACCAGAATTGGCTGGACGTGGATTTGTGATTCAAGGACTTCGATAAAGAGCTGGCAAGTTTGCCGGGCAACTATTCGGAACCAGGGGGACAAATCCTTTTGGCCCGCGACGGCGCCAAGATCGCCGGTATCGTCGCCATGCGGCCATTGGAAGAAGACGGTATCTGTGAATTGAAGCGGCTTTTTGTGCGTGAAGCCTGGCGCCGGCGCGGTTTGGGCCGCGAACTGACGATGCGTATCATCGCCCATGCCCGGGGGCAGAATTATGCGGCCATGTGCCTCGAAACCGTACCGCAGTTGGAGGCCGCGATTGCCCTATACCTCGATCTGGGGTTCGAGGAAACCGGCGCTTATTCCGAAGACTCGTCGATATATCTCGACGCCGAGCTTCGCTATTTTAAGCTGGATCTGACAAAGGACGCGTAACAAATTGAACACGTACAAGATCGCCCTCATTCCCGGCGACGGCATCGGCCGGGAAGTGGTGCCGGAAGGGGTGCGCGTTTTGGACGCCGCCGCCGCCAAGTTCGGCTTTTCCTTCACCTGGGACGAATTCGACTGGTCCTGCGAGACCTATCACCAGACCGGCGCGATGATGCCCGAAGACGGGCTCGAGCGGATCAAAAGCCATGATGCGGTTTTTCTCGGCGCCGTCGGATATCCGGGCGTCCCCGATCATATCTCGCTCTGGGGCCTGTTGATCCCGATCCGCCGGGTGTTTCATCAATATGTGAACCTGCGCCCGGTGCGCCTGTTCGAGGGCGTGCCGACGCCACTCGCCGGGCGCCAGCCGGGGGATATCGATTTCTTCGTGGTGCGCGAGAACGTGGAGGGCGAATATTCGGAAATCGGCGGCCGCCTTTACGAGGGCACCGACGATGAAATGGTCACCCAGCAGACCGTGTTCACCCGGCGCGGCGTCGACCGCATCCTCGAATACGCCTTCGATCTGGCGCAAAGCCGGCCCGCCAGGCACTTGACCTCGGCGACCAAATCCAACGGCATCATCCACACCATGCCCTATTGGGACGAGCGGGTGGAGGCGATGGCCGCGAACTATCCGGGTGTCGAGGTGGATAAGTTCCATATCGATATCCTGACCGCCCATTTCGTGCGCAACCCCGATTGGTTCGACGTGGTCGTCGGTTCCAACCTGTTCGGTGATATCCTCTCGGACCTGGGCCCGGCGGCGACCGGCACCATCGGCATCGCGCCATCGGCCAACATCAATCCGGAGCGGAATTTTCCGTCCATGTTCGAGCCGGTGCACGGCTCCGCCCCCGATATCGCCGGGCAAGGCATCGCCAACCCGATCGGGCAGATCTGGTCGGGGGCGATGATGCTCGATCATTTCGGGCAAACGGAAGCCGCCGAGGCGATCCTCGGGGCCATCGAAAAGGTGCTCGCCGACGGCGCCTGCCTGACCCCGGACATGGGCGGCAAGGCATCGACCGGGGATTTGGGCGCCGCCGTCGAAGNCGCGCTCTGAAGTGCGCATGGCGGTTTTCGGCTTTACCGGCGGCGGCCATTGCGGGCCCGCTCATCGGCACAAGCTGAGCGCCGCCGGTGCCGAACGGGTGTTCGGCAATATGCGGGAACTGTCCGGCATCTTGCAGGAATTGGCCTAAGCCCTTACCTCTAATTGTAAATGGATGGCATTTGAGGCTCCGGCGACATGCATGAGGCCACACAACTGGTAGCGCCCAACCTTTCCATGTGGGTGACATTCGCGCTGATTATCGGCGCGCTCGGCCTCTATGCCATGGAGCGGGTGCCGGTCGAGGTGACCTCGGTCGGCGTGCTCGGCGTCTTCATGGTCTATTTCCATTTCCAGCCGATCGCCGTGGCCGGCGGCGGCAATGTGCTGTCGGCGGAGCGGCTGGTCGCCGGCTTCGCCAATCCGGCCCTGGTCACGGTCCTGGCGCTGTTGGTCATCGGCCAGGGCATGGTGCGCGCCGGCGCCCTCGACCGGGGGGCGCGCATCGTCATGGCCATCGGCGGCGGCTCCTCGGTGATTACCATCGTCGTCACGCTGGTGGTGGTGCTGGCGGTATCGGGGTTCCTCAACAATATTCCGGTGGTGGTCATATTTATCCCGATCATGGAAGCGGTGGCCCGGCGCTTCGATATTTCATCGAGCAAGGTGATGATGCCGCTGTCCTTCGCCGCCGTGCTTGGCGGCATGACCACGATCATCGGTTCGGGAACCAACCTTTTGGTTTCGGGCGCGCTCGAGGAACTTGGCGAAGCGCCGTTCAGCTTTTTCCAGTTCACCGTGCCCGGCCTGGTGCTGGCCGGCGTCGGGCTGGTCTTTATCTTGTTGTTCGTGCCCAAATTGACGCCGGACCGGGCGGCGGGCGCCGAAATCATGCTGGCCGGCGATGGCCGCCACTACCTGGCCCAGATCACCGTCGGCGCCGAATCCCAAGTGATTGGATTGCAGTCGGTGGCCGGCATCTTCGGCGCCTATCCTGACCTGATCCTGCGCGTCATCGAACGCGAGGAGGATGCTTTCCTGCCGCCCTTCGAGGGCGTAACGATCCAGGAAAACGATGTCCTGGTGGTCGCCGGCACGCGCGCCGTCCTGGCCGACGCCGTCGCCCATGATCCCGGCCTGCTGGTGCCCGACCTGCAAGATGGCCGTGACGAAGATGCCCGCTGGCAGACCGGCGATCGCATGTTGGCCGAGGTGATGGTGGCGCCGGCATCGCGCATGGCCGGGCTGAATTTGCGGCTCATTGGGTTCCGACATAAATTCCATTGCGTGGTGCTGGCCGTGCAACGCCGCTCGCGCATGATGCGCACCCAGATCACCGAAATCCCGCTGGAGGAAGGGGACATCCTCTTGGTCCAGGGCCGGCCCGAGGATATTCAGGGCCTCAGGCGCAACAGCGATGTGGTGTTGCTGGAATGGTCGGCCGAGGAACTGCCGGCCCTCGATCATGCCAAGCGGGCGATGGCCATCTTCGCCGCCGTCATCCTCAGCGCCGCAAGCGGCCTGGTGCCGGTGATGATCGCGGCGCTGTTGGGTGCGGTCACCATGGTCGCGATGGGGGTCCTTTCCATCCGCATGGCGGCGCGCTCGCTGGATACCAAAATTTTCACCATGATCCCGGCGGCGCTGGCGATGGGCCTCGCCATGCAGGCGACCGGCGGCGCCGCCTGGCTGGCGCGTAATATGATCACCGCCCTTTACGGCGCCGAACCGACGGTCATCCTGTCGGCCTTTTTCCTGCTGATCGCGGTGCTGTCCAACATCATCAGCGCCAAGGCCGCCGCCGTGCTGTTCACGCCGATCGCGGTCGGCATCGCGCACGAGCTCAATATGCCGGTCGAAGCCTTCGCCGTCGCCGTGGTGTTCGCCGCCAACTGCGCCGTCGCCACGCCGATCGGCTATCAGACCAGCCTTCTGGTCATGGGGCCGGGGCATTACNCCTTTACCGATTTCGCGCGCGGCGGCATTCCGCTGATTATCATCCTGTGGCTGACCTTTACCCTGTTCGCGCCCTGGTATTACGGCATCTAGGCGCCTGTGTCAGAGATCATCAACATCGCTCCGGAACGCGCCATCCTGGGCGAAAGCCCGGTCTGGTCGGCGGCCGAGGGGGCGCTCTATTGGGTCGATATCAGCGCTTGCCGCATGCACCGGGCCGAGATCGCCAGCCGGCGGGTGCAAAGCTGGGATACGCCCGGCTTTGTCGGCATGATCGCGTTGCGCGGGCGCGGCGGCCTGATCGCCGCCCTGGTGGACGGCGTTTATGCTTTCGACCCCGGCGCGGAAAGCTGGCAACGGCTGCTTGCCTTGGAATCGGATCGGCCCGAAAACCGGCCCAACGACGGCAAATGCGATGCCGCCGGGCGGCTCTGGCTCGGTACCATGAATACCGAAGACCCGGCGCGGCCGACCGGCGCCTTCTACCGCATCGATCCCGACCTGACGGTCAGCAAGATCGCCGGCGGCTTGCGTGTTCCCAACGGCCTGGCCTGGTCCCCCGATGATCGGACCATGTACCACACCGACACCCGCGCCGGCATGGTCCGGCGCCATGCTTTCGATCCTGGTACCGGCAGGCGCGGCGAGGGCGCACCCTATTTCGCGTTCGATCGGGCGACAACCGGCGTCGTCGACGGCGCCGCCATGGATTCAAGTGGCGGCTATTGGGCGGCGCTCTATGGCGGCGCCCGCGTGGTGCGAATAAATTCCGCCGGCGAGATCGACCGGGAAATCCCGTTGCCGGTATCGCAGCCGACCATGCCGGCCTTCGGCGGACCGGAGATGAAGACCCTGTTCGTCACCACCGCCTCGCAGAAGCTGGATGAGACGGCGCTGGCGGCCGAGCCCGAAGCCGGCGGCTTGCTGATGCTCGAAACCGAGGTCAGCGGTCATCCCGTATATCCATTCGGTGGCTAATTATTCCTTAATATCAGTTGGTTGCTATGGAGTGCCCGGCGCGTCCCCAGACTCGTGAAGCTTTTTCTGCGCAATATTGACAATAAAATTGTCAATACGTATATTATGACAATTATATTGTCATAATACTGGAGATCGAAATGAACCAGAGAGATCCCACTCACATTGGCCGCCACGGACGGCGCATCGCCATCACCATCGGCTTTTTGCTGGGCGTGGCGGTGCTCGTGCTTTGGGCCTGGAACACGGTGGCCGTCGATCTGTTCGACGCGCCGCACGCCCAGTACAAGCATGCGCTGGCCGCTCTCGCCGGCCTCTTGGCGCTGGCCAGCCTGATGCTGTCGGCGCCAAGGCTTGGCGGCGCCGGCGCGCCGGCAAAGGAATAGGCGGGCGTCGATCTCGGCACCTGCCATATTAAAAAGTGTTAAAAAGTAAACTGTCACCGATTTAAATCGTCACCGATTTAAATCGGTGACAAATCGGTGACAGTTTACTTTTAGTAATCACCGGGAAGAATGAGCCTGCCGGTACGCGCGCGGGCCGACCATGCCAACCCCCGCGCGCTATGCCCTTACTCCGGCGCGTATTTTCCGGTCAATTGCGGCGTTTGCACGCCTTCGGCTCCCGATTGCGCGTGTTCCAGCCGGGTGGTCCGCGCCCAGGTGCGTTTCAAGTCGTCGCGCACGTTGATGGTCAGGCGGCCGAGCCCCTCGATTTCCAATTCCACCTTGTCGCCGTCCATGAACGACGACAGCCCTCCGTGGTTGGTGCCGGTGGCCACGATATCGCCGGGCTCCAGGGTGTGGATCGAGCTGATCCATTCGATGATGCGCGGTATCTTGTGGGCCATGTCGTCGGTGTTGAAATCCTGCTTCAATTCGCCGCTGACCCAAAGCTTGACCGCCAGCTTCTGGGGATCGTCGATTTCATCCCTGGTGACGATATAGGGGCCGATCGGCGCATAGGTTTCGCGCGACTTCATCATATAAAAGACGTTGCCGCCCGGGCCCAGGCCGCGCGCCGAACCGTCGATAAAATTGGTGTAGCCGAATATGTAATCCATGGCGTCGGCCTGGGCGACGTTCGATGCCCTTTTGCCGATCACCAGCCCCAATTCGGCCTCGCCCTCGAAGATGGTGGCCGGCACGTCTTCTAGCACCATGGTATCGCCGTCGCCGATGATGGCGTTCGGAGATTTGTGAAAAGCGTTGATCGGCGCCGGCTCGTCGCGGCTGCCGTCCTCCATGTAATTGACCGCCATGCAATCGATATTGTAGGGCTTCGGCAGCGGCGGGCGGATACGCAACCCCGAAACCGGAACACCATCGCCGTTGGCGGCGGCGTCTTCCAGTTTGCCGCGATAGTCATCGAAGCGTTCGATCAATCCGTTGATCAGATCGTGCGGGCCGGTGTGCGGAATATCGGCGACCAGTTCGGAGACATCGACGACGTTGTCGCCGCTTAGAACGCCCAGTTTGAAGTCATCGAAGTACAGCAATTTCATTGTCGGCTCCCCTAGTTGCCGCGGCCGGACAATTGCGGTCGGGATATCCCCGGTTCCGGCGCGGCCAACTCAATTATCAGTTTTGACGGATGACTACAATTTAAGTTTCTAGTGCCAAGGGAAGCTCGAAAAAGAAGGTGGTGCCGCCGCCTTCGTTGGCCCGGAAATCGATGTCGCCGAGGTGATGGTCGATGATCGATTTGCAAATGCCAAGGCCGAGACCGGTGCCCATGTTCTGGCGCGTGTCCGATGAATCTCCTTGCGTGAATCGCTCGAATATGGCTTCGCGGAAACTTTCGTCGATACCCGGACCGCGATCGCTGACCTCGACACGGGCGCGCGCATTTTCGGAGGATACGGATATGCCGACCTGTTCACCGGCCGGCGAGAATTTGGCGGCGTTGGACAGGATATTGGTGATCACCTGGCCGATGCGGGCGGCATCGCCGGAGACATTTAATTTTTGCGTCGGCATGGACCAGACAAATTCGATGCCGAATTGCTCGGCCAGGGGCGCGCACTCAGACACCATGTCGCCCACCAAGTGCGTCAGGTCGAACCGCAGGTCCGCGAATTGCATCTCGCCCGATCGAAGCTTTTCGAAATCGAGAATGTCGTTGACCAGGCTGGTCAGGCGGTCGGTGTTGCGCTCGGCAAGGGTCAGAAGCTGGCGCGATTTTTCCGCAACCTCGCCGGTTCCGCCGCTGAGCACCAGGCCGAGGGAGCCCTTGATCGAAGTTAAAGGCGTGCGGAGCTCGTGGCTGACCACCGATACGAATTCCGATTTCAAACGCTCGACCTCCTTCAGGCGCGTGATGTCCTGGCCGATGAACAGGAGCTTTTCGTTTTCGCCTTCCCGGATGTATTCGCCGGCCACCAGCATGTCCCGCTCAGAGCCGTCGCGCGCCCGGAAGACGGTTTCGAACCCGGACACGGCGCCATCGCGGTTCAGGATTTCGATGAAGGTTTGGCGGTCCTCGGGCCGTGTCCACAGCCCCAGTTCCAGGGATGTTTTGCGCATCGCCTGTTCGTGGCTGTAGCCGGTCAGCGCCGACCAGGCCCGGTTGACATCGTAGTGGGTGCCGTCCCTGGGGTTCGACAGGGTCATCAACACCGGGCTCGAATGAAAGGTCTTGGAGAAAAACGCCTCTGACAGATTGCGCTCGTCCAAAAGGCGCGACCGTTCACCCTTAAGCGACATGGTTTGTCGCAGCGATGCATTGAATGAGCGCGCCAACGCACCCAAAAAGCCCAAAAACAAAAGGAGCATGGCGCCCATCACCAGCGGCAATTCGCCGGGAACCACGAGAAACCTGATGATCAGCGGTGCCAGCGCGGGAACGGCGAAAGCGAAGTAAGCCGGCAGCCAGGATGCCGAGGACACCACCGCGCCGGCGGCCAGTCCGCCGAGCACGAAAGCCAGGAACACCTGCAGATGGATTGCATCGGTCGGGAACATGACAACCGCGCCGATGCCCCATGCCGCGCCGGTCAGGCCGGCACCAATGGTGAACAGCCGCGCCCAGAGCCATCCGACGTCGAATTCGCCCGCCGTATTCCGGCTGGTCATGATATGCAGCAGCCGCGCCCCATTGAGGGCCAGAACCACCGCCAGCCATGCGATCAGGACCGGGGTTTCCACCGCACCGCGCATGACGGCGGCGACGGCGACGGCCAATACGGCATTGGCCAGCAACGCGGTGCCGGCGTTTTTGCGCAATATGCCGATCAGGGGCGCGGCGAACATGTCGGTGTCCGTGGGCGCGGCGCTTTGCGTATAACTGGCGGTCATGATTTCGGTCGAAGTCATATTTCAATGCACGCGAATAATTTCAAGCCTGCGGAAGTCCGGTGATCGGCAATAATTAAGCATTTTATAAACACCCAGTGTGAATGGGGTTTAAACGAGTTGTGAATGGGTGTGAACGCGAGGGGCTGGCGGGCCGGCTGGCGGAACCCAACTACTTTCCAGGCTTGATCGCCGCTCGTACCGGTGCTTCCAGCGCCGCAAACAGGAAATCCGCGATCCGTTTGGAACCGGCCGGCGTGGTGTGCAGGGCATCGTAGAAATCGCCGTCCTTGAATTGAATGCGGCGGGCAAGGTCCGTGCAGCGCGCCTTTAATTTGGCGCAAGCCGCCAGGGTAACGCCGTTGAACAAGTTCATTGTCTTTAGCAATCCGTCGGAAACCCTTGAATCCTTGGCTAGATCACTGGGTTGCATCAGCTTGAGAAGGCGACCCTGGGCAATCTTGAATTCGCCCACTGGTTGGGTCACGAAAATAGGCTCGGCGCCAAAGTCGCGAATGGCGCCGGCCAGTGTTTCCAGGCGGCGCCGATAGCCGCCAAGCCGCCCGGCCTGTTCGGTCTTCAGTTTCGCCAGATCGGTGAAGTCGTTGACCGGCGTCCAGACCCCGCCTTTAAAGGAATTGCCGCCATGCATCAGTTTGGCGTCCCGGGCCTTGAAGATGCCCCGGATTTGGCGGAACTGGTTGTAAAGGACGCTGTGGTTCATCACGTAATGGCGCAACCGGCGCAAAAGCTCCGGCGATTTCATGTCGTCGAATTTGGGGTCGGCGGCGCCCCCCACCGCCGTGTCGTTGATGCCCGTATAGGCGAGCACGAATTTCGGCTTCAAACCGGGAATGCCCGGGAACCAGAGCTCGAAGGCTTTGATGTGGCCGCGGCTCGATTGGCCGTCGATACCGCCGTTGGCGATCTTGACCGGCGCGCCGGCGCGTTCGAAGTTCTCCTGCAGCCGGGCGGTCCAGATATCGGCGTCGTCGATAAACCGCTCGTTGGTGGTGCTGCCGCCGATGACCAGGATATCGATGTTTTTCGGATCACCGCCATAGTCGCCGCGCAGGCCATATTCATCGCGCGTATAGGTGATGATGCCGCCGCCCGGAATGAACTCGGACACGTCGAGGCGGTGCCGTTCGCCGTGGCGGATATTCAGGAAACCGAATTCGGGTCCGAATATCCAATTGCCGAATACCAGCTCGGCGGCGACCAGGATGGCGAGCAAGCCGGCGGCATTGGCGCCGGCGATTTTCGCGGCCCCACGGCGCCTTGATCTGGACCTCCTTCGGGTCATTCCGCTTCTAGGGACAAGACGCGCGCCGGGGTGCCACCCGGGAACGGCCGGACACGGCAAGGAAGTTGCTTGTCTTGCGGCGATGGCATCGGAAATTTATGGCCTGTCGCAGGTCTTGAGGCAAGTCGGCAGGCGGGCGAGGAGGGGCCGTCCAGCCCGGAAAGCGGATCGCTATATTACGTCCCTGCATAGATGATACAGGCCACTGATCCACCTCATTCCGGCAACTCATGATCAAACCGCATCCGAATTTCGTTTGGCCGGCCGGGAATCTTGATGCTCAGATCGACCCTATAGCGATGGCTGGGCCGAATATCTAAATAGTCGCAATATTCGATCACCCCGGCGGTTAACATCGGTTCGAGCAATTTGAACGAGCCGCCAAAACCGAGCGGTGCAACGCGTGCCCGTACTTCCGCGTTGGTGATGCGTTTGTGGCTATCCGCATCGAACAAAACGGCGTTGATATGATACTTGAATTTTCCTGTCGGAATCTGCTTGGCACCATGATCTTTATACGTACTCGGATACAGCCTTACTTGCCGCGCTAGCTTTTTGGTGTGCATGAAACCAACATAGGCGATGGTGCCGTCGGCCTGTTGGCTCATCGCGGTGTGCCCCGCCTGGGAGATTTCCGGAGCGAGACTCATCGGCGCTACCAGGAGCGTCAAATACGCCAATCTTAACAATCGTCCGCACATGGCTCTATCTCCACTTGCAAGCGGTGATAGGGAGCAGTTTCAACGGACTGGTTGGACAGCCGGACCGGCGAGACAACTTCGGCGCGCCTTTCGCCGGCTGAGCAATCTTAAGAACTCATCGAGTCCCGGGGTCGGCACGTTAAATACAGCACCTCTCAAGCAGAACGAGCACCGTGCCGGCCCTACTTCCGCTCTCTACCACTCGGTCTCTCTACGCGATCGAGAGATACTGCCTTGCCGTCATTATACACCCAAATGCCCGTTTTTTTGACATTAAGTTTGTAATAATCCGTTTTTGGCCGCTACCTGCCGTCAGGCGGCGGGCAATCGGCATGGTCATTCAGCGCATCCCGATTTTGCACATCTATGGTGCATAAATGTTAATTGACCACCGCGCCGCTTATCTATAGAACCATCGGCGGGCCACGGCCTCCCAACGGGTCGCGACCCATCTGCAAGGATGGGAGATTATCCATGAACACACCCGCTAAACCGGACACCCGTCCGGCCAATCCAAACTTTTCATCCGGTCCCTGCGCCAAGCGTCCTGGTTGGACGCCGGCGGTCCTCGGCGATGCGGCGCTCGGCCGTTCGCACCGCTCCAAGCTGGGCAAGGCCAAGCTCCAGGGCGTTATCGACAAGACCCGCGCTGTCCTTGGGCTTCCCGACGATTACCGGATCGGCATCGTCGCCGCGTCCGATACCGGCGCCGTCGAAATGGCGCTCTGGTCCCTGTTGGGGCCGCTGGGTGTCGATGTCCTCGCCTGGGAAAGCTTCGGCGCCGGCTGGGTCTCGGACGTGACCAAGCAATTAAAGCTCGATGACGTGCGCGTTCTCGAAGCCAGCTACGGGCAATTGCCTGATTTGGGCGCGGTCGATTTCAGCCGCGATGTGATCTTCACCTGGAACGGCACCACATCCGGGGTGCGCGTGCCGAACGGTGATTGGATCGACGGTGGGCGCCAGGGGCTGACCATTTGCGATGCCACCTCGGCGGTGTTCGCCATGGACCTGCCCTGGGATAAATTGGATGTCACCACCTATTCCTGGCAGAAGGTGATGGGCGGCGAGGCCCAGCACGGCGTTTTGATCCTGTCCCCGCGCGCCGTCGAACGGCTGCAAAGCCATACGCCGGCCTGGCCGATGCCGAAGCTGTTCCGGATGGCGTCAAACGGCAAGCTCAACGAAGGCATCTTCAAGGGCGCCACCATCAACACCCCCTCCATGCTGTGCGTCGAGGATGCCCTGGACGGGCTCAATTGGGCCGCATCGATCGGCGGCCTGAAGGCCCTGATCGGCCGCTCGGAAGCCAACCTGGCGGCGCTGGCGCGCTGGGTGGAAAATTCGCCGAATGTGGATTTCCTCGCCGAAAGCCCGGACATCCGGTCCTGCACCTCGGTCTGCATCAAGATCGTGGCGCCCTGGTTCACCGGGCTTTCCGGTGACGATCAGGCGGCCGCCGCCAAGCGCGTCGGCGCATTGCTGGACGCCGAGGCCGTGGCCTTCGATATCGACGCCTACCGCGATGCGCCGCCGGGGCTCCGCATTTGGGCCGGCGCCACCATCGAGACCAGTGATTTGGAAGCGCTCAGCCATTGGATCGACTGGGCACTGGCCATCACCGAAACCGAAATCTCTGGCTGATTTGGGCCTGATCCGGCGTCGAGATTTATAGGAGAAGATAAATGCCAAAAGTATTGATTTCCGACAGCATGTCGCCGCGCGCCGCCGAGATTTTCGCCGAACGCGGACTGGAAGTGGATGTTATTACCGGGATGAGCCCGGAAGAGCTGAAAGCCTGCATCGGCGATTATGACGGCCTTGCCGTGCGTTCGGCGACCAAGGCAACCGCCGAAATCATTGCCGCCGCCGACAATTTGAAAGTCATCGGCCGGGCCGGCATCGGCGTCGACAACATCGATATCGCGGCGGCCAGCGGGCGCGGCATCGTTGTCATGAACACGCCGTTCGGCAATTCCATCACCACCGCCGAGCACGCCATCGCCATGATCTTCGCGCTGGCCCGCGATATCCCCGAAGCCAGCCAATCCACCCATGCCGGCAAATGGGAGAAATCCCGCTTCATGGGGGTCGAGCTTTACGGCAAGACCCTCGGCATCATCGGCTGCGGCAATATCGGCTCGATCGTCGCCGACCGCGCCTTGGGGCTGAAGATGAAGGTTGCCGCCTACGATCCGTTCCTGTCGCCCGAACGGGCCACCGATCTTGGCGTCGACAAGGTGGAACTGATTGAGCTGTTCGCGCGCGCCGATTTTATCTCCCTGCACACGCCGCTGACCGACGCCACCCGTGGCATCATCGACGCGGCGGCCATCGAAAAAATGAAGGACGGCGTGCGTATCATCAATTGCGCCCGCGGCGGCCTGGTTATCGAAGCGGATTTGAAAGCGGCGCTCGATGCCGGCAAGGTTGCCGGCGCCGGCATGGACGTGTTCCAAGAGGAGCCGGCCAAGGAAAACATCCTGTTCGGCGATGACAAGGTGGTGGCGACGCCGCATCTCGGCGCCTCCACCAACGAGGCCCAGGTCAATGTCGCCATCCAGGTCGCCGAACAGATGTCCGACTATCTGCTCGACGGCGCCGTCGTCAATGCCCTCAACATGCCCTCGGTCAGCGCCGAGGACGCACCCAAGCTGATGCCCTATATGAAGCTCGCCGAACAATTGGGCAGCTTCGCCGGCCAGGTCACCGAAAGCGCCCTCAAGAAAGTGCAGGTGGAATTCTGCGGCCAGGCGTCGGAGCTCAACACCAAACCGCTGACCGCCGTGGTGTTGCAAGGGCTGCTATCGCCGCTCCTGGAAACGGTGAATATGGTCAGCGCGCCGGCGGTCGCCAAGGAGCGCAATATCGAGATCACCGAGAGCACCTGCGATTCATTGGACGAGTTCCAGACCCTGGTGCGCCTGACCGTGACCACCGAACAGCAGACCCGCTCGGTCGCCGGCACCCTGGCCCATGGCGATAAGCCGCGGCTGATCGAGATCAAGGATATCGCCATCGATGCCGAATTGGGCCCCAACATGCTCTATATCACCAACGAGGATAAGCCCGGTCTCATCGGCGCCCTCGGCACCTTGCTCGGCGAAGCCGGGATCAACATCGCCACCTTCAACCTGGGCCGCGGCGAGGTCGGCGGCGATGCCATCGCGCTGGTCGAAACCGATGAGCCGGTGAGCGAGGAACTGGCGGAAAAGGTGCGGGCGCTGCCGCACGTGGTGCGCGCCATGCCGCTGAAGTTTTAGGGAGCGGGGCCTAACCCTGCCAGCCGGCCTTGCGCAGGCCTTCCAGGTAGTGCTGGAACACTTCTTCGTCCTTGAAATGAACGGAGAAACGCGCCGTTTCCTCGGTATAATCCGGCGACACCTCCAGGAACCGCGCCAGGGCCTCGGCGGCTTCGCCGGTGCGTCCCAATTGGCCGAGCGCGTTGGCCAGGCAGCGCAGCAAGATCGGATATTTGGGCGCCTTCTGCAGCCCGCGCTTGGCTATTTCCAGCGCCGTCTTATAGTCGTGCGCAAGGTTATAGCTCGCCGACAAGGTGCCCAGCCACATCGGCGTCCACATATCATTGGGACTTATGCGGAGGGCGGTTTCGACTGCCGCGACCGCATCCATGGCATCGCCGTTGAACATATGGGCGACGCCGAGCGCATGGTGAGCGAGGGTGAAGCTGGGGTTCAGTTCAATAGCGCGCCTGGCGGCGACGACCGCGTTTTCAGATTGATCCATATAGGAAAGGGAATAGGCCATGATGCCGTGCGACCAGGGATCAAGATCGTCAATGGCCATCGCCGCCTCGGCCATGCGGTGGGCTTCGGCCAGTGCCGCCGGCGGGTTGTCGGCCCAGGTCAGCAGGGCTTCGATAATACGGACGGCGGCAATCCCGACCAGCGGCTGCACGAATGTGGGATCGAGGGCGGCGGCTTGCTCGAACAACGGGATCGCGGCGGCGAAGCCCTCCTTGGTGAATTGGTTGAAGTGCCAGCCGCCGCGCTGGCTGAGGTCCCAGGCATCCAGATCGTTTGGGTTTTTGCGCCGCGTTCGTTCCATCTCGGCGCGGCCGACGGCGGGCTCCAGGGCGGCGGCGATGGCATCGGTGATTTCGTCCTGAACGTCGAAGATATCTCCCAGCACCCGGTCGTAGCGGTCGGCCCAGACATGGTGGCCGGTATCGGCGTCGATCAACTGGCCGGTGATGCGCGCCCGGTCTCCAGATTTGCGGACGCTGCCTTCGAGCACATAGCGCGCCCCCAGATCGGCACCCACCGTTTTCACATCCACCGCCTGGCCCTTGTAGACGAAGCTGGAGTTGCGGGCGATCACCGGCAACCAGCGCCACATGGCGAGGCGGGTCAATATGTCTTCGGCGATGCCGTCGGCGAAATATTCCTGCTCCGGATCTCCGGACATATTCGCGAACGGCAGCACGGCGATGGCCGGACGGTCGGCGAAGCCCGGCACCGGCGCGGCCGGGGCGGGTGCCGGCTGGACGCTTGCGGTTGCGGCTTGGTTTTCGGATGCCGGTTTGATCGCATAAACCCGGACCGGCGCGGAAACGTGTTTCACTTCCCGCTCGCCCATATCGTCGACGGCCATATCGATGCGGTTGCGCACCTGATCGTAGACGCCGCCGGAAATGCAGATGCCGCCGGGCTCGGCCAGGCCTTCCAGGCGCGCCGCCACATTGACGCCTTCGCCGTGGATATCCTCGCCGTCGTCGATGATGTCGCCGAGATTGACGCCGATGCGGAATTCGAGGGGGCTATCGGCCAATCCCGCCTGCATGGCGGTGGCGCAATTGACGGCGTCCTGGACGGTGGCAAATTCGGCCAGGAAGCCGTCGCCGGTATGTTTGACGATACGGCCCGAAAATTCCGCGATCCCGGGATCGATGACATCGGCGCGCGCCGCGTGCCAGGCGGCGACGGTGCCGTCGGTGTCGGCCTCCATGCGGCGCGTATATTCGGCGATGTCAGCCGCCAGGATGGCCGCCAAACGCCTCTGCACGTTGCGTTCCGCCATGATCCTCCCCGTGACGCGAGCCCTTGCGAACAATACCACAATTTATCGAAACCATCGCGATGGAGTTCTGGGGCGCTCAAATTTACCTAAACTTACTCGCCCTCGAACTTGTAGTAGCGGGCGAAGCGCAGGAGCGGCTCGTCGGTCATCGAAAAAAGGACGCTGTCGCCATCGGGCCGGTGCTCGATCCAGCGCCAGGATGGGGCGACGAAGATATCTCCCCGGTTCCAGCGGATTTCCTCGCCCTCGATGATGGAAACGCCGCTGCCCTGCATCGGCGCGAAGGACACATTGGCATTGGTGCGGTAACGGCGCGTCGCTTGGCTGGCACCTAAACGCTGCACATAGGCGCCGAGGGTCGGCATCGATGATGTGTCCAGGCGCACCCGCTTGGCAAAATATCCCTCCGGATCATCCTCCGCCGCGTCCAGCATTTTCTGGATATGGACCCAAGAAAAGCGGAAGGGCGAAGCTTCGGTCACCACCTTGACCGGCTCGTAATGATCGGGGTGCGGCTCGAAAATAATCAGATCCAAGGCACCGGTGAAGGGCGCGTCCAAGCCGTCCAGCCAATAGGCGAGGTCATCGCCGTCATGGTCGTGGCTGTGCCACATGCCGCCGGGGGTCAGCACCACGTCGCCGGTCTCCATCAGCATTTTTTCACCCTCGACCACCGAGTACATTTTCTCGGCATCAAGGATCACCCGCAGCGCATGCATGGGATGCCGGTGCGAGGGCGCCGTTTCGCCGGGCAGGACCATCTGATAGGCATGAAACAATGTCGGCGCGACGCTCGGGCGGATGCCCGGTATCGGATTAACGCACATCAGAATGCGGCGCACCGCGTCCTCGGCGCTGATCAATTTTGCCGCCGCATCCAGGGCCGGCCGGCTGTCGCTATATTTCCAATGCGCGGTTCGGTAGGGGGATCGAAACGAGCCGCCGTCCGGTTGGCGATTGCGCCAGCCGCAGGCGAAGTTCAATGGCTCCACCAGTTCATAAAACTCGTCCAGGTTGCCGACATCGGCGAATTGATGGTTGTTTTCAGCCATGTCGGTTCCTTCAAAGGTCGGTATCAGTCGGCGAAGCCGAGCGAGAAACCGCCATCGATAACCAGATGCGCGCCGGTGATCACCGTGACCAGACCCTCGACATCGAAAATATCGTTGTTTGTCATTCCCGATCCCCAATCACCAGGCGCATAAAAAATGCGCTACCGGATAGGGTCATATCCAGTCGCCCGGGGAAATTAAAGTATTATTCCCGGATGTGCTGGGGCAGGTAACGGAGGATCAGCGGGAAGTGAGTGCCGCGGAAGCCGCCCAGCAGCTGCTTGAGCATCTGTTTGCGGCCGAGATATAGCTCGGGGCGCTGGAAACAGGCGGCCAACAGGCAAACCTCGACGTCCTTGCCCTGTTGCAGGACCTCGAAGGCGCGCGCCACTTCGTCGCCTTGCTGAACGATCTGATTGATGGCGTGAACCTGTTTCATGATGCTCTTGGTACTGCGCCCGAACAAGTCCATCAGCGTCTTGCTGTCGGTGTCGCGGATCGGCGGCATATAGCTGTCCGAGTCTTCGCAAAGGGCATCCCAAACCGCATCGGCTAAGCCATTCGTTTTTTCCAGTTGGGCGATCCTGGCCTTCCAGCGCTCAAGCTCGGCGTCCGCCGCTTCGCTCTCCGCGGCCGACGCCTTTTTCAAGGAAATACCGAACATACCCTTCTTTTTCTTGCCGCTTCCCTTGCCGGTCGGCCGGGTCGGTAATTTTTGTTTGGCCGTCACGTCGGTCCAGGTTTGGGACCAATGTTCCCAAATCTCGCCGCGCCCGGTTTCAAACCCGGTGAATTGCTGAAAATAGGATTTTTGCCGGTCGGCGGACCGGGTCACCCCGCGCGTCACCAATTCGTGGCAGCGCTGGGTAAATTCGGGAATGACATATTGGCATAGCACGGCATCGAATTTTTTGGCGAAATCCCCGGACAGCATGAACGGCAGCTTCACCTTGCCTCCGGCTTCCTGGGAAATGCCCATTCGAAGCGCCTTGAAGCGGTTTTTGTATTCGGCGGAGACGACATCGGCGAATATTTTTGCCGTCGCCTCTCGTACACTGGCGGTGACTTCTCGCTCATCCTCGTCGGTAATATCGGTGGCTTTTACCGAACCGATCAACATGTCGGTATCGTCGTTGGCGTCAGATCGCCGTTCGCCGCTGGTCAGCGCGCCGGTGTCGGCGGCGGATTGCAACCTGGCCTGTTCGGCTTTTTCGATACGGTAGCTTTTGATCCTGCGCAGCGTGGCAACCATCGCCGCCTTTAATTTATCCAGGGTGGCGGCCATATTTTCGCGGCCATCCAGGTCATCGGGCAAAACCGAATTCAATTCGGCGATATAGGATTCCCTGAAGGCCTCGTCGTTGTCGCGGCTGAACAGCTGCTCGACAATGACCAGCATGCAACTCTTCAGGGCGGCGAACGATTTCGTCTCGCCGATCAGCGCGATCAGGCCATGGCCGTCGGCTTCGAACACGGCTTCCCAATCGATGGGATCGGGTTCACCGGTGCTTGCCAGTGCTGTTGCGGTACCAGACATCCTTTTGCCGTTAATTGCCTTCAACTGATAGATAGGGAAGGTGTTTGGAAATACTACCCCTTTTAACCGAATTCGGCCTGCAGGCTCTATTCGCGGATGAAATCGTGCAAATAACGGCTGATTAGGGGGAAATTGGCGCGCCGGAAGCCGCTCAACAGCTCTTTCAGCCGGCCTTTCTCGCCAAGATATAGTTGCGGGCGCTGGTAGCAGGCGGCCAAGAGGCAGATCTCGATATTCTTACCCTGTTGAAATTCGCCGAAAACCCGGCCCATATCGATGCCCTGATCGACAATCTGGTTGATGGCGCGAATTTGGTTGACGGTGCCGTTGGTGCTGCGCCCGAACAGTTCCATCAACAATTGGCCGTCCCGGTCGCGCACTGGCGGATCATAGGTTTCGGATTCGGTGCACAGGCTGTCCCACATCTGCTCGGTCCTGGCGTTTGTCCTTTTGACCTGCTTGACCGCGTCTTTCCACTCCTCCTCGGTCAGTTCCGGCTCTAGATAATCGGGACGCGCCTTTTCCTTCTTGGCGAAACCCAACAGGCCCTTTTTCTTTTTGGGCTCCGGTTTCTTGGGCTTTTCCTTCGCTTCGGTGATTTCCGTCCAGGTCGCCTGCCAAAAGCCCCAAAGCTCGGTCTTGCCGATCCTGCCGGAAAAATATTTTTGGAAAAGCTCCGTTTGTTCGCCGGGCTCCAGCGCTTCCGCCTTGTTCATCAGGCCGCGGCATCTGTGCAGCAGGTTTTCAATGAAGAATTCGCACAGGACTTCCTCGAATCTGCCGTTGAAGTCTACGGACAACAGGAACGGCAGCTTGAAATCGGCGC
The DNA here is from genome assembly GCA_002687515.1 of Rhodospirillaceae bacterium. Taxonomy (GTDB): domain Bacteria; phylum Pseudomonadota; class Alphaproteobacteria; order Rhodospirillales; family UBA2165. The sequence goes on from NZAK01000033.1 coordinate 48,662, forward strand.
TCGTTTTCTGGGGAACGCCGGCGCGCAAAATTCTAAGCCGTGCCTCGAATTCGGCGCAGAACATTTTGCTAAATTGGGATTCGGCATTGACCGGTTCGGGATCGTTGGCGGGCTTTTTGGCGGCGCCGGCCTTTTCGATATCGGTATTTACATCCAACAGCAAATTTGCGTCTTCGCAATCTTCGGTTTTTCGATCGGCGGCATCCGACATTCGTTCCCCGGCGGTTTTTGCCAGCGCCTCTTCCGCCTTTTTGATCCTGAAATCCTTGATCTGGCGCAGCATCTCGACCACGCCCTTTTTGATGATCTCCAGCTCGCCGCCGGAGCCGTCGATCAACTGGACGCTTTCGGGAAGGATATCGTCCAGTTTGCGCGAGTAGGTTTCGCGGAATCTGGCGTCGCTGTCCCGGCTGAACAGGCTTTCGACAATGACCAGCAGGCATTTTTTTAAGGACTCGATGGTGCGCGCCTGGGAAACCAGCGGAATAAGCCCATGCTCCGGGTTTTCGAAAACGTCTTCCCAATCGGTGACGATGGGAGCGTCGCTTTGGGTGCCGGATTCCGGGGTTTTGGGCGTGCTCTCAGGGGATACTCCCATGTCCAACGCGTATTTTCCTTCTCAAACGGTGATTGGTGGCGGTCCAGGCAACCAATCGTATATGGGTACGATTCCTGGAATTTCCATGTCTTTTGCCGTCACGAGGGGCCGTGCCGCCGCCGCCAGTTCATCGAACACTTGATTTATTTATGGGGAACACTCACACTTCATAAATTACCAACCGGGCCGAAATGCGCTCGGCTTAAAATTCATATCAAACCGGGACTGGGAGGAATAGCGATGCCCGAGATTTCGATGACCGTGAACGGCCAGGCCGTGTCCGGCGACGCCGAACCCGATACCTTGCTGGCCGATTTCATCCGCCAAAATTTGGACCTGACCGGCACCCATGTGGGCTGCGATACCAGTCAGTGCGGCGCCTGCGTGGTTTCGCTGAACGGCGATTCGGTGAAAAGCTGCACCATGCTGGCGGTCCAGGCCGAAGGTGCCGATATCGTTACCATCGAGGGCTTGGCGGCGGACGGCGAGATGCATCCGATGCAAAAGGCGTTTCATGACAACCACGCCCTGCAATGCGGTTTTTGCACGCCGGGCATGCTGATCAGCGCCATCGACCTGGTGCATAAAAACCCGGACCCGACGGAAGCCGAGGTGCGCAAGGGCTTGGAAGGCAACCTCTGCCGCTGCACCGGCTATCACAACATCGTCAAGGCCGTGCTGGCGGCCGCCCAGGACATGAGGGGATAAGCCATGAGTGAAACTGGAATCGGCGCCGCTGTCCGCCGCAAGGAAGACAGCCGTTTTCTCACCGGCAAGGGCAATTACACCGACGATATCAACCGCCCCGGCCAGACTTACGCCTATTTCCTGAGGAGCGCGGTCGCCCATGCCGAGATCAAGGGCATCGATGTATCCGCCGCCGCCAAGGCCGACGGCGTCGTCGCCGTCTTCACCGGCGCCGACATGGAAGGTATCGGCGGTTTGCCCTGCGGCTGGGGGCTGACCTTCCAGAACGGCGATCCGATGGTCGAGCCGGCGCATCCGGTGCTCGCCCAGGGCAAGGTGCGCCATGTCGGCGATCCCGTCGCCATCGTCATCGCCGAAAGCAAGAAACAGGCTAAAGCCGCGGCGCAGCTGATCAAGCTGGACTTGGATGAATTGCCGGCGGTGGTCAATATGGTCAAGGCCGCCGAAGGCGGTACCTTGGTCCATGACGAAGCCGCCAACAACATCTGTTACGATTGGGCGATCGGCGAAAAGGATGTGGTCGACGAGGCGTTTTCCAAGGCCGACCACGTCACCACTATCGATATCGTCAACAACCGCCTGATCCCCAACGCCATCGAGCCGCGCGTCGCCATCGGCGAATTCGAGGCTACGAGCGGCGATTACACCCTCTACACCACCACCCAGAACCCGCATGTGATCCGGCTTCTGATGGGCGCCTTCGTGCTGCAGATACCCGAACACAAGCTGCGCATCGTAGCCCCCGACGTCGGCGGCGGCTTCGGCTCGAAAATTTTCCATTATGCCGAGGAGGCGGCGGTCACCTGGGCGTCGGCGCAAATAAACCGGCCGATCAAATGGACGGCGGAACGTTCCGAAAGCTTCATCTCCGACGCCCATGGTCGCGATCACGTCAGCCACGCGGAACTGGCTCTCGACAAGGACGGCAAGTTTTTGGGCCTCCGCGTCGAAACCTACGCCAATATGGGCGCCTATCTGTCGACTTTCGCGCCGGCGGTGCCGACCTATCTGCACGCCACTTTGCTGGCCGGCACCTATACGACGCCGGTCATCTATTGCAACATCAAGGCGATGTTCACCAACACGGTTCCGGTGGATGCCTACCGTGGCGCCGGGCGGCCCGAAGCCAGCTATATCCTGGAACGGCTGGTCGACCGGGCGGCGCGGGAAATGGGCATCGACCAGGTGGAGATCCGGCGCCAGAACTTCATCCAGCCCGATCAGTTCCCGTATCAGACGCCGGTCGCCCTGGCATACGATTCCGGCGACTACAACGCCACCCTGGACACGGCGCTGAAAAATGCCGACGTCAAGGGTTTCGATAAGCGCAAGGCGGCCTCGAAAAAGGACGGCAAGCTGCGTGGCATCGGCTATTCCACCTATATCGAGGCTTGCGGCGTGGCGCCGTCGGCGGTGGCGGGCGCCCTCGGCGCGCGTGCCGGGCTCTATGAATCGGCGGTAGTGCGCGTCCATCCGACCGGCAGCGTGTCGCTCTTTACCGGCACCCATTCGCACGGGCAGGGCCACGAAACCACCTTCGCGCAACTGGTGTCCGACCAGCTCGGCATCGATTTCGAGAGCGTCGATGTGGTGCATGGCGATACCTCGAAAATCCAGTTCGGCATGGGCACCTACGGCTCGCGCTCGCTGGCGGTCGGCGGCGAGGCGATCGTCCGCGCCACCAACAAGATCATCGACAAGGGCAGGAAGATCGCCGCCCATGTGCTGGAAGCGTCGGAAGGCGATATCGAGTTCAAGGACGGCGCCTTTACGGTGTCCGGCACCGACAAGTCGATGGCCTTCGGCGAGGTTGCGCTGACCGCCTATGTGCCGCACAATTTCCCGCACGATACGCTGGAACCGGGGTTGGAGGAATCGGCCTTTTACGATCCCCTCAACTTCACCTTTCCGGGCGGCTGCCACATCTGCGAGGTCGAGGTCGACCCCGCTACCGGCAGCGTCGAGGTGGCGGCTTTTACCGCCGTCGATGATGTCGGCCGGGTGATCAACCCGATGATCGTCGAGGGCCAGGTGCATGGCGGTGTTACCCAAGGCATCGGCCAGGCGCTTCTCGAAGGCTGCGTCTATGACGACAACGGCCAGCTTTTGACTGGTTCGTACCTGGATTACACGATGCCGCGCGCCGACAATCTGCCGAGCTACAATGTCGGCACCGAAGAGACCCTCTGCGCCCACAATTCGCTCGGCGTCAAGGGCGTCGGCGAGGTTGGCGCCATCGGCTCGCCGCCGGCGGTGATCAACGCCGTCGTCGATGCTTTGTCCGAGCTCGGCGTTACCGACGTTCCCATGCCGGCGACATCGCAGGCGGTGTGGCGCGCCATCCAGGCCGCGAGCTAAGGGAGGATTAGATATGTCAGATTTCAATTATCTCAGCGCCGCCGACCTGGCGGAAGCCGCCGTTAAACAGAAAGCCGCGGCAGACGGTTCGTATCTCGCCGGCGGCATGACCCTGTTGCCGGCCATCAAGCTGGGCCTCAACCAACCCTCGGACCTGATCGATCTGGCCGGTATCGCCGATCTGCACCAGGTCCATGTGGATGGCGATAATGTGGTCGTCGGCGCCATGACCCGGCATTTCGAGGTGGCCAATTCCGACGATGTCAACGGCCGTATTCCGGCGTTGGCCGATCTGGCCGAAGGCATCGGCGATCCGCAGGTGCGCAACCGGGGCACCATCGGCGGCTCCATCGCCAACAACGATCCGGCGGCCGATTATCCGGCGGCCTGCCTCGGCCTCGGCGCCACCATCATCACCGACAGGCGCCAGATCGCGGCCGATGATTTCTTCACCGGCTTGTTGGAAACGGCGCTCGAGGATGGCGAGATCATCACCGCCGTCAGCTTCCCGGCGCCGGAAAAGGCGGCCTATGCCAAGTTCGCCCATCCGGCCAGCCGCTTTGCCCTGGTCGGCGTATTTGTTTCCTCGGGATCGGCGGGTATCCGCGTTGCCGTCACCGGCGCCGGCGCCGGCGGTGTGTTCCGCGCCTCCGGCATGGAAGCGGCGCTGGCCAAGGACTTCTCGGCGGGGGCCCTGGATGGCGCCGGCATGCCTGAGGGCGACATGCTGTCCGACATCCACGCCGCCGCCGATTACCGGGCGCACCTGGTCGGCGTCATGGCCGGGCGCGCGGTCGAGGCTTGCGCCTAGGGTAAGCTCTGCTATTTAAGTTTCATGTTGGGCATGAACCGCCGCACCCGCCGCATCGAGCTTGGTCCTTATCCTCTTGAACGGCTGCGCCGGGATGCCTCGGCCGCCGCCGCCGAGGCGGCGGTCCCGGCACGCGACCCGGCGCTGGTATTCACTGATGCCGCTGCGCCGCTGGTGCGCGCGGTGCTCGATCATCTCACGGCTTACCAAGAATTGCGCTGCCCGGAACCGTTCGCCAAGAAGGCGCCGGTGCCGGATGACCTTGCACTGCGCAGCCGCGATATCAAGGGCGCCGGCTATTTCCTCGATGCCTCGCAGATCGCGGTTTGCGAAATACCCCCAAATGCATGGCTGAATGACGCCTGGTTGAACGGCGGCGCAGATCCCGCCACTGATCCTCATGGCCATGCTGTGGTGGTGGCGGTGGAATATTCCGATGCCATCGACGCCGGTAATCCGGCCGCCGGCTGGGTCAACCGTAACGAACACCTGCTGGCCAGTTTGCGCGCCGCCGAAATCGCCATCAACATCGGCGGCCAAATCTCGGCGATGGGCTTCGCGACCAGCGCCCATTGGACCGGCGCCACCGATGTCGGCCTCGATAAGCTGGCGGTGCTTGCCGGCCTGGCGCTCAGGGAAGGGGAAGGCGTCGTTAACCCCTACCTCGATGACCGCTTCGCCCTGGCGGCGGTTACCACGGATTATGCATTGAACGCCGATCTGCCGTTGCACGCATCGGCCAGGAACGGCCGCGATCTGAATTATTATCTCGGGGCCT
>NZAK01000034.1 GCA_002687515.1 Rhodospirillaceae bacterium
CCCATTGGGGCGTTCCATTGCGACCCCGTATTATAGGCCCGGGAGAGTGACCACCGGAATTACGCTATGTATAAGTCGTTTAATGGTTTTTCCAGCAATATTGCTGACAATGGCTGGGTGTGTGACGGCATCCAATAATTATTCGTTCGAAGGAATTAAACCAGCAAAGGACATATTAGCCTATAGTGAACATCCATTTTTGTGGCGCGATGGGGCGCGTACAGAGTTGTATATTCGCCTGGAAAATTTAGATAATTTTCTCGGTCTATGTGGCTTTTTTGTGATGTTTGGTGATGTTCGGGGAGCAATGGATGCCAATTGGGTAAGTCAATCTCAAGTTTATCTAGGAAACAAATTAATTTCTGGTGGTGACTTTATCTTGGAACAGACTCCTGCGGATAACTTCAAATATAACGAGGCTTGTGTAAAAACCAAAGTTCCGTTCAGTGCTTCATATTCAAACCCTCAATTTAAAATCAAAGGCCCTAGGATCAAAGTCAGACTTTGAATGGCTTTCCCCCATACAAAAAACACAGGGTTTCTGAACCCCCGGCACCTAAAATAAAGAAGGGCGGATTTCCGCCCTTTATCAGTTTCAGGTCTGTAAGGTTTTCTGAACCCCTATACTGCCTCAAATCGGCACACCGTCCCGACGCCACAGCCTGTAATTGCCTCGGTTTTCTTTCGCCGAGCCCTTGAGCCCACGGGTGCCGCCATTTCCACCGGTCTCTTTCAAACCTGGAAGGTGCTAGATGCCACGGTTTTTCCCGAACTTAGCCGTCGCCGCGGGTCTCGGGTGCGGGCTCGTTCACGGTTACAAACGCCTCCGCCGGCTTGCGCCGGGTGCCGAAAACGATGATTGTCAGTCCGGCGATGACCAGGGCATGGCCGGCGGCGAGCGTGGCCCAGCCAAGCGCTCCCTCCAATTCGGGCGAGATCAGCCTGACCAGGGCAACGCCCAGGAAAGCGGTCACGGTGCCGCCGATCCAGTAGGCCTTTTTTTCGCCAATTACCCGGTTCATCGCAGCAACGTCACATAGATGCCGGCGATGATCGCCGAGGAGATGACGCCCGAGACGCTGGCCCCCATCGCCCAGGGCAGGATGATGGCGAACTTGTTGGCCGCCCGCGCTTCCTTCTGCGCCACCTTGGCGGTGGTCGGCAGGCAGGAGACGCCGGCGATGCCGATCACCGGGTTAAAGCTGCGCCCGCTCATCCAATAGACGATGTAGCCGCCGATGATGCCGCCGATACCGGACAGCAGCAGCGCCGTGATGCCGAGGATCAACAGCAGGATGACCTTGGGATCGAGGATGGTGCTGGCTTCGAACAAGACGCCCAACAGAAGGCCTAAGAAAAAGGTGGCGCCATAGAGCACCGGTCCGCCGATAAACTCGATGAACGGCTTGACCCCCGATTCGCGGATGATGATTCCTAAGAAAAATCCCATGAACAGGGGCGCCGCCACCGGAAACAGAAAGCTCAAAAGGGTCGAGGTGATGACCGCGAAGGTGATTTTTTCGCCCTTCGAGATATTGGGGATGTTTTTCTGCTCCATCTTGATGCCCCTGAGTTTCTTCGGGATCATCAGGCGCACGAGGTACGGATAGCCGGCATAGGCCAGGCTCAGATAGAGGTAGGCGACGATGGTGATCGGCACGAACAGATCGCGGGCCAAGAGCAGCGAGGTGTAAAGGACCATCGGCGCATCGGCGCTGCCGACCATGGCGATGGCCGCCGCCTCGTTGAACGGCAGGCCCATGGCGACGGCGATCGGGAAGGTGGCGATGGTGCCCAATTCGGCGCAGATGGCGATAATCATGCAGCGCATCGGCGAAATCAGCATATAGCCGATGTCCGAAAGGACGCCGATGCCGAAGAAAATAAGAACCGCGATGAGGCCGTTGGAGAAGGAGAAAGTATAGATCGGCTGCAGGAAATTGATCTGCAATGCGTCCATCAACTGGGCCGGGTCGCTGGCGATGGGATCGATAAACAGGGTCCCTGTGGTGGTCGCCGACAGATAGAGGACGCCGGCATTGACCGAGGCCATGCCAAACCCCATGGGGATCATGATCAGCGGTTCCAGGGTTCCCTTGACCCCGAGATAGACGAAGGCGATGCCGAGGGCGATCAGCACCACCCGGGCGATGGCGATCACCGGTTCCGCCGCCGCCATGGTGGCGATGCCCTGAAATATTTGAAGGAATTCTATTTCGGGCATGATCAGGCGGACCCTTCCGGAGCCGCGTTTTCAGAATCGGCGGCATCCGGGGTTGGGTCGGCGGCGGCGCCGTTTCGAGCCTCGGCGCGGACTTTCTGCGCCTGCACGGCGGCGAAGATCATCTTGATGATCCAGGCGATGATCAAGGATATCGCCGCCGCCAGCGCATAGACGAAAAACATCAATTTGACCGCGCCCCAAACAGTTTCCATGTCGCTCTTCCCCGGTCTATTCCAAAACGACCAAAACGTCGTTGGCCTCGACCGAATCACCCTCGGCGACCTTGATCTCGGTGACCTTGCCGTCCGCCGGAGCGTATATCGGATTTTCCATTTTCATGGCTTCGAGAATGAGAAGCTCATCCTCGGCGCTCACATCGTCTCCGACCTTGACGAGAATTTCCAGAATATCCCCCGACATCGGGGCGGTGACTTCCGTACTCATCTAAATTGCTCCTTTTCATGAACGGGATCAGCCCTTGATGATGCGCGGCAGCAGCATCTGGTGGACCGGGGTGATCGATTTAGGATTCTGATAATTGGCTCCGGCAAAGGCTTCTATATATCCGCGCAGCTCTGGAAGCGATACGATTTCATCGACGAAGCCCATTTTAGCACCGTAGGCCGGCTCCGACTTGGCCCGGTAATCATCGATCATCTGGTTCATCTTGTCCACGACCGGCATGATATCGCGGCCCTCGTCGTCTTCCTTGACCAGGCGCCGGGCGTAAGAGGCGGCGGCGGCGGTCTCGCCATGCATGACGCAAATCTCGGTCAAGGGCGTGCCCAGGGTAAAGGCGTTGTTGTTGTTGGCTTGCGGGCCGCACATGATGTAATGGGCCGCCGCCTGGCCCTTCCTGAGGACAATGGCGATCATCGAAATCTTGGTCTGCTCGATGGAATAGATCAGCGACTGGCCGAGGGCCAGGAGCTCGGCTTCCTCGGCGGCGTCGCCGACATCGATGCCGGTGGTGTCCTGCAGCCAGATAATGGGCAGATTGTCGCGCCCGCAAAGAGTGACGAATTCACCCTGTTTGATCAGGCCGGCGCGGTAATGTTTGCCGCCGACGCCGGGATACGCGCCACCCGCATAGTCGGGGTAATCGGGAAACACCCCCTGCCGGTTGCCGATGATGGCGACCGGAAAACCGTCGATCTTGGCGATACCGGTATAAACCTCGGGGCCGTATTCGGGCCGGTATTCCATGAACTCCGAGTTGTCGGTCAGGCGCGCCAGCAACTGAAACGCATCGTAGGGACGTTTCTGGTTGGCCGGCAGGATCAGATTGATATCGTCCAATGGGTATTTGGGCGCGGCCGGCGCGGCGACCCGGAACATGGCCGGATCATAGGCCGGCATCATGCGCATGTAATCCTTGATGCCGTCGAGGACGCCCTCTTCGGTTTCGTGCACTTCGCGGAAGAAAGCGGTCTGGTCGAAATGGGTTTCGGCGCGGCCGGGCGGCTTCGCCTTGAACGACTTGGTGCCCTCGATCAGGGCGCGCGCGCCTTCCTCGTCGATCTCGCCCTTCGGGTTCATGCCGCCGACGATGCCGGCGCCGCCGACGGCGATGTTGGCGCCTTCGTGGGCGATGAGGATGGTCGGGCTGATCCCCTGATAGCCGCCGCCGGCCGGATTGGTGCCGTAGATGGCGTTGAGGATCGGAATGCCGAGCTGGTTGAGCTCGGCATGGCGGAAAAAGGGCGCGCCCGAGGAGCGGCGGCCGGCATAGACGGTTTCCTGCTCCATCAACTTGACGCCGGAACAGTTGGTCAGCCAGACCAGCGGGATATTGAGGCGCTTGGCCATGTCGGTGACCATCAGGATATTTTCCGCCTGGCCGGCGATCCAGGCGCCGGCCATGACCTTGTTGTCGAAGCCGATGATCACCGCCCAGCGGCCCTCGATCTTGCCGAGGCCGTTGACCACGCCGGTGCAGCCCTCTTCGTTTTCGGTCGGGTTGTAGAGCGAGTGCAGCGGGTTCCAGGTACCCGCATCGACCATATAATCCAAGCGGTCGTAGATGGTCATCGAGCCGCGCCCGCGAACTTTTTCGGCCGGGATGCCGGCCTCTTTGACGCGCTCGATCTCGGCCTCGATGAGCGCTTCCTGCTCATTGATGGCCTCGACATTTTTGGCTCCGCGCTTGGCCTCGGCTTCGCTCAGCTCCTTGCCGATATCGGCCATCTTTTCGAAGTAAGGGCGCAGGGGTGTCTGCTTTTGCGGCATGGAAGTCTTTCCTTTTGAAACCTGCCCGAGGGTCGGATGCTAACGGTTGACGGTATCGCCGAGCGAGATACCCGAGATAATAAGTTTTTGAATGTTGCTGGTACCCTCGACGACGCGCAAGCTGTGGGCGTCGCGCAGGAAGCGTTCGGCGGGAAACTCGGTGGAATAACCGAAGCTGCCGAAGATCTTCATGGTGTCGGAAGCGGCGTGAACGGCGGCTTCCGAGGCGAACAGCTTGGCCATCGAGGTTTCGTGCTGGTTGGGCAATCCCTGATCCTTGAGCCAGGCGGCGCGGTAGACCAGCAGCCGGGCGGCCTCGTGTTCGGCCACCATGTCGGCTATTTGCGCCTGGATCATCTGGTAGGAGCCGATCTTCTGGCCGAATTGTTTCCGCTCGTTGGCGTAGCCGATGGCCGCCTCGATGGCGCCGCCGGCGATGCCGATGGCGCCGGCGGCGCAGCCGATGCGCGTGTTGTTGAGCTGCCACATGCAGACCTGGAAGCCCTGGTTGACCTCGCCGAGCACCGCATCCTTCGGAATCTTGGCTCCGTCGAAGGCAATCTCGCCGGTCGGCGCGCAATACAGGCCGAGCTTGGTTTCGATCGCCGCGGTGACGACGCCTTCGGTTTCCTTCGGGTTGATGATGAAACAGGTCAGCCCCTTATGCTTCGCTTCCCGGTCGGTGACCGCGTACAAGAGGCCCCAATCGCCGATATGGGCGTTGGATATCCACATCTTCTGGCCATTGATCTCCCAATGGTCGCCCTTATCGGTGGCGTTGGTGCCCATGCTGACCACATCGGAGCCGGTATTGGGCTCGGTCATGGCGAAAAACCCGATGGCGTCGGTCGAGACCCAGTTCGGGATAAAGCGCTGCTTCTGTTCCTCGGTTCCGAATTGGTTGACGGTCACGGCGGGGCCGAGGTTCTGCATGTTGAAGGGCAGGCGCCAGGAGCCGCTGACCTTGGCGANCTGTTCGGCGAGGATGACCGATTCCAGAAAACCGAAACCGTTGCCGCCATATTCTTCCGGCAGGGCACAGCCGAAAAAGCTGAGCTCGCCCATTTTTTTGGCTATTTCTGTGCGGAATCGATGATTTTTCTCATCGTCCTCGAGGGTCGGCAGGATTTCGTTCTCGGCGAAATTCTTCGCCATGTCCTGCATCATCTGTTGTTCTTCCGTCAATCCGAAGTGCATTTCGGGCTCCTAGGCAATCATATATCGGTCTCAGCGCGGCGCCGTTTCGAAGGTGATGAAGGGATACCGCCGCCACTATTTAAGGTGCGCACCAAGGCAAAGAAATACTAGATCGGGCGATAATGTTGATTAACCGCGATCAAGATATTCTAAAATATGATTCGAATAGTTTCAAACGCCGCTCAGGCCCGACCTTATCCGGCAAAATTGCCCGCCGGCCGGAACTCACCCATAGAGCGCCGGCAGCCGGTGGGCGCGGTAGACGTCCCAGCCCTTGCCCTTGTGGCGCTCGTCGATGAACAGCTCGAACACCAGCCGGGGCTCGTCTTCGCGGGTAACCTCGGCGATACGCACCCAGCCCAACCCGGTCCTGGTATCGTCGATCACGGCGCCATTGTCGTCCGACATCAGTCCGCCAAAGCAGGCGAGCACATTGCCCGAATTCGGCATTTCCTCGGCGCCGCAAATGAACGGGCAATAGTAGGCTTCCGGGCCGGGGCCACCATAGGACCAGACCTGTTGCACGGCTTTGGCGGCCTCATCGACCGCGAATTCGACGGCGCGGCTATAATTTTCCGCCGGCGGGCGCTTGGCATCAAACGGATGCGCCCGGTGGTTGCCGTTGTCGAACAGCAATATGCTTCCACGCGACGTGATGGTGGCATGATGCTGGTGGTACTGCCATTCAAAGGTCCCGTCTGGCGCCCCGTCTGGCGCCCCGTCTGGCGCCCCCTCCGGCGCCAGCAATTGGTCTGACCACGGCGCGCGCCAGCCGTCATGATTGCCTAGAATCCAGACGATCTCGCCGCTGTCCCGCCGGATTTTGATGACCGCGTCCTGATGCCGCGCCGACACGATAAAGCTATCGTCATCGGTATCCAGAAACACCGAGTTCAGATGGCTCCAGTCCATCGAGCCGGGAATCCCCTTGTTGACCCAGTAATCGGACAGCGAGCCATAGCCGATCCGCTGGGGGTCCAGAATATCGAGCATCCGCCAGTTTGCGACCACTTCGCCATTGCGCTGAAATTCGACGATCACATCGCCGACCACCAAGGCTTCGGCCCTCGGCGCAGCCGCATCGGTTTCGCTGGACGGATAATCGGAATAGGTCCGCCGTTCGATGCCGAGGACCACGAAATTCCCGTTTTCAAGTTCCTGAATATCGTGGTGGAAGGCCTCCGCCGCGACCGGGATCGAGCCGTCCGCTGCCTCGAAATCGCCGGCATTGTGGGCGCCGGCGGCAAACCACTGGCAAATCCGGTTGCCCAGCATATCCAATTCGATGGCGCGGTTGTCGAAGGTCAGGTAAATCAGATTTCCGTTCTTCAGGCGCTTGATTTCGCCGACCGTATGACCGGTATTGCACAACCATACGACCTCACCCTCGGCGTCGAGGGCGACGATAACGCCATATCCGCGGGCGCCCGAGCGTTGGGATTTGCGGATACCGAAAAAGGTGAAGCCGGGCTCCATGGAAGCTGCATCGCTAATCGAGAGTTTCAGGTCCGGAAAATCATCGGGCAACGGGTCGGTTTGGAAATTAGCCCGCCAGACACCGGCGTGAACATCCCCAAGCGAATCAAGCAAGGTCAGTTTAATGGAATGAATTTGGTCTGGCCTCATGCCGAGCAGGATATGTGAATGCCGCGTGTCCGGTTCCGACGGCGTCGGCACGGTCCAGCTTCTTGCCCCGTCGTCGATCGCGATTTCGGCGCAAACCGGCACCGGCGTCTGAAATGATAGTTCGGCAGCCAACGGGGCTGCGCCGGACGGGTTCACCACCAGCTTTGGCGCCCGGCTAAATTGAAACCTGGTTTGGTTCGTCTCTTCGAAGACCGTGTCCATGGTACCGCCCAACCGAATTTATGATGTCGACGCTTTAACTACACTGATGAATACCAACAAACAACATAATATATTTATTTTTTGTGTTATTTAATATTATTACAATCATCTTATGTTATAATATTTTTTAAATGGCAGCCGGCTTCATTCGAAATGATCGCCAACTAAGCCGCGGGGCTGAAAAATTCAGGTATTTCGCGGGCAAGCGAGGCGTGGATACGATCGCGCAAGGGCACATCGGCGGCGGCATGCTCGAACTTTCGCCCGGTCACGGTTTCAAAAAGGGCCACATATTTGCCGCTGAACTCGATCAGCGTCTCGAGCGGAATTTCGGGGATCGGATCCTGATAGGGATCGCACCGCTCCGCGATCCAGAGGCGCAGGAATTCCTTGTCCAGGCTTTCCGGGTTTTCGCCGGCTTCGAAGCGGATGCCATAGCTTTCATCGATCCAATAGCGGCTGGAATCGGGGGTGTGGATTTCGTCGGCGAGCCGGATGCGGCCCTCCCCGTCGACGCCGAACTCATACTTGGTATCGACCAGGATCAAGCCGTTGTCGGCGGCGATTTGGCGGCCGCGCGCAAATACCGCAAGGCTGAGCTCGGCCAGTTCGTTCCACTGGGCCTCGCTCACCAATCCCTGCTCCAAAATCTCGGGCTGGGTGATGGGCGCGTCATGGCCGCCGGCTTCCGCCTTGGTGGTCGGCGTCAGGATGGTCTCGGGCAGTTTCTGGCTTTTGCGCATGCCGTCCGGAAACCGGTGCCCATAGAGCAGCCGCTCGCCGCGTTCGTACATCGGCCAGATGCTGGTTTCGGTGGAGCCGGTCAGGTAGTCGCGGACCACCATTTCGATCGGCAGCATATCGAGGCGCTTGACGATGGCGACGTTCGGATCGGGATAGGAAATCACATGATTGGCGCAAATATCGGCGGTTTCATCGAACCAGAATTGCGCCGTCTGGTTCAAAACCTGACCCTTATACGGCACCGCCGCAAGAACCTGATCAAAAGCCGATTGCCGGTCGGTGGCGACCAATACGCGGCGTCCATCTGGCAGGTCGTAGGAATCGCGCACCTTGCCGCGCTGGAAATTGGGCAGCTCCGCGAACTCGGCATCGATCAGGCAGTTATCGATCAGCGTTTGGATTTCCGTCGGGTCTGGCATGTTGTGCGCCTATGGCTCTCAAGGGATTGGGAAAACAGGTGGCCTACAGGATTCGGCCTGCCGTGGGAACCTCAAAATTTTGCCTTCGGTTATTATAAGTAGGGTTGCAGCCATTGCAGGCTGTCTTCGGTGCGGCCCGAGGGCACATATTCGGCGCCCAGCCAGCCGCTCCAGCCGGCATCGTCGATGGCGCCGAACAGGAACGGAAAATTAATCTCGCCGGTTCCCGGCTGATGGCGGCCCGGCGTATCGGCAAACTGGATGTGGCCGATGCGGTCCAGATTGGCCCCGATGGTGTTGATCAGATCGCCTTCCATGATTTGCATGTGGTAGATGTCGTATTCGATGCCGAGGTTGGCATGGCCGGCCGCATCGATCGCCTCGATGGCCGCATTGGTGGTGGTGATCAGGTAACCGGGCCGGTCCCGGGAATTGACCGCTTCGACCGTCACCCGGATGCCGAGCCCGGCCAAAGCCTCGGCCGCCAGATTGGCATTGGCCGCCAAAACATCCAGACATTGCTGGCGGCTGAACTGATCGAGAGGCGGCCAGCCGGCGAGCACATTCATGTTCAGCGGGCGGAGGGCCTCGCCATATTCACAAGCCTGTTCGGCGGCGCGCTTAAAATCATCCTGGCGCCCGGGCATGGCGGCCAGGCCGGGCCCGCCGCTGGCCAGATCGCCGGCATTTATATTGATGACGGCAATCTCGACCCCGGCGTCTTGCTTGGCGGCGCGCAAATCATCGGGCGATAGATCATAGGGAAACTGCATCTCGACGGCGCCAAAACCGGCATCCCGCGCCGCCGCAAAACGGCCGAGGAACTCCCGTTCGGTGAACATCATCGAAATATTTGCCGAAAAGCGTGGCATCGAATTCCTCCCAGAATTGCCCCCCAAATTCCGCCTAAGAATTTGGAACGAATTCTAAACCACCAGATTCCAATCCACCAGTTATACCAAGGTGAAGTGATTACTTGCGGAACAAGCGGTGATAGCCGAGCACTGGATCGCCGGTTAATCGCACGCCGCCGATGTCTTTGCGGGTGATCATGCCGAGCACGCCGCGCATCACCGGCAAATACGGCACCAGTTCCGATTTCACCGCCTCGAAGGCGCAATGGGCAGCGCCGATATCCTTCTTCGAACGCGCCCGCGCGAGGCCGGCGATGGCGGCATCGATCTTGGCCGAACGAAGCCGCGAGATGTTCTGCCGGCTTGCCGAGCGCAGCGACAGATCGGAAAACGAAGGATGCACGAACGGCCCCTGTTGCCAGATCCAGACGGCGGCGCGGCCGGTCACGATCTGATAGGTTAGGCTGTGATCGGCGGCGGTCACCAGATGAACACCGGTAGGAACACCAACGGCGCGGCGCATCGGAGGCGTATCGTCGGCCCATATTTGCAGTTGCGAGAAATCGGCGCCCAAGGCGTCTAAAATATTGCGCGCGCCACCAGGGTCATGGGCCGGGTAGCCGACATCCTCGCAGCNCCACCGGACGGCGGCGAACAATTGGTCGGCGATATCCGCTTCGCCACTGCCGAGGGCGCGCGCAATTGCGCGCCGGTCGATGGCCTGGACCAGCGCCAGGCGCGCGACCTGATCGCCAAGCGGCGCGAATTGCTGATTGAAGCCGACGGCCAACCCGAAATGATCCCGGACAGCGCGGAAAACCCTTAAATCCCTTTGTTTCCGGGCCGCCCGGATGACACTGTCAGCGATCACCGCGGCCGCATCCAATTGCCCGCCGCGCAACCATTGCAGCAAGTCCTCGGCGTTGTATCCGCCCAAAATATGGTAGTGGATTTCGTCCGCATGCTGCGCCGCCGGGTCCCAATAGCCGGGATTTCTTTTAAGGACGATCCGTTTCCCCCGTTCCCACGCGGCGATCCGGTATGGACCGGCGCCGGCGCTCATGCCCGAAAGGCTGGGATGCGCCTGGTTGCGCGTCATCAAGTTCGGCGCGTTCAAGAACCAGATATAGGCGCCGCCGTGGCTCATCGCCGCCCGAAAACCGGGATTTGGTTTCGAAAATTGAAAATCGATTGTCAGCTTGCCAGAGGCGGTTACTTTTCTAAGCGGGGCTCCCGCCAAGGCTCGGAAACGCCTCGCATATTCGCTTTTCAAAAGCCGTTCGAAATGCCGTTGATAGGCGTCAGCCGTCAATTTTTCGCCGTTCGAAAATTGCACTCCGGGGCGCAGCCAGACGCGCCAGTTGGTGAAATCGTCGCGCGGGACCGCTTTCAGGGCGAGCCTTGGGACCGGTTTTCCGGTGCCGGCGTCCGGTTCGAACAAACGGTCGTGAACCGCGAACAAAACCTGCAACCGGCTTAGGCCCGCATGCGGGGCTTCAATATGATCGAAACCGCCGATGTCATTGAAGATGGTTACGTTGATCCGGCCACCCCTGCCGGCTGGATGTTCGGCCTCCGCCGCGCCCGCAAAGAAAAGCGAGGCCAGCAATAGCACCAATCCCTTTAGCGCATTGTCCATATATCGGCGAATGTCGATCATGGAATTCATGCTTTAAGCCAATCCATAATCCGGAAAATATTGTTTGCGCGCGTTTGCTTTAAATTAATAGCATTTTATCGGTTTGTATTTTTTTGGGCCAATCCCGACCGGCTCAAGAATTCCTAACCGGATTTGCGGATGCGAAATGTAAAGACACCCTCGGCTTCGGCGGCCTGCAAAAGCTGGTGACCGGCATTGGCGCAGTATTCGGGGAAATCCTGCATGCTGTCCGGATCGGTGGCGGTGACGCGGATCACCTCTCCCGGCTCCATGGCGCGCAGGGCTTTTTTCGCTTTAAGAACCGGCAGCGGACATTTTAATCCGGAAGTATCCAATTCCTGGTTCATGGCGATGCTCCAGCCAAGTCTGTTTCGATCTGGGCATGGGTCATGCCCGGCTCGACGCCGAAGCCGACCAACTTGCCGAACAATTGTTCCAACTTGGCGCGATCGGCAGCGGGCAACGGCGGCCGTGACAGGTAATCCACATTAGCGCGGAGATGGCTGGGATTGCCGGTGCCGAACAACACCACATGGGCGCCCGCCTCGTCGCGGGCATAGCGGTATGCCGCATCGACCAGATTTTCGGCGCCCGCTTCGTGGATCAGGAATTCAAGCGGTTCCGCCTCGCCCGCCAGCCAATCAGGCAATTCACCCTGCCCGGCCAGTTTGCCCAACTCGCGCTTTAGCCGTTCCGGATAGCCGAACAGATTGCGCGAAGCGAACATGATCAAGGTTCCGATATCGGACGCCATGGCGCGCGGGAATACCGAAAGCCGCGCGTTCTGGTTGACCATCGAAAAAGCCAGCATGATCACATCGAACAGATCTTCATCCATTCCCTGGGCCAAGGCGAGGTGATCGAGATCGCGCTGGGCGAATTCGGTGGCGCCTAGAAAACGGAACTTGCCCTTTTCCCGTTCCTTCAAAAGCGCCGGCATGACGGTTTTGGTGGCGTGGGCGTAGTTGACCGGATCGATACCGTGCAGCTGGTAGATGTCGATACAGTCGGTGCCCAGGGCGCGCAGTGAATTGTCGAGCCCGGCCAGAACCTGATCGACGGTTATCAGCGTCCGGTCTTGTCTGTCGACGCTGTGTTTGGTCGAGATTACATATTGATCGCGGGGGATGCCCTTGAGCCCGGCCGCGACCACGCCCTCGGTGCCGTAACCCTTGGCGGTATCGAATAAATTGATCCCCTGATCGAAGGCCAGGCGGACAATGCCGGCGGCTTGATCCTCGTTGGCGCCGTTGCGCAGCCCAAGCTGGACGCCACCGCCGGCGCCCAAGCCGGCGACGCTGACCTCTAAATTCGTTCGACCAAGAGCAATACGCTCCATATCCACTCCCACTGGCAGGAGCGCCGACTTTACCCGCGCCGGCCGGAGGCGGTAAAGGCTCCGTTTATACCACCATCCAAAAAAAATGCCCCGCCTTGCGGAGCATTTCCGTCATATAGGAATTATCCCGATTGCTTTCAGGAAGCCTTGGCGGCGACCTTTTTCACCAGCTTGGCCCTGCCGCCGGCCAGTTCGCGCAGCTTGGCGTTGAGGCCGGAAACATTGCCGCCTTCGCGGCGGATCACGGCGCCAAATTCGCTACGCTGGGTCATCGCCATGCTGACCCCCTCGACAACGATATCGACGATGCGCCATTTGCCGTCGCGGCCGCGCAGCCGCCACGCCACTTTCACCGGGGGTCCGGCGGGACGCACGATCTTGCTGCTCACATAGGCCTGATCGTCGCCCTTGCGCACGATCTTGCCGATCTGGAAATGTTCGCCCGAATAATTGCCGAGGCGCCGGCCATAGACGCTGACGATATAGTCTTCGAACAGTTGGCGGAATTCCGTCCGCTCGTCATCGGACGCCTTGCGCCAATGGCGGGCCAGCACCGTCCGGCTGATGAAATCGACATCGAAATGCTTGGCCAACAAATTGCGCAGGCCTTCGCTGCGTTGATCCGCGTCCGCTGTATTGCTGGAGAGGAGCTTGATCGCCTGATCACCAAACTCCGTCAAAAACTGGTCCGGACTTTTCTTGGGTCCGGCTTCAGCCTGCACCGCGATCCCCGCCGACAAAATCAGCGCGGACAGCCAGACTGAGACTCTTTTTAGATTCGCACCCACTTTCCGCATCTCCCGATTTGGCCTGTTCAATCAACCATTTCTGCGAACTAGCAATATTTCTTATCCTATTTCGCTCTAACCAAGCTGTGATCTATGTCACAATTATGGCGGACAACACGTACGCCTATAATTAACGAGATTCCGTATGCAAAAGGTTAACGGACAGAAACGGGGTTTCAACGAAGACTCTAAACATGGCCACGATCGGCTGAAATACAAGGCCGCGGACAGTTGAAACATCCATTTGCCGGCGCGGTTTCGTTAACAACCGAGAACAGAAACTCTAACATATTGGAATCATGGAGCGGTTCGCCGGCAATTGCTAGTCCTTACTTGCCATTGGATAGGAATATTTTTTTGTTCGAATTTAGACCCCTTGCCACGGCAAGAAAGAAAAAAGGGAGGTTCCGGTTTGAACCGGAACCTCCCGACGATTTAACGATGGTTTCGCCGATCAGCGGTTTTAAGCGGCCTGAATCTCGGTGAGGAAGGTTTCCACCTCGCCCTTGAGGGTATCGGCCTCGCTGCTCAGCGAGGTAACCGCGGTCTGCATCTGGGTCGCCGCCTGGCCGGTTTCGCTCGAAGCCGAGGACACGCCGGTGATCTTGGTCGTCACCTCCTGGGTGCCGGTCGAGGCCTCGTCGACATTGCGGGCGATTTCCTGGGTGGCGGCGCCTTGTTCCTCGACCGCCGAGGCGATGCTGGAGGCGATCTCGCTGATATCGCCGATGGTCTTGGAAATGCCTTCGATGGCGGTCACCGATTCTCTGGTGGCGTTTTGGATACCGCCGATCTGCTCGCCGATTTCCTCGGTCGCCTTGGCCGTTTGCGCGGCCAGATTGCCGACCTCGGAAGCAACCACGGCAAAGCCCTTGCCCGCCTCGCCGGCGCGCGCCGCCTCGATGGTGGCGTTGAGCGCAAGCAAATTGGTCTGGCTGGCGATGTCGTTGATCAGTTCGACCACCTCGCCGATCTTTTCGGCCGACGACGCCAGGCCCTGCACCATCTCGTTGGTGCGCTCGGCCTCGGCAACCGCATCGGCCGAAATGGTCGTCGACTTAGTCACCTGCCCGGAGATTTCCGAGATCGACTTGGACAATTCCTCGGCCGCCGCCGCAACCGTCTGCACATTGGCCGNCGCTTGCTCCGCCGCCGAGGCGACGGCGGTTGCCTCGGTGCTGGTGGTGTCGGCAATACTGGTCAGCGACGTGGACGTGCCTTCCAGATTGACGACGGCTGAATCGACGGATTTCAGGACACGCGTGACGCCGGCTTCGAAGTCGGTCGTCAGGCCGGAAATCCGCTCGGCGCGTTCGGCCTCGACACGGGATTTCTCTTCCCGATCCGCGGCTTCCTTGCGCGCGGCTTCCGCCTCGCGTTCCTTCTGCTCCGCTTCGGCCTTGGCTTCGGCTTCGNGCTTTTCGCGTTCGGCCTCTTCCTGGCGGCGCTGCTCCTGCTCCTGGCGTTCGCGCTCCTCGCGCTCGGCCTGTTGCTGGCGCTGCTCCTCGGCATCGGCTTCAAGGCGGACACGTTCGATGCCGCTATCCTTGAAGACCTGAACCGCGGCCGCCATGCTGCCGATCTCGTCGGCTCGGGCGGCATAGGGCACTTCGATCTCCAAATCGCCCTCGGCCAGGGAACCCATGACGTCGGTCATGCGGTTGATCGGCTTGACGATCCGGCCGGCGACCATGAACACCGATCCGGCGGCGACCACGAGGGCCAGCAGAACGATGAACACGGCGATGCCCAAGCTCATGTTGGCGCCCGAAAGATTGGCCGAAACCTTGTTGCCGGTATCGGCGGTGGACGCCGATTGAACGGCCAGCAGGCTGTCGATGGCCTGGGTCGCCTTATTGATCCATTCACCGCCGTTCAACGGGAATTTGGTGCTGTTGAAGCTGGCTTCATAGACGGCGCCACGGATCTTCTGGAAACCGCCGAAATAACCCTTGTCGGCGGTGCCGATCGCGCCCTTGACCGCCTTGTGCGCGCCGGAACTCGCGGCATAGGATTTAAGTTCTTCCCATGCATTTTCGACGCGCCCGCGATAGTTGGACATGGTTGCAATCTGTTTCGAGGTAAGCGGCACACCGGCGGAAATGACGCCGGCAAGGGCGGCCCGCTCGCGTCCGGCAAATTCACCCATCTTCCAGGCATTGAACTTGACGGTCAGGAAATCGGCGATGGCCGGATCGGCCTGTCCCACGCGCTTGGCGGCGCCGCGGTTGATTTCCTGGCTTTTGAGGATGAGCGCGGTCATCGTCGGCACGATGGTCTGGGTCACCGAAGCGTCCCGCGCCGAAGCGGGCCGGGCCAGCATGGTATCGACTTTACTACGCAGCGCCACGGCCTTGCCATAGAGGGATTCGACCTCGGCGATAAGCTTAGCCTTGCGGTCGAAATCCGGGCTTTTCTTAACCAGCGCCAAACCCTTTTTAAAGGCGGCATCGGCGCCCGCACGGCGGCCCTTGATGGCGTTGACGGTCTTGGCCGGCGCCGCGTTAGGCGCCTTCAACGCACCGAAACTGACACCCCGTTCCACCGCCCAATTGCCGGCCGCGATAATCAACTGGTCGGTCATCGCGTTCAAACCCAATTCCTTGCCGTGGGCTTGCCACGCCTGGGACGCGGCAGAGCGAAGATTGAGGATACTGTCGATGCCCTTGGTGGCGGCGGCGATCCATTGCCCGCCGGTCAAGGCATAGAGGGCGCTGCCGTCATTGGCTTTATAGACGGCGTCCCGCGTTGCCTGAAAACTTTTGAAATAGGCACTTTCGGCTTTTTCCACGGCCTTTCTGACCTTTGGATCCAGACTCGGAACCTTGGAAATGGCGCGAACCTGGTCAAAAGCGTTTTCGACGCGGCCGCGATAGGCGGCAAGAACGCGCAGGCGTTCCGCGGAAACTCTTTTACCCGATGCGATGGCGCCGCCCATGATGGCACGTTCGCGGCCCGCATATTCGCTGGCGATCCAGGCAAAATGCTTGAGCGCGCCGAGTTGCGAGATGACCGATTCGGCCAGCGCCGCATTGGTCGAGGCAACGCGAAGGTCGCGGCTGGAAATGATCAGTTTGGTCATCGCCGGCACCCACGAAGCGGCAAGCTTGGGATCCCGTTTGTCCTTGCTCAGGGTTAATTGCCTATCCGCGGCGGCGCGCAGTTTCATGACCGCCGCATGATTGCTCTGCACGCGGGAAAGCATTTCATCACGGCCATCGAAATTCTGTCCGCTCTTGAGCAGCTCGGTGGCCTTGTTGAGGCCTTCGTGGCCCTTGGCGCGGCGCCCCTTGATGGTCTTGAACTGCGCCGCCGTCGCTGGGTTTGCGCCGGCAAGCGCGGCGTTGGTTACGCCCCGCTCGACCGCCCAATTGTTGGCGCTCTGCAGAAGCATATCGCTGATTTTGTTGGCTTCGTCGACGCGAAGGCTGTCTTCGCGCTCGCCGTACGAGGTAACCGTCTGTACGGACGCCAGCGCCAAAACACCTGCAACTAATACGAATACGATACCAAACAGCATATTGCGA
Organism: Rhodospirillaceae bacterium; assembly: GCA_002687515.1. GTDB lineage: Bacteria > Pseudomonadota > Alphaproteobacteria > Rhodospirillales > UBA2165. The sequence continues at coordinate 16,830 of NZAK01000034.1, forward strand.
ACGCTGAAAATACTCTTTTCCATTTTAAGCTCCTCATGAACTCCCAGCCGCCAGCAGAGGGTGGGGATCTGCGGCCAAAAAAAAATTGTTACTTGGGGCACGTAAGCACTCGTTGCCGGCTTTCAAGACCGGAGCAATTTTTTTTGGTGTATTTATTTTTTTCTTCGCGAATAAGAAGTGATCGCAAACTTTGAATGTCAAAAATCTGATTGGCGGCAGCGGCCCCCGCCCGCGGCGGGGCGCTTGGCAGGATTTTGGTTCACTGCGACCGTGGTGCGACATATTTGGGCTAAAACGGGCATGGACATGACGGTCATTTATGGACATTCATGGTCATCCAGGGACATTTTCAAGGGTATCGGCGTCCTCCGCTCCCTCGCCGCCATCCAAGAGGCCGAGAAATTCCATGTGGCCTTCGTTGTCCACCGAGGGCGCCGGAACGGGGCCGCGCTGGACCCGGGGCCGGATGAAACCGCCAGCCAGCAGCCCGGCAATGCGCGCCTGCAACTCGACCACTTGCAACACCGTGTCGGTATCGCCGGCATCGAGCCCGCTTTGATAGAGCGGTTCCAGCTTGGCCATCAGTTCTTGCGCCGCCTCGGCGCGCGCCGCCGCAGCCTCGGCGTGGAATTCGTCGATACGCTCGGCGACCTCGGCGTTCCGCAGCAATCGCGAGGCCTGCTTGGCCGCATGCGCCGTAGCGTAGCCCGCATCGCGCGCCGCCCGCGCCCCATTGGCGCCGCCGGCACCGGTCGCACCGGTCGCACCGGTCACATAGGCCCGGCAAAAGGCTTCCTGCCTGGAATTGAGGGTCATGTTGGTCTCCTTGAGGGTGATTGAATATAGGAACATATATAGAATATTTGGGTATAAATGTCAATATATTCCTGATAATTTATAAATAAAGGTTGATTTTCGTTCCCTATATGTACTATATTTATCATTCTCATGGATCAATCAGGGAAAATTCAATGATCACCTATTTCAGCAATCACCAGCCGATCGGGCGCGGGCGTAAAAACGGCGCCGAGGATTTCAAGAATTTGGACCGGGTGCTCCAGGATCTGGGCTTCGCCGGCAAACTTCACCAAGATATTTTCATCCAAAACGAGCCGGAAACGGTATTCAAAGGATTGGAAACGTTTCAGAAATCAAACGGGTTAAAAGTCGACGGCGCCCTCAAGGACAAGGACAGCGAAACCGGCATCGCCCTCAACAAGGCGCTCGCCGAGTTTTATAATCCGAAGGAACGGGGCGGCAGCCAGCAGGCGCAGGTTACAAAGCCAACGAAGCCGACGATGCCAGGGCTACCGAACGATCCCTCGACCGGTGGCGCGCCGACGCCGGGTCAAATTCCGCTGCCGACGCGTATCGAGCGACAGCTTCGAGAGCGCGGGTTGGACCTGGAAGCAATTCGTCGGATGACACCACAGCAACAGCGTAGAATATTGGAAATGTCAGATGCGGAATTCGAGAAATGGTTCGCGGGCCAACCAAAGGATTAGGATTTTCGATCTCCGGTTACCGCAATAATCAGTTTGCGACGAAAACCTTCCGTAATAATTCGCCTATCCGCGTCGGATAATGGAAGAATGAATTTCCGTACTACGCCCCTGTGAAGGAACCGTAGACAATCACAGTCCTCGAAATACATCGACCGCACCGCTTTGTCGAAATCGGTGCGGTCTTTCTCTGACATTGGCGGCAGAGATTCAAAAAAAGCCTCCAAGCGAGATTTCTCGGCGGCGTGAGCTTGTGTGGTAAGAAGCAAGGCGATTAAGGCGGCGGCAATTCGCATCCTGCCTTGTAGCATGGAATGGTTAATATCCGGAATGCATTACCCTGAATTCAGTGAGAATACGGCGACGACCAGAATACGGAGAATACGGTGACGAATACGCTGGCGCATTACCTTTTGCATGTCCCTGCCTCGTGTCATGCCGCAGCCCCGGAGATCAAACGTAGGGGCGGGTTTCAAACCCGCCCCTACAGCGATTGAATCTACTTCTCCGCCGTATGCTGCCCCCTAGCCTTCGTTAATACCGGCGTAGCGGCGGAGGCGGATATCGGCCTGTTCCTTGTGCCCGGCGAAACCTTCGAGGGCCGAGAGGCGCGAACAATATTTGCCGATCTCGACCGACGCCGCTTCGGACACCTTCTGGTAGGTGCAGGTCTTGATGAATTTTCCGACCCAAAGCCCGCCCGTATAGCGCGCGGCGCGCCTGGTCGGCAGGGTGTGGTTGGTGCCGATCACCTTGTCGCCGTAGGACACATTGGTTTCGGCGCCCAGGAACAGGGCGCCGTAATTGCACATGTTGGCCAGGAAATAATCATTGTCGCGGGTCATCACCTGGACATGCTCGGAGGCGATGCGGTCGGCTTCGGCCACCATTTCATCCCGGCTTTCGCAAACGATCACCTGACCGTATGTGCGCCACGCCTCGCCGGCAATCTCATTGGTGGCCAGGGTTTTGAGCTGTTTTTCGACCTCGGCCATGGTATCGCGCGCCAGGTTTTCGGAATCGGTCAACAGGATGGCCGGGCTGGTCGGCCCGTGTTCGGCCTGGCCCAACAGATCGGCGGCACACAATTCGCCATCGACGGTATCGTCGGCGATGACCAGGGTTTCCGTCGGCCCGGCCAGCAAATCGATGCCGACGCGCCCGAACAATTGCCGCTTGGCTTCGGCCACATAGGCGTTGCCCGGCCCGACCAGCATGTCGACGGGCTCGATCTCAACCGTGCCGAGGGCCATCGCGCCCATCGCCTGGACCCCGCCCAGGCAATAAATCTCATCGGCGCCGGCCAGGTCCTGGGCGACGACGATGGCCGGGCTGGGCGCGCCATGATAAGGCGGGGCGCAAGCGATGATGCGCTTAACGCCGGCCACCTTGGCGGTGACCACGCTCATATGCGCCGAAGCCACCATCGGGTATTTGCCGCCCGGCACATAGCAGCCGACCGAGGCAACCGGCAGGTTCTTGTGACCTAAGATGACGCCGGGATAGGTTTCCTCCTCGACATCCTGGAGGGACGCTTTCTGGATCTCGGCGAAGCCCCGGATTTGTGCCTGGGCGAACTTGATATCCTCGATATTCTGCTCGGTGATGAGGCCGTAGCAGGCGTCGATTTCGGCCCGGCCGAGGCGGAATATTTCAGGCGCCCAATTGTCGAATTTTTGTGAATATTCGCGCAGCGCCGCGTCGCCGCGCGCCTTGATGTCATCGAGGATCGTTTCGACCGTCTGGCGCACCTCCGCGTCCGCCGTGTCCTTCTCTTCCTGGCTGATGCCTTCCTTTAAATAGCGCGCCATATTCGGTCGTTCTCCTTAATTTCCGTTTACGCTGATAACCACGGCCATCGCCGAATCGCCGGCCGCGCAGCCGGTGAACAGGCCCTTGCCGCCGCCGCGTATCACCAGTTCCTCAATCAGTTCGATGATCGCGCGGATGCCCATCGGCGCCTGCGGATGCCCCCAGACCAGGGTGCAGCCGTAATTGTTCATATTGTCGAGGTCATAACCGGTTTCCCGAGAAAAATAGACATCGTTGACGGCGAACGGGTTGTGGGTCTTGACCGCGTCGATGTCGGCGATTTCAAGGCCGGCCATGTCAAGAGCGGCGCGCGCCGCCGGCACCGGCGCTTCCGGCATATGGGCGAGGCTGGCCCGCGCCATGCCGAAACCAAGAATGCTGATTTCGATCTTGGCATCCTGGCTCAATTCCTTGGCCTTATCGGGCTCGGCGACGATGATGCAGGCGTTGCCGTCGGCCGGGTGGGTCTGGCCGCCGAAGGTGACGCTGCCGTCGGGAATCACCGGCTTCAGTTTGGCCAGCTTCTCCTTGTCCGATTTGAAAATGCCTTCATCGCCTTCCATCTGGCCGACGGTTTTTTTGAAATTGGCCGAGGGCACATCGAACGGAAGGCTCATGAATCTTTTAAGAAAGGCGGAACCGTCGGCAACGGCATCGGTGTACTGCTGCTGGCGGCGGAGCACCACGTCATGCTGCTGTTCGGTGGTGATCTGATGCTTGGCGGCGACATTTTCCGCCGTCTGGGTCATCGAATGACCGCCCATCGGGTCGTGCATCATGTTGTCGAGGGCGATGTTTTCGTGCGGGCCGGTGCCGCCGGGACCCGAGGGTTCCGGGTAATAGACCTGCGGTGAGTTGGAGACCCGATCGCAGGTCGCGACCAAGGCGGTCGACGCCAGGCCGCATTCGATTTCCGCCACCCCGTTTTGCAGCACGCGGACGCCGGTGGCGCAGACTTGCGAGATGGTCGGCCCGCCGACCTTGTCGGCGCCGATCATGCCGGTCAGCCAGGGCAGGCCGAAAAAGGATTGATGCTGGGGAACGGTCAGCCCCATGACGCCGTAATCGAAGCCGGATGCATCAATGTCGCGCTTGGCCAGTTCGTCCTTGGCGACATGGGCGGCGAATTTCATCGAATGCAGGTGCGACAGGCTGCCCTGCCACTTGGCGAACGGGGTGCTCCAATAGGCGCCGTAGGGAATTTGCGCGGAAAAAGCCATGGTCTGCCCTCCTCGGGATAAAATTTTGGTTGCCTGGATTCTATCTGCCGGAACAGCCGATTGGCAATGCGCAATGCGGCCGGGCGCGGTCATTTCATTTACAGGGCTGCACGCCGGTGCTAGGCAATCGGAAAGGAGTCCGAGCCATGAACGACGAAGTCGATGCCAAGCGGGTCACCGCCAAAGTTGATCTCGAGGGGCAGACCGCCCTGGTCACCGGCGCCGGCAAGGGCCTTGGCCGCGCCTCGGCCCTGACCCTGGCCGAAGCCGGCGCCCATGTGATCGGCGTGGCGCGCACGCAAAGCGATCTCGAGAGCCTTCAGTCCCACCATCCGGACCGGATCGAGGGCTGGGCCGAGGATGTTCTCGAAGATCGGCTCTACGCGCGTATCGAGGCCCTCGAAAGGCTCGACATTGCGGTCACCAGCGCCGGCGGCAACAAGCCCGAACCCTTGATCGAGGTGACGCCTGAAACCCTCGATTGGATGATCGGGCTCAATCTCAAGGCCGTTTTCCGGACCGGCCAGAGCGCCGCGCGGGTGATGCTGCCGAGGCAGTCCGGCTCGATTATCAATATCTCGTCGCAGATGGGCCATGTCGGCGCCCCGGGCCGCACCGTCTATTGCGCCACCAAGCACGGCGTCGAGGGGCTGACCAAGGCGATGGGCGTCGAACTGGCGCCCAGCGGCATCCGCGTCAACAGCGTCGCCGCCACCTTCGCCGATACGCCGATGACGCGGCCGATGTTCGAGAACACCGAATTCCGCGCGACGGTGCTCAACAACATCGCCATCGGGCATCTGGCCAGTATCGAGGATATCGCCGCCGCCGTCCTCTATCTGGCCTCGCCGGGCGCCGCCATGCTGACCGGCACCAGCCTCCGCGTCGATGGCGGCTGGACGGCGTGGTAAAGGTAAACGATAAAGCGCGCGGGGGTTGGCCCCACGGAAGCAGGGCGCATGGGGATGGCCGGGTTGGCCATGCGCCCGTCGATCTTGGCACGCCTGTCAATTTATGTCCGAGCGCATCGGACGCCGGTCTGGCCGAGCCCGCTCCGCCGAAGCGGCTGCGCAGGCCGGACCCGGCCATCCCCAGACCGGCTGCTTCCATGGGGCTGCTTCGTAGCTAAATCAAACTCTTGCCGCCAAACCTTTCGAGCCATTTGGGCAGCGTCTCCTCATTGACCACATGCTCGGGCACCTCGCCACGGAGGACCGCGTAAACCACCTCCTCGACCCACGGAATGGCGTGGATGAGGCCGGTGCCGTGGTTGGCGGTGATCATGTGCGGCGACAACAGAACCTTGTCGCCGAGCCCGAGGATCGGCGTTTGCGGGTCGGGCGGCTCTTCGGGCAGCACGTCGAGGACGGCGCCGGCGATCCGGTCCTGATCGAGGGCGTCGAACAAGGCATCGACATCGACGATCGGCCCGCGCGCCGCGTTGACCAGGATGGCGCCGGGTTTCATCCGCGCCAGTTCCTTCTCGCCGATCAGGTTGGTGGTTTCCTTGGTCAGGTTGCAATGGGCGGTGACGATGTCGGATTCTTGCAACAAGGTTTCCATGTCCACCGGCATGGCGTTGTGGTGCACGAATTTGGATTCGTCGATATAGGGATCGCAGGCCAGAATCTTGATCCGCCAGGGCTGGAACAGATCGGCCAGGCGCGAGCCGATGCGGCCCAAGCCGATGATGCCGAGGGTGATGCCTTCGTAGCCGTCGAGGCGCGGTCCGATATAGGTGCCGGTCAGCTTCGGATCGCGCCAGCCGCCCTGCTTCACATGGCGATCCTTTTCGCGCACCTTTTTGAGCATCGCCAGGATATAGGCGAAGACGCCCTCGGCGACGCCGCCCCAGTTGGGTTCGGTCGGGCTGTGGCTGACCAGGATGCCGAGCTCGGTCGCCGCCTCCATATCGACATTGTCATAACCGACGGTATAGAAGGCGACGGCGCGCAGGCCCGGCGAGTTCTCCAGGGTCGCCCGCGTCAAATTTTTCGAGCGGCTGGCAATGCCGAGCCCGATGTCGGCATCTTCATCGAACATCACCTCGATGCGTTCGCGCTTGTTTGCGGCGCTGGCCCAGGCTTCGTCGGGCACCACCACATCGATGCCCTTGGCGCGCATGCGCTCGTAAGATTCGCCCCCGGCATCGACGGGCTGAAAAACATGTGCCTTGGCTTTCGCCATATTCGTGCCTCCCCTTGTTTAATTGCTGACTTCGTCAATTTCATATCAGGTTAAATCGGCGCTGATCAATCCGGCCCGTTTTAATCCGGCATTGTGGCGGGCGTTTTTAACGGGAATAATGAAGCCCAAGGGACAGGTGTAATGTCCCGCGTTCAATCTTATGGGAGGAATTCCATGCCCGACGACGCCAAGCAGCCCGACCGTTCCAACATCGCCGTTTGGGGAAGCGACGTTATCGCCTCGGCCATCCGCGAGCAGGGTTTTCCCTATGTCTGCCTCAATCCGGGCGCCAGCTACCGCGGCCTGCATGACAGCCTGGTCAATTATTTGGGCAACGCCGAGCCGGAAATGCTGGTCTGCCTGCATGAAGAGCACGCCGTCGCCATGGCCCAGGGCTATGCCATGGTCACCGATGAGCCGCTGGCCGTCATCGTTCATTCCAATGTCGGGCTGATGCACGCCACCATGGGCGTCTTCGATGCCTGGTGCAAACGCGTGCCGGTGGTCATGTTCGGCGCCACCGGGCCGGTCGATGCGATGCAAAGGCGGCCCTGGATCGATTGGATCCACACCACCGCCGACCAGGGCGCGCAGATCCGCGACTACACCAAATGGGACGACCAGCCGGGCTCGGCGGAAGCGGCGGTGGAATCGGTGCGCCGCGCCACTTCGATCGCGACGACCCGCCCCTTCGGCCCGGTTTACGTCAATTTCGACGCCGCCGTCCAGGAGATGGAACTGGACGAATGGCCGGAACTGTACGATATCGCCAAATTTCGGCCCCCCGCCCCGCCGGCGCCGAGCTCTGGTGATATGGAACAATTGCTGGCCATCTTGAAGGACGCTTCGAGCCCGCTTATCCTGGCCGGCCGCTCGTCCGCGGACGAAGGCGATTGGGCCAGGCGCATCGATCTGGCCGAGCGTCTCGGCGCCGGCGTCATCACCGGCCTGGGCGGCGCCGCCTTCCCGACCACCCATCCGCTCTATATTGGTGAAACCAACTTCGTCGTGCGCCCCGACCTGATCGACGATTTCCGCTCCGCCGATATGGTCCTGGCCCTCGATTGGGTCGATCTCGGCGGCACCCTCCGCCAAGCCTATCCGGTCGGCGGCGCCATGCCCAAAATCGTCAATGTCAGCGTCGATTACCAGGTGCACCGGGGCTGGAGCATGGATTACCAGGCGATGCCGCCGGTCGATCTGCATATCGCGACGACGCCGGAACCGGTGGTCGAGGCGCTCTTGAACGAACTGCCCAAGTCTAAGAAAAAATTCGCGCGTACCCCGCCGCAATTGCCCGATAAACCGGAAGGCTCGGGTAGCATCAGCGTCTCGGCGCTGGCCGCCATGTTCCTCAACGTCACCAAGGAGCAGCCGGTCTCCATATTGTCGCGGCCCATCGGCTGGCCGCCGGAAGCGGGAACCATCGAGCACCCGGAAGATTATGTCGGCGGCAACGGCGGCGGCGGCGTCGGCGCCGGGCCGGGCATCGCCGTCGGCGCCGCCCTGGCGCTGCGCGATAGGAATTCGCCGCGCATTCCGGTGGCGGTGGTCGGCGACGGCGATTACACGATGTCGTCGAACGCGCTGTGGACGGCGGCGGCCAACGACATTCCGCTGCTGGTCATCGTCGCCAACAACCGCGCCTATTTCAATGACGAGCTGCACCAGCAGCGGGTCGCCAAGGCCCGCGACCGGGACCAGGCCAATGCCTGGGTCGGCCAGCGCATCGACGACCCGCCGCCCGACCTGGCGATGATCGCCCGCGGCCACGGCCTCGGCGGCGAAGGCCCGGTCGCCGACCTGGCCGAGCTCGAAGCCGCCCTCGGGCGGGCATTGGACGCGGTCCGCGCCGGCCAGCCCTACGTCCTCGACGTCATCGTCGAACGCGAATATGTAAGCAAGCGCCTGGACGCAAAACGGAAGAAATAAAATAGACTCGAGCCCGGCTGGGGATGGCCGGGCTGGCCAGCCGGGCGTCCCGATTAATTGCTCCCCCCATCGGCGTTGAAGAAACGGAGCACCCCATTGGGGCGCGGGCGGGTCGACCCTGCCAACCCCCGCCCGCTACGTGTGCGCCCGCACCGGCACTACCATCGACCCGATCCCCTCGAAATCGAACTCGATGACATCGCCGGGCTCGACCTTGGAGACGCCGGCCGGGGTGCCGGACATGATGATGTCGCCGGAGAGCAGGGTATAGAAGGTCGAGCTCCAGGAAATCTGGTGGGCCAGTTTCATGATCATCTGGCTGGTGTTGGCCTGCTGGCGCACCTCGCCGTTGACGCGCAGCTCGAAATCCAGGTTTTCCGGGTCCGGCACCTGGTCCCTGGTGACCATCCAGGGGCCGAGGACGGCGTAGGTGTCGATGGATTTGCGCATCGAGCGGTCCTGGCCGCCGCGCACCACCATGTCCATGGCCAGCGCATAGCCGGCGACATGCTCGAAGGCTTCGTCGGTCGGGATGTCGGAGCCTTGCCGCCCGATGATGACGCCGAGCTCGGCTTCGTGGTCGGTGCGCAGATCCGGGAAGCGGACGGCGACGCCTTCCGATGGGCCGACGAGGGCCGAGTTGGCTTTCAGGAACAGGCCCTGTTCCTCGATGCCGCCCGAAAGGCGCTGGCGCGCGGCATCGAAATCGGGGTCGGTCTTGGTTTCGTCGCGGTGCGCCTGGTAGTTGACCGGGACGCCGATGATCTTCGATGGATTGGCGACCGGGCTTAGGAACTTGACGCCGGCGATATCGATGGGCGCGGCCGCGTCGGCGAGGCTTTCCATCTCCGGGCGCAATTCATCGAGCCGTTCGATCAAGCGGTCGCCCAACGGAAAGGGATAGCGGAGCGGCTCGAACCTGTCGAGGATGGCGCTGACATCGTGCACGCCGACACCCCGCACGACGCCGATCCGGTTGTCGTCGAAACGGCAGATTTTCATACCACTCCCCTTTTTTGCCAGTTTATCTGTTTCGATGTTCTTTTCTATAGAGACCCGGACGCCTTGGCGAGGGCTCGGTTTCTCCGCTTGTTGGCTTCGCCGGCCAAGCATGGTCAAATATGTTCAAGCAAGCACACGTAAATTTTCAACCAGGGGGGACACGATGACCGATTACCGGCTTCTCAATTACCATGACGCGGGCGGCCCGCGGCCCGGGCTATCGGTGGGTGACGCGGTCGCCGATCTTGAAAGCGCCGTCGCGGCGGAAACGGATGGCAAGGCGGCTTTTTCCACGGCGAGCACCCTGAGCATCCTGGAAAAATGGGACGCCGCGCTGCCGGTCCTGGAGGCCATCGCCGCCAAGATGGAAGCCGGCACCATCGACAGCATGGCGCTCTCCGATGTCACGCTCACCGCGCCGATCCTTTACCCCGCCGCCATCTTCAACGCCGCTTCCAACTACAAGGACCATCAGCTTGAAATGGGCGCCGAGGACAAGGCGACCGACAAATCGGTGGTCAAACCCTACATGTTCGTGAAATCGCCGGCCCACTAGTGATCGGGCCGGGCGAGGAAATCCGCATCCCGCACACCACCAAGCAGGTCGATTGGGAGGCCGAACTGGGGGTCGTCATCGGCCGCTACGGGCGCAACATGACCAAGGAGAATGCCCGCTCGGTGGTCGCCGGCTACACCATTTTCAACGACCTGTCGGCCCGCGATGTGGGCGCCCGCGAAGACTGGCCGCGCTTCAAATCCGACTGGTTCGCGCACAAATCCTTCGAGACCTCGGCGCCGATGGGTCCCTGGATCGTGCCGGTCTCCTCTATCCCGGACCCTTACGCATGCAAGATCGATCTTTGGGTCAACGACGATCATAAGCAGGATGCCAACGCCGGGCTGATGATTTTCAATATCGAGGAACAGATCGAATACTTGAGCGCCCGCCTGACGCTGCGCCCCGGCGATGTCATCGCCACCGGCACGCCGTCGGGGGTCGGGCGGCCGCACGGCACCTTCTTGAGCCCGGGCGACACGGTCAAAATCACCATCGGCGGCATCGGCGAGCTCTCCAACCCGGTGGTCGCGGGGATTTAGGCGAAGAATCCGACAGCCGATTGGGCGGCCATCCAAATGCCCTTGATTCCGTATCCGGGATACGGTATATTATGCGTATCCCGGATACGGAGGGAAAATGAGCATTCGTGAGCGAATTCAACGCTATAAAACCGAAGGCGGGGCCGCTGGCCTGACCCGGGTCGAAGTCCTGGTGCCGCCCGATGGCCGCCATCATATTCTCGCCCTGGCGCAACGGCTGCGGGGTGAACATCGCCGCGCCAAGGCGCTCCGCTCGGTCAATGCGGAAGCGGTCAATGACCGCGCCAAACTGATGATGCACCGCCTTTTGGCGCGCCGCATTGCTTCCGAGCCGGAAATCATCGATCAGGCCAGGGAGATGATATCCAAGGCGCGGACCTCCGGCAAACCCCAGGCATATGAGGACGAATGGCGGGCGCTGCTGGCACTGGAACTAGCCGAGTTGCGAACCGTCATCACCAGACGCTCGCCGGAGATGGACCGGCTTCGCATCCAATCGCCTCTCGCCCTGGTGACCGGTATTCGAGATCCAAATTTGCGCAAGCGGTTATGGCGGAAGGCCCGCCAGGGACTGGCACTCCGTGCCGTATCCTAGCGGCGAATTCAGCGAGCGGACCGAAGAAGACCTCATTCGCGCCGTTCGTTCCATCGGCAGCCATTTCAAGACGGACACCGTATTTATCATTGGCAGCCAAGCCATATTGCTCGACCAACCGGCCGCCCCAGCTAATTTACGGACCACGGATGAAATAGACGCCTATCCGGGGAACTTCGAAGAATGGGAGGCCCGCAATCCGGATAACCTGGCGTCGGAAGAAATCAACGCTTGGTTTGGGGCCGGTTCCGATTTCCACGAGACATTTGGATTTTACATCGACGGCGTCGATGAAAATACGGCAAAATTTCCACCGGGTTGGAAGGCACGCGCGATCAGGAAAACATTAAAAGACGGTGCAAAATTCATCCATGTTGTTGCGCCATGCCTAGAAGACCTGATCGTGTCGAAATTGCATCGCCTCGATCCGAAGGACAAGAAATTCATCCAAGCCTGCGGGCAGATGCAGCCGTTGAACCTGACGCTGATCAAGGCGCGGCTCGAAGAAACAAAGCCGGCGCCGGAAATCATAGCCGGCGCCTTCGCCTTCCTGGACAGCCTTTAGAAACCGCGGCTTCAAGCCTAAAAAACGTTCGCCAGCCGGTCAGAGGTGGCTGAGCTTCGGCATCACCTCGTCGGCAAAAAGAGTGAGCGAACGCATCGCCTGCTCGTGCGGCAGGGTGCCGAAATAGAAGCCGAGGGTGAGGTAATTGATGCCAAGCTCCTTGATCTGGTTTTCCAGGTTTTCGGCGATGGCATCGGGCGGGCCGACCAGCACCAGGCCGTTTTCGACCGCCTCGCCGACATCCTCATACATGCTTTTGGCGATCACCGGTCCAGCGACATTGTTGCGCTGCAGCTTGGTCAGGCTGGCATACCAATGGTCGTAGGCCGGCTTGCCGATCGCCACCGCCTCGTCGACGCTGTCGGTGATCACCAGGTGGCGGACGGCGCCGATCGCGGTGCCGCCCGGGAAATCATCGCTGGCGGTAAGCGGCGCGCCGCGTTTGGCGTAGGCTTCCTGGTAAACGTCGACGCATCGTTTTGCCTTCTCCATCGATCCCAGGGTGACGAAATTGAGCCCGGTTTCGCCGGCCCATTCGGAGCCGAGATCGCTGGTCGAGCCGTACCAGACCGGCGGGTGCGGTTGCTGCAAGGGCCTGAGCTCCATCGGTGTATCGTTATAGGAGTAGTACTCGCCCGAATGGTTGAGCTTGTCGTTGCTGAGGCCGCTGATGATGGCTTCCAGCGCCTCGACCATCACTTCCCGCCCGGTTTCAAAATTCACCGGGAAATGTTCGAGCTCGTAGGGAGAGATACCGCGGCCGATGCCGATATCGAAGCGGCCGTGGCTGAGATGGTCGAGCATGCAGATTTCCTCGATCAGCCGCAGCGGCGTATAGAGCGGCACCAGATAGACCAGAGGGCCCATGCGGATTTGTTTGGTCACCCGCGCCACGGCACCCAGATATACGCTCGGCGCCGGTACCATGTTCAAAGGCGTCACATGGTGCTCGGCGACATGATAGCAATAGAAACCGGCATCATCGGCCGCCGCCACATACTCAAGGCGCTTGTCGAACAGCTCGGCCAGCGGCAAATGCGACTGGTCGACATGATCCCAAAGTCCGAATTTCATGATTGATCCCCCCTTGTTGTCTGGCCCGCGCGTTTCGAGCCTCGATTGGCGGGATCGTTACACGCGGCGTTTTCCGCGGCCTTGACTTCGGTCAATCGAGGCGCCGGGGCGTCACGACCAGGTGGCGAAGGCCATGCCGCTGCCGGTGCCGGCCTCGGAGCGGTAGCAGGGCACATAATCGAGCAGCTCCATCCGCATCTCGGTTTCGGCGCAGATACCGGCGACGATGATCCAGTTCTTGATCTCCGAATTGCCGGACCGGAAGGAAAATTCGGGCTCGGTGGTGAGCGCCTTCACGTCGCGGTTTTCGAGCGCCCCGAGCAGGCGGCGGTCGAGTTCCTCGTCGATGACGAAATGGCTCATGCCGCCCGAGGCGCAGACCGCGACGCGGGCCTTCTTGTCCCAGGATTTGATCGCCCGGCCCAGCGACCGGCCGTAATCGTAACAGCGCTTGGCGGCCGGCTGGTTGGGCGGGAAATAGGTGTTGATCAGCACCGGCACGATCGGCATCGGCGCATCGCGCAGGATACGGCGGACGATGAAGCCGTAGGCATGGCCGAGATTGCGCACCCCCTGGTCGCCGACCGGCTGGGCGCCCGAGGACGCGGTGTCGAAATCATCGTCGATGCTGCGCTCGATCATATGCCGGGCAAGATCGTCCGCCACTGGGTAGCTCTGATCGCTTTCGGGATGGTTCATCATCATCGAATGGCCGCGGCCATGGGCCCGGTGCCAGTCCTTGGTTTCCTCGTCGAGGGCGTAATTGGTCACCGTTGCAGCGTGGTAGATGGCGAAGGCGGGCTGGATTTCATCGATGAACCATTCGTGCTGATCATCGCCGGCGATGACCATCACGTCTGGCTTGGTTTGTTCCACAATATCGCCGAGCTGGTCGAGGGCCGCCTGGCAACGGCCAAAGTATTCGGTGCGCGCCTCGATGCGGTTCTGGGCCTCGAAATAAGGGTCTTTGCGCGCCGCATACAGTTCTTCGAAATTACAGGTGCGGTCGCGGTAGGCGAGCGCCGGGTTCTTGCGGTCGACCTCGGCGCGGCCGTCCCAGGCTTCCGGCGGCGTCGCCAGCAGGGGCCCGTGGGTGGTGCCTAACCCAAGAATGATTTCGGCCATGCGGTTTCGCGATTGCGCCGGTTAGCGGGCGCTTTTTTCCGGCGGCGCGATGGCCGGTGCGGTCAGGGTTTGCCAATCGTTGGCGAGGCGCAGCTTGGCCCCGGTGCGCTCCTGCAAATCGTCGAATTCCAGCCCCGCGACCATTTCGCGCACCACCATGCCGTCATCGGTGCGGTCGATGATGGCGATATCGGTGAAGATGCGGGTGACGCACTCGGCGCCGGTCAGCGGCAGGGTGCACTGCTTGACGATCTTGGGGGCGCCGTCCTTGCCGTTATGTTCGCAGATGACAAACACCCGGCGCGCGCCGTAGGCCAGGTCCATGGCGCCGCCGACCGCCGGCGGGGTCTTGACGTTGGGCAGCCGCCAGTTGGCGAGATCGCCGTTCTCGCCGACCTCGTAGGCGCCGAGCACGCAGATATCGATATGGCCGCCGCGGATCATGGCGAAGCTGTCCGAATGATGGAAAAAGGCGCCGCCGGGCAGCATCGAGACCGGCTGCTTGCCGGCGTTGACCAGGTCGGGATTGGGATCGGTGCCGGCTTCCAGCGGTTTCATGCCGAGGATGCCGTTTTCCGAATGGAAAATGATCTCGCGGCCCTCGGGCACGTAATTCAAGATGCTGAGCGGCATGCCGACGCCGAGATTGACGAAGGCGCCTTCCTCGATGTCGTCGGCGACGCGCCAGGCCATCTGATTGCGGTTCAATGCTTCAACCATCGATCACGCCTCCACCTCGACCAGCCGGTCGACGAATATACTGGGGGTTACCACCTGTTCCGGCTCGATATCGCCCAATTCGACAAGCTCCGAAACCTGGGCGATGGTGGTTTCGGCGCCCATCGCCATCACCGGATTGAAGTTCCTGGACGACATCGTATAGGTGAGGTTGCCCCAGCGATCGCCCCTGGCCGCCTTGACCAGCGCCACGTCGCCGAAAATGGCCTCTTCCAGGACATAGTCCTTGCCGCCAAAATCCCTGATTTCCTTGCCCTCGGCCAAGGGTGTCGCCACCGAGGTGCGGGTATAGAAGCCGGGAATGCCGGCGCCGGCGGCGCGGATCCGTTCGGCGAGCGTGCCCTGCGGCGTGATTTCCAATTCGATCTCGCCGCGCGCGTAAAGCTCGTCGAAGGCGACCGCCCCGGTGACGCGCGGAAAGGAACAGATGAATTTCCTGACGCAGCCGCCGGCCAAAAGCTTGCCGATGCCTTCATCGCCGGACCCGGCATTGTTGCTGACCACGGTCAGATCCTGGGGAGCCCGTTCGGCAAGGGCGTTTAAGAGTTGGATCGGCTCGCCCGAATTGCCGAAGCCGCCGACCAAAAGAACGGCGCCGTCGGCGATGCCGGCAATGGCCTCTTCGATGCTTGCGCAACGCTTGTCGATCATCGGTGCCGGCCTCCTTATTGTTCAGGCATGGTCTCGTACATTTTGGGTCCATACAAGTCAAATGGGGCCACTAAAAGTAAACTGTCACCGATTTAAAACGGTGACAGTTTACTTTTAGTGGCTTGCCTGGACCAATCGCCCGACCCAGGAAGGCGCCAATTGAGCATGGATATATGGGGCGGCGGGCTTTAGTGTTTGGGAACGCACAGCAAAACCAAGGGGAGGACGCCGTGACCGACACCGATAGCAGCCCGTTCGCCGGGGAAGGGCCGGAGCGGCATTTCCGCGAAGGCCTGGAAGCCGGGGAATACCGGCTTCAGTTCTGCGACGATTGCGGCAACAACATCTATTACCCGCGCGCCCTCTGCAATCACTGCGGCTCGGCCAACCATTCGTGGCGCGCAGCCTCGGGGCGCGGCACCGTCTATTCGACCAGCGTCGAGCGCGGCCGCCCGGAAGCCGGCGGCGACAAGAACATCGCGCTGATCGATTTGGAAGAAGGCGGCCGCCTGATGAGCCGGGTCGTCGATGTGGAACCGACCGAGGTCAGCATCGGCATGGCGGTCGAGGCCTTCATCGGCGATCTCGACGGCACCCGGCTTATCCTGTTCCGACCGGCGGCGGAGGGAGCGGCTGATGGCACATGAATTGCGCGGCGCGGCCGCGGTTGCCGGCATCGGCCTGACCGAGTTTGGCGAATTGCCGGGCAGGAACCATCTCGAAGTCCTGGCCGAAGCCGCCCACCATGCGCTCAATGATGCCGGCCTTTCGATGCCGGACGTGGACGGCTTGTTCGTTTCCTCGATGGGGCGCGTCTTCCATCCCTTGCACGCGGCCGAATATCTCGGCATCCAGCCGAGCGTCATCGACGGCACCAATATCGGCGGCTCGTCCTTCGTCAATTGCGTGCAATCGGCGGCGATGGCGATCCGCACCGGCGTCTGCAAGGTGGCGCTGATCGCCTATGGCTCGACCAACCGCTCGAACCGCAAGAACAAAATCCGCGAGGGCGCCAATCCCAACGCCGGCGCCTGGCATGCGTCCGAATACAATCCGCGCAATCCGATCGTTTCCTATGCCCTTGCGGCGGCGCGGCACATGCATGAATACGGCACCAAGCGCGAGCATCTGGCCGAGGTCGCGGTTTCGACCCGCCAGTGGGCGATGCGGAACCCGCGCGCCGAGATGCGCGATCCCCTGAGCATCGGGGATGTCTTGGGGGCGCGCATGATCTGCGATCCCCTGACCCTCTTTGATTGCTGCCTGGTGTCCGACGCCGGCGCCGCCATCGTCATGGTGTCGGCGGAAAAGGCCAAGGATTTGCCGCAAAAGCCGGTCTATCTGCTCGGCATCGGGTCGGCCACCAGCCACGACCAGATCGCGCAAATGCCCGATCTGACGGTTACCCCGGCGGCACAATCGGGGCCGCGCGCCTTTGCGATGGCGGGTTTGAACCCAAGCGACATCGACGTCGCCGAATTTTACGACGCCTTCACCATCAACACCATCCTGTTCCTCGAAGATCTGGGCTTTTGCGGGAAGGGCGAAGGCGGCGCCTTCGTCGAAGCCGGCAATATCGGCCCCGGCGGCTCGCTGCCGGTCAACACCAACGGCGGCGGGCTTTCCTGCGTGCATCCGGGCATGTACGGCATGTTCGTCACCATCGAGGCGGTGGAACAGTTGCGGGGGCAATGCGGCGAGCGCCAGATCGAGGGCGCCAATATCGCCCTCGCCAACGGCAATGGCGGCGTCCTGTCGAGCCAGGTGACCGCCATCTACGGCACCGAAGCCACGCTTTAGGGGGGGAGTATGGATCAGTCTCTACCGGGATGGGGCGACGGCTCCATCGACCAGGTCACCTGGCGGCGCATCGCCAAGACCGGGGTGACCGCCCACAACCCCGATAAGGCCTGCCAGGGTTACACCCTGTTTGCGCCGATGAATGACACCAACGCCGTCATCCTGATCGACATGGACGGCGACGAGGTGCACCGCTGGGAATTGGATTGCCAGCCGGGCACCTACGGCTATCTGCTGCCGGGCGGCAATCTGTTCATGAACCTCAAAATCCGCGACGATCTTTGGTTTTGGACGCCCACCTATTCCCTCTTTAAGGGCGGCGCGCTCCGGGAATATGACTGGGACGGCAATATCATCTGGGAACATATCGATCCGCACCATCACCATGACGGACGCCGCCTGCCCGATGGCGGCGCCATCTATCTGTCGGTGGAAGAGTTGAGCCCGGAACAGGCGGCCAAGGTCAAGGGCGGCGGCGAGCCGATGCAGCGCATGCTGGCCGACGTGGTCAAGGAAGTCGATAGCGACGGCAACCTGTTGTGGCAATGGCGCGCCGCCGAGCATCTCGATACCGGGATCGATATCGTGCCCGATAGCTGTACCCGCTGGGAATGGACCCATTTCAACGCCGCCTTCCCGCTCGACGATGAGCGCATCATCATGTCATCGCGCCAGCTATCGCGTATCTTCATTGTCGAGAAAGCGTCGGGCAAGGTGCTGGAAAGATTCGGTCCCGAGCCGTTTTACGGCCAGCACGATCCGCATCTGCTGGAAAACGGCAACCTGTTGATACTCGACAACGGCACCTACCGCGGCAAGGGGTCCGGCGTCATATCCCATTCGCGGGTCATCGAGTTCGATATGAAAACCCGCGAAGTGGTTTGGGAATACCAGGACACGCCGATGTTCAATTTCTATAGCGCCTTCATTTCCGGCGCCGAGGTTCTGCCCAACGGCAATATTTTGGTCGCCGAGGGCGCCAAGGGGCGCATCTTTCAGATCACCCGCGAGGGCGAGATCGTCTGGGAATACATCAACCCCTATTTCGACAAAAACGGCGTGGGGTGGATCTGGAATTGCATCCAGGAAGCAAAATTCTATACGGCGGACCGGATACCGGCGCTGGCCTGATTTGATGGCAGGCCCCAACCCCGATCCTGATAGTCCCTCTGGCAGTCCGGCCGGCAGCTGGGCCGATATCCTGAGCGGGCGGCTGGCGGCCTATACCCTGGTGCTGACCCTGGGCACCATCCTCTTTGGCCTCAACCTGTTCGTGGTGAGCGCGATCATGCCGTCGATCGTCGCCGATATCGGCGGCATGCAGTATTATTCCTGGTCGTTTTCGCTGTTTTCCGTCGGCTCGGTGATCGGCGCCGCCAGCGCCGGGCCGGTGCGCGAGGCGCTCGGCGACAGAACTTCCTACGCCGGGGCCGGGTTGATCATGGTGATCGGGCTGGCCGGCGCCGCCATCGCCGACAATATGCTGCTGCTGGTGTTCTGGCGCTTCGTCCAGGGCATCGGCGGCGGCGCCATCGCCGCGCAAAGCTACGGGCTGGTGGGATCGATGTATCCGGAACAACTGCGCGGCCGTGTCCTCAGCCTGATATCGACGGCCTGGGGCGTGGCCACCCTGTTCGGTCCCGGCTTCGGCGGCTTTTTCGCCGAGATCGGATACTGGCCCGGCGCCTTTTGGAGCCTCGGCGTCCTGAGTCTGGCAATTACCATTGCGGCATGGGCGGTCATCCGCCCGACCGAGGGCCACGGCAAGCTGTCC
Source organism: Rhodospirillaceae bacterium (assembly GCA_002687515.1). GTDB lineage: Bacteria > Pseudomonadota > Alphaproteobacteria > Rhodospirillales > UBA2165. The sequence goes on from NZAK01000034.1 coordinate 35,905, forward strand.
GCGATCCCGTACCAGCGGCTGGTCCTGCTCGCGGTATCGGTGCTGGTCTTGAGCCTGACCACGGAAGTTGACGCCAACTGGCTTCGCGGCATTTTGATCGCCCTGTCGGCGTTGACCGCCATCTTCGCCTTCCGCCTCGACAGCCGCGCCGAAAAAAACATGTTTCCGCGCCGAGCCATGAACATCGCGGGCCAGATGGGCATGGCCTATTGGATCCTGTTCCTGGCGACCCTCGTGATCGTATTCCTCGGTGTTTATACGACCCTGTATTTACAGGTGTTGCATGGGTCGACGCCGCTGGCCGCCGCCTACCTGTCGGCGATCATGTCCTTCGCCTGGACCGGCAGTGCATTGGTGGTTGCATCCTGGCGCGGCACCCGGGAACTGGCGGCCATCATTTTCGGCCTGGTCCTGCTGGTGATTGGCACCGTCGGAGTGGCCCTGTTCGTGACCTCGGGACCGGTATTGTACCTATCAATCAGTTTCTTCCTGATCGGGTTTGGCACCGGCTTCTACAACAACCCGGTGATCCAGCGCGCCATCGCCGGCGCCGGCGAACACGAACGCCACATTGCCGGCGCGGCGGTACAAACGATCCGCACGGTGAGCCTGTCCTTTGGCGCGGCGATGGCCGGATTGATCGCCGCCATGGCGGGGCTGAAAACGGTTCCGGAACCGGGCGTCCTGGCCCACGCCATGAACTGGGTCTATAGCATCAACATCATATTCGCCGTGCTCGCCCTGATGGTTGCGGTCCCGCTGATGATCAGCGCCCGGCGGAGCGCGGTTGCCGGGCCGGCCGATCAATCGCCTGAGGCGGCCGGCTAGCATGGCCGCCGATATGCCAAGCGAAGCGACTAGCTGGGCGGATTTGTTTCGCGGCGGCCTCGCCCGTTACACCATCACCCTCAATCTCGGCGTCCTCTTATACGGCATCGATATCTATCTGATCGCCTCGATCATGCCGACGGTGATCGCCGATGTCGGCGGCATGCGCTTTTACACCTGGACCTTCATCGCCTTTTCGGTCGGCTCGATCATCGGCACCTCCAGCGCCGAGCCGATCCGCCGTTCCCTCGGCCGGCGCAACGGCCTGGCCCTGGCCGGTCTGGTGTTTGTTATCGGGATCGTCGGTTCGGCCATGTCGGGCAGCATTATCACCCTGGTGTTCTGGCGGCTGATCCAGGGATTGGGGGGCGGCTCGGTCGTGTCGCAATCCTACGGCATGATCGGCGAGGTGATCCCCGACCATCTCCGCGCCCGGGCGCTTGCCTTCATTTCACTGACCTGGGGCGTCGCCACCATCGTCGGACCCACATTCGGCGGCGTCTTTGCCGAATTGGGCTCCTGGCGCGGCGCCTTCTGGGCGGTGGCGCCGGTGGCGGTTGTTTTCACCGGGCTGGTCTGGCTGATCATCCCGCGCGCGAAAATCAGCGGCGCCGTCCACGGTATCCCGGTCTGGCGTCTGACCTTGATCGCCGCCGCCATCCTCTGTCTCAGCCTAACCTCACAGATGGATACGATGACCATGCGCCTGGCCCTGGTTGGCCTGTCGCTGGCGATGACGGTGGTTTTCTTTTTGCGCGACGACGGCGCCGAGAACAAAATGCTCCCCTCCAAGGCGATGTCGGTGTTTACCGTGCTCGGCTCGGCCTACTGGATCATCTTGATCACATCGGCGGTGCATACGGTAATCGGCGCCTTCGGCACCCTGTTCCTGCAGGTGCTGCACGCCCAATCGCCGCTCATCGCGGCCTGGATATTCGCCCTGACCTCGTTCTTCTGGTCGGTCGGCGCGGTGCTGGTCGGCGGCTTGCGCGGCCGCGCCGTCGCCGTTTCGATCGGCGGCGGGCTGGTGCTGATGCTGATCGGCACCATCGGCGTGGCGCTGTTCGTGATCAGCGGGCCGGTCTGGGTGATAGCGGTTTCTTTCATCCTGATCGGGATCGGCACCGGCATGTCCTACAACCACCTGATCGCCTGGTCGATCGCCGCCGCGCCGCCCGATGAACAGCCGGTGGCGGCATCCTCGGCGGCCACCATGCGGGCGCTGGGCATCGCCTACGGCGCCGCCATCGCCGGGCTGCTGGGCTCGGCCGCGGGGCTGGCCGACGAGGCGCCGCGGGCGGTCATCGAAGCCGCCATGACCGCGGTCTATAATGCCAACGCCTTGATCGCCGCCATTATCGTTGCCGTCGGCTTGATCCTCTGGAGGAATAGACTGCGGCGCGCTTGGTGATCGTGCCGCCGTTGCCATCGCCGCCGCCCCATGCTGTACTTGCCCTCTTTATCAGTTATGGGGGTCAGGTCTTGAATTGTGAATGTTGTTGCTTGCAGAAGCGCCATCTATAATTCAAGAGCTGACCACATTTTTGCGGAATTGATTTAATCCGCCGATGACTAGAACGCAATTTTATATGCTAGGCTTTTCCCGACCCTGAACAGAGCCTTGGAATATACCCCGCAACCGATGAATCGCGCCTTAGAATTATTGCCTCGCCGCATATTTTTAGATTCCTGCACCGCGCAGACGCTCCGGGATTACGACTACTACATATATGAGGCCGAACCGATCCCCGATACCGACTGCATCCACCGCGTGACAGACGGCATCGATAACGTCGAGGCCCTCCGCAACATCTTCCTGGTCAACGAACGTGCGCTGTTCGAGTGGATCGTATCGCACGGAAGTTTGCGGGAGGCCAACGACAAGCGCGATCCCGGTCACATGCGATGGCTCTGGGATATCGCCGATCACTCCGAGGTCTGCTTGGAAGGCGAAGGCGCAACGACCGAGAGCAAGGCCCTCGCCGAACGCCTCGACGAGCCCAAGTTCGGGTACTTAAGCGAGAAAGACCGGCTGCTCCTGCGGCATGCAATCGTCCTTCGTTGCGAAGCGTTTCTGACGGTGGAACGCCGCCTGCCGCGCAACGCGGCGCACGTTGAGCGCGAGCTCGCCATTCGCATCCTGACGCCAATCACCCATTGGGAGATGCTGCGACCTTGGGCTACGCTATGGCGCTAACTCCAGATTGTGAAGTCGGGCCCCCAATTCAAAAATTTAGTGCGGCGAGAGAGGAAAATCACGATCGGGTGTATGGCGAATATCGAATAGATCGAAGCTGGTAATAATTCGCCGGTTCACGTGAATTTATCGCCTCGCTAGGTATCCAATGCGAGCGCCAATGCTCCAGCATTAGCAACCCCGAGGTATAAGTTGACTAGACCAATGGCCCGATGCAAGGCCTCACGGCCTTTACGATTAGCAGGTTTTTTTGGCCCAAGCTCGCTGTCCGCGAGACTTTGAATTGCCTTCGCCGCACGGCCTGCTGACAGGGCGAGCAGTCTCGAAAGGTCTCCAGCAGTCGCAAATTCTCCCTTAAAAAGTCTTAGGGCGCGTTCTTTTTGACGCCCTAGGGCAGGCAATTGTTTCTTGACCGAATCCCAGTTTAGTTTCGCGTTCCGGAGGCTTGAATCTTGCAGTTTTTGGAATCTATTTGCACTCTCCGTAATCAAGCCTACCGATTCCCCCAAGGCTTTCGGCGAAATCGGCACACTTTCAGCTTCGGCGATATGCAGAGCTTCAAAGAGCTTGACTGTTCCCAAGAGAAAAAATTTTGAAGCCGTTTCAAATTCCTTAATGTCATCCTTCGCGACGCCAATCACGGCAGGGGGGGGCTCGAGAAGCCATGCTGAGGCATTCGTTATTGAAAACAGCAGCATTCCGATTACCAGCAGAATAGAGGCGAAAGGTGTCGTAAAAAACTTCCTAACAATTCCGTAGAACATCAGCAAATTCCTTCGGATAGTTGTTACTCACGAGTTGGGCGTCTATCACAGTCTTGGCACGTGGTTTTTTATAGAAGTTGCATAATTCACTCTTGAAAATATTCCAATGCTCATCACCAAGAATGCCTGCTTGGTTGGATACAAATTGCTCAGAGTATAAACTGACAACCTTGGTTACAAAAAGGTGCTCCAAAAGCTTGATTTTGGGTAACCCGTAAACCGTCGCTGCGGTGTCCGGGGTTCTTTCGACTTGGCTGATAAATGAACGTGCTTGCTGAAGCGCATTCGCTGTTGCCCCAGCTTCGATTATCCCGCGCGTGAGCCAAAATTGCCATGCCGCAAAAACAAAAGCCACCATTGACACTATGCTGGAGATGGCCCCGATTGTGTCCTTATTTCTCGAAAACCAATTGTTAGGCGCCGTGTTCATAGCAATTTCTGTGCCATTCGTTAAACGGTCAGTTGGTTCAATCGACATCCAAAAGACCAACCATCCTATGCCAATCACAGCGAACAGGCCAATCGGGCCGTGATCACCCAAAAATTTCAAAATCGCAATAATCTTACCGACGAAATCGACTACTCGGTCTCCGAAGAGAATTTGGAGAATTATGCCAAAGCAAATAAATCGCAGACCTAGTTTGACGATACTGACAATCAACTTCTTGGGCAACATGCTCGATCTCATATTCCCAAGTGACCCGATATTTCACAGTCACTATATCCAAATTACATTGTCATTCAAATTATTCCACCGCCGCCGCCGTTGCCATCATGTGCGCCTCATGCTGTACTTGCTCGAACCTATGTCACATGCCATTCCGCCACTTGTCAAATGAACGCGAAACCAATGAACGCACCCCCCGGCCTTATGACCGAAGAGCGGCGCATGATCAAGGAAACGGCGCGCGAATTCGCGATCAACGAAATCTTGCCGGTGGCCAACGAACTGGACCCGGTCGAGGGCGATATCCCCGCCGAACTGATGCAAAAAATGGCCGATCTCGGCTTTTTCGGCATCATCATTCCGGAACAATATGGCGGCCTCGGCCTCGGCGCCTTCGAATATTGCCTGGTGACGCAGGAACTGTCGCGCGCCTGGATGAGCGCCGCCACCCTGATCCGCCACGGCAACTGGCTGATGGGCACCGAAACCCTCACCGAAGCGAAGCGCCGGGACTTGCTCGGCCGGGCGGCCAAGGGCGAATATTTGAGCGCGCTGGCCATGTCCGAGCCGCAGACTGGATCGGACATTTCCAACATCCGGACCCGGGCGCGCCGCGACGGCGATGATTGGCTGATCACCGGCAACAAATACTGGTGCACCTTCGCCGACGGCGCCGACTGCATCATCGTCATCGCCCGCACCGAGCCCGAGATCGATGCCGCCCATCCGCACCGGGGCCTGACGGCGCTGATGGTCGATAAGCCGCGCGGCGGCTTTCTGGACGGCCTTAAGGGCACGCCGATTCCCAAGATCGGCTATTTCGGCTGGAAGACCTGGGAGCTGGCCTTCGACAATGTGCGGGTGCCCGGCGATGCCATCTTGGGCGAAGAGGGGCGCGCCTTTTACCTGATGGCGGAAAGCCTGGAAGTGGGGCGGGCGCACACGGCGGCCCGCGCCATCGGCCTGGCCCGCGGCGCGCTCGAGGATTCGATTGCCTACGCGCAAGTGCGCGAACAGTTCGGCAGGCCGATCAGCCATTTCCAGGCGATCCGCTTCAAGATCGCCACCATGGCCACCGAGGTCGAGGCGGCGGAAGCCCTGTTGCACCATGTCTGCACCGAGATTGACAGCGGCCGGCGCTGTGATAGCGAAGCCGCGATGGTCAAATATTTCGCCGCCGAAATGGCCGAGCGGGTGACCAGCGAAGCCATTCAAATCCACGGCGGCGCCGGCTACACCAAGCATCATCAGGTCGAGCGCCACTGGCGCGATGCGCGCCTGACCAAGATTTTCGAAGGCACCTCGGAAATCCAGCAACGCATCATTTCCGATAACCTGTTGGGCCGCCTAAGGGATTGAGGAGGGCGCTTCGATGCAACTGAACACCGAAAAGATGATCGCCCGCGCCGAGGACGGCGTCGGCTGGATGATCTTCAACAACCCCGAACGGCGCAACGCGCTGGCCCACGAAATGCGGCTGGCGATGGTCGAAATCCTGGACGCCTACGCGGCCGATGACGGCATCGGCGCGGTGGTCATGGCCGGCGCCGGCGGCAAGGCCTTCGTGTCCGGCGCCGATATTTCCGAGTTCGAGGAACGGCGCTCATCGCCCGAACAAATCGCCGAATTCAACGAACTTGGCCGCCGGGTCAACGTCGCCTTCGAGAACCTGGAAAAGCCGCTGATCGCGATGATCCAGGGCTTTTGCATCGGCGGCGGCCTGGCCACCGCCTTGAAGGCGGATATGCGCTATGCCTCCACCGATTCCCAGTTCGGCATCCCGGCGGTCAAGCTCGGCCTCGGCTACGATGCCGGCTCGGTCAAGGCGCTGACCGATTTCGTCGGCCCCGCCTATGCCGGCGAAATTCTGATGACCGGGCGCCGCTTCGATGCCGCCGAGGCGCTGCGCATGGGGCTGGTCAACAACGTGGTGGAGCCGGACGAACTGGAAGAAACGGTGATGGAAACGGCGCGCATGATCGCCGGCAACGCACCGCTGACGGTGCGTTCGATGAAGGTCAATGTGCGCAGTGCGCGCCTCGATGCCGGCCAGCGCGACGAGGCCCGCTGCCAGGAACTGGTCGATGCCTGCTTCAATAGCGAGGATTATATCGAAGGCCGCCGCGCCTTCATGGAAAAGCGCCCGCCGGAATGGAAAGGGCGCTAGCCGGGATGCTAAAGTTCCCGAAACAACCAACTTCAGCGGAGGAACCCAATGGACATACGCTTGGACGGGCGCAACGCGCTGATCACCGGCGGCAGCCGCGGGCTGGGCCGGGCGATGGCCCTGCGCTTCGCGGAATCGGGCGCCAATGTTGCCATCGTGGCGCGCCGCGCCGAGGTCCTGGCCGAGACGCGCGCCGAGATCGAAGAGGTCTCATCGGGCAAGGTGGTCACCTCGGCCGCCGACGTTTCGACCCTGGAGGGCGTGACCAGCGCCTTCGAACAGGCTTCGGACGCGCTCGGCCAAATCGACATTCTGGTCAACAATGCCGGCGCCTCGGCGGCCAGACCGTTCGAGCAAATCACCGACGCCGAATGGCAGGCCGATCTGGATCTGAAATTGTTCGCCGCCATCCGCATGATCCGCCTGGCGGTGCCGGGCATGAAGGAACGCGGCTGGGGCCGGATCATCAACATCCTCAATACCGGCGCCAAGTCGCCGCGCGCCGGCTCGACCCCGACCACCGTGTCGCGCGCCGCCGGGCTGAGCCTGACCAAATCGCTGTCCCTGGAATACGCGGCCGACGGTATCCTGGTGAACGCGCTCTGCACCGGGCTGATCGTCACCGATCAATTGGCAAGCATGCGTGATCGGAACGCGCCGGATAAAACGCTGGAGGAATTCCAGGACTTCATGGGCGGGCGCATTCCCCTGGGGCGCATGGGCACGGCGGAAGAATATGCCAACGTCGCCTGCCTTTTAGCCTCGGACGCCGGCGGCTATGTCACCGGCACCGCCATCAATATCGACGGCGGCTCAAGCCCGGTGACTTAAAGCCGGTGATCACTTAGAAGGGAATGGCATGAGCAATCTGGGCTGGGACGAAAAGGCGGATGTGGTAGTTGTCGGCTGCGGCGGTGCTGGCCTCCGCGCCGGCCTGGCGGCGGCCACCGCCGGCGCCAAGACCATGGTCCTCGAAAAAACCTTTGAGCCCGGCGGCAAGACCGCCATGTCGATCGGCATCATGACCGCGTCCGGAACCTCGGTGCAGCGGGCGGCGGGCGTCAAGGACAGCCACGCAAGGCACTTGGCCGACGTCCAATTGATGGCCAGGGAGGCCGGCGCCAAAATCGATGTCGCCAGCACCAAATTCATGATGCGCGTCTGCTCGGCGGAGCTTGAGAACCTGATCGCTCTCGGTGTCGAATTTTCCGGCCCGCACCCGGAGGGCCCGCACGGGATCCCGAGGATGCATGTCATCCAGCCCGATTGCCGGCATCTGGTGAAGGTGCTGGAAGATGCCTGCATCAAAAAGCGGGTGCGCATCCAATGCAACGCGCCGGGCGCCGAATTGATCCTCGATCATCGCGGCCGCATCGCCGGGGTGCGCGCCGATACAGACAGCGGAGCCCATTTTATTGAAGCCGGCGCCGTCGTCCTGGCGGCCGGCGATTACAGCGCCAATACCGATATGGTCAAGCGGCTGGCGCCGAAGCTGAAGCTGGCCCAACCCTTGCGCGATTACGCCACCGGCGACGGCCACCGCATGGCCATGCGCATCGGCGCCCGGGTCCAGAACATGGCGCGCGTCAACTTACCGCAATTGCGTTTCGTCGATTTTCCCTTCGTCGAACCGTCGCCCGGTTTGATCAAGGCCGGCGCCCGGCTGGTCACCGGTAAGGGCGAACGGATCAAGACCAAGCTCGGCGAGTCTATCCTGATGCCCGGCTTCGAAGACCGCTGGGAGGAGATATTCATTGTCATCGACGCCGCCACCGCCGCCAAGCTGGCCACGGCGGGCGACGATGTCGGGCCGGGACGCGACGGCTGGGCCCGGACCGGCAAGCCGTTCATCGGCACGGCAACCGGGGTCGGCTACGCCTATTTGGATGATTGCCGCGCCTGGGACTGGCATTTCGAGGCCAAAACGATTGCCGCCGCCGCCCGCCATATCGGCGCCAGGCCGGCATCGCTTGCCCAGGCCCTGGCCAACAATGCCAAGGGGCCGTTGCATGTGCTCGGGCCGGCGCGCCGGGTGATCACCAATTCGGGCGGCGGCGTCGCCACCAACCAGAAAACCAACGTCATCGCCGAAGACGGGGGGATCATCAAGGGGCTTTTTGGGGCCGGCGTCAATGCGCGGCTGATCTCGTTCATGGGCGGGCACGGCTATGCCTTGGCCTGGGCGATGGCATCGGGCCGCATCGCCGGCGGCAACGCGGCGCGCCACGCCAAAGCGCGCGCCCGGAAACACGGCTGACGGACGCAACATGGCGCACGCCGCTTCAAGAAAAGTCATCTATGCCGCATTTTTCGGCAACTTGCTTATCGCGGCGACCAAATTTTTCGCCGCCGCCTTCACCGGTTCCTCGGCAATGCTGTCCGAAGCCATCCACTCGCTGGTCGATACCGGCAACCAGCTTCTATTGCTCTATGGCCTCCGGCGCGCCGGCAAACCGGCGGACAGCCAGCATCCCTTCGGCTACGGGATGGAGCTTTATTTCTGGACCTTCGTGGTGGCCATCATCATCTTCGGCCTCGGCGCCGGCGTCTCGGTCTTCGAGGGCATTTCCAAAATTCGCGAACCCCATCCGATCACCGATGTTTCGGTCAATTTCATCGTCCTTGGGCTAGCCGCCGTTTTCGAAGCCGTCGCCTGGACCGTGGCCTACCGCGAGTTTAACCGCAGCCGCGGCGGACGCGGGTTTATCGAAGCCATCCGCCGCTCCAAGGACCCGGCCATCTTCACCGTCCTGTTTGAGGATACCGCCGCCATGCTCGGCCTGATCGTCGCCTTCGTCGGCATCTGGCTGGCCGGGGCGCTGAATATGCCCATCTTGGACGGCGTCGCGTCGATCGCCATCGGCGCCATCCTGGCGGTGACGGCGGCGTTGCTCGCCTATGAATGCAAGGGGCTCTTGATCGGCGAAGGGGCGAGCGCGGCGACCGTCGACGGGGTCCGCGCCCTGGTCTCCACCTCGGGCGGCATCAACGCCATCAACGAGGTGCTGACCATGCATATGGGCCCCGAGGATATTCTTTTGACCCTGAGCGTCGATTTTTCCGGCGACATGGATTCGGATGAGGTCGAGGCCGCGATATCCGACATGGAAAGCCGCATCAAGGAAACCTATCCCGAGATCAAGCGCGTCTTCATCGAGGCGCAAAGCATCGGTGGGCACCTGCGCGACCGGGCGCGCGCCGCCGAACCCGGCGAAGGTGAATAGGCCGGCAAACGAGCCGCCGATGGCGGGACTTATATTTCCTCGACCTTGGCTTCCTCGATGCGCTCGCCGCGGACGGTGACGAAGGTGCCGTCGGCATCGATGGTCGCCATGTCGCAGAACAGTTCCAGCCGGTGCCCGTCGGGATCGAGAATGTAGAAGGATTCGTTTTCGCCCCAGGAACCTTCGCCGCCGGGCTGGTATTTGGAATGCACCACCGGCCCCCGGATAATCTCGATGCCGCGCGCCTTGACCATCTCCATCACTTCCAGCCAGGCTTCCCGGTCCGGGCAGCCGAAGGCGAAATGATGGATGTAGGCCGGCCCCTCGGCATCGTCCTCGGGCGTGCGCTTGCGGTATTTCTTCTTAGGGTTATGGGATAGCACCAGATCGTGGTGATTGTCGCCGACGCGCAGGAATGCCAGCTCCACCGGGATCGCCACAATCTCGCCCGGCGGGTGCCGCTCGGACAGCTTGAAGCCGAACAGTTCGCGGTAGAAGGCGATGGATTTTTCCATGTCCGACACCTCCAGCGCGAAATGATGGAAGCCGGAAACGAGGCGCGCTTTGCTCATGGTCTTTTTCTCCTGAATGCCAGTACGTGCCGGGATTATAATAGGTCGTTCGCTTGTTTAGAAGCCTTCCAAAAAAGTCGCTGCTTGACGGAGCCGACGCCGCCCCGCAAATTCGCGCCAATGTAAATTCAGGAGGAAATCATGAAAGCCGTACAGATCGACGCATTCGGCGGACCCGAGGTGCTTCAAGTGCGCGACATTGCGGACCCGGCACCGGGCCCCGGCGAGGCGCTGATCGATATCCACGCCGCCACCGTCAATCCCGCCGATTGGAAATCGCGGGGGGGCTCCTACGCCGATCCGGCGGAAGGTTATTTCCCGCACATCCTGGGGCGCGATTTTTCCGGCGTGGTGCGCGAATTGGGCGACGGCGCCGAGGGTTTGAGCCCCGGCGACGAGGTCTATGGCGTTGCCGTTCAAGGCGTCGACGGCGCCTATGCCGAGGCCATCGCCATCGATGCCGGCCTGGTCGGGCTGAAGCCGGCATCGATCAGCCACGACGAAGCCGCCGCCCTCGCCCTCACCACGCTGACCGCGATGATCGCCCTCGAAGACACGGCGCGCCTGACCAGCGGCCAGAAGCTCTTGGTCCAGGGCGGCGCCGGCGGCGTCGGCAGCCTCGGCATCCAGATCGGTCATCATCTCGGCGCCCATGTAATCACCACGGCGAGCCCCGGCAATCATGACTACGTCTCGAACCTCGGCGCCGACGAGGTGATCGATTACAATAGCACCGATTTCACCGAAGCGGTTTCCGATTGCGACGTGGTCTTCGACACCGTCGGCGGCGAGGTCCATGCGCGCAGCTTTGCGGTCCTTAAAGCGGGCGGCAGGATGGTCTGGATCGCCGGCCAGCCCGAAGGCTTCACCGCCCCCCGGGACGATGTCGAGGTTATGCGCCCCAATGTGAAGCGCGCCCGCGCCTATATGGACCGCATTTCGGAATTCATAACCGCGGGCGCCGTCAAGGCCCCGGAGATGCAGTTCATGTCGCTCGATCAAGTGCGCGAAGCGCACGAACTAAGCGCCACCGGCCACGTGCGCGGCAAGATCGTCTTCCAGGTGCGTTAGCGGCCTGACGCTCCGGCGCCTAACTCGCCAGCACGATCAGCGCGTCGACGGCGGTGGCGCCGCTTTCGTCCAGCAACATCGGATTGATGTCGACGGCTGCGATGGTATCGGGGTTGTCGGCGACCAGTTGGGACAGGGCGGCAAGGGTGTCGATCACCGGCTGGACGGGGCCGATCGATGCGATCAGGCGGCCGATGCGCGTCACCGCGAGCCGCTTTTCGATGACCTCCGCCGCGGCGGGAACCGGTATCAGGACCGCCTCGTCCAGGATTTCGGTATAGACGCCGCCGAGGCCGGCGATCAGGAAATGGCCGAGGCCGGGCTCGAAGCTGGCGCCGAGGATGATCTCGGCGGCGCCCTTGGCCATCGGCTGCATGATCAGGGGAACCTCGGTGGCGCTGTAATCGAGCCCGGCGATGCGCCCCTCCATGGTCACCACCGCTTCAGCCAATTCGATGTCGCCGGTGATGCCGGCAATCACGAAGCCGAGCCGGTTCTTATGGGTGACATCCGGCGCCAGCGCCTTCAGGACCACCGGGTATCCCAATTCCTCGGCGGCTTCGCCGGCGCTGGCCATGCCGTCGATAATGCGGCATTCGACCATCGGCAGGCCGAGCCCGCGCAGCAAATCTGCGCTTTCGACCTCGGTCAGGAACTGGCGCCCGGCGGCGGCGGCGAGTTGCTCCTTGGCATCCTCCAGGCCGGCGCTTAAGCCGGCATCCAATTTGGGCGCCACCGCCGCCCCGGCCGCCGGATAGGCCTGGTAATAGGCGCTCAAGGCATCGAAGGCGGCGGCGAGGTCGGTGAAGAAAGGAATGCCGGCATCGCGGTAGCCCGCTTCGATTTCCTCGGTCAGCCCGCCGGGCGCGATGGCGATGGCCGGAGTGCGGGTGCGCCGGTGGCGCTCGATGATGCGCGCCGCAACGTCATGGGATCCCTCGAGGGTCGGCACCAGGTGGGTGAACAAGGCAAGGGGCCCCGAATAGCCGTCCTTTTCCTGCGCTTCGAACAATTCGGACAGGCGCTCGTTGCCGCCCAGCGATGGGACGTCGGTCGGATTACGGATTTGCCCGGCGCCATCGAAGCTGGCGATGGTTTCGGCGACCCTGCCTTCCCATTGGCCGGCCGCGTTGCCGGCCAGCGGAATGCCGCGCGCCTCGGCATGGTCGGCGAGCAAGGCGGCGCCGCCGCCGGTGGTCGAAATGCCGATCAGCGCGTTGTTACCCGGAAACGCCTGATCGGCGCGGTTCATCAACAGCGCCGCGGCACCGGCCATCGCTTCCACCGTCGGCACCGAGGCGATGCCGCATTCCAAGAAGAGGGCGTCGTAGGCGCGGGCGCTGCCGGCCAGCCGCGATGAATGGGCCGCCGCGGCGCCGGCGCCGGCGGCGGAGCGGCCCAATTTCAGCGCCACTATCGGCTTATCGGCGTTGCGCGCGCGCGCCGCCAGCCCACGCAGCCGGGCGCCGTCGGATAGGGCCTCGATGATCAGCCCGATCACCTCGGTATCGGGGTCTTCGATAAAATATTCAAGGAAGTCGAGCATATCGAGGTCGGCTTCGTTGCCGACCGGAACGAACTTGGAGAGCCCGGCGCGCAGGCTGCGGAGGCGCGGCGCGATGGAGTTGAACAGCGCCCCCGAATGGGCGGCGATGGATACCGGGCCCGGGGTCAGCGCATCGCCGTGCGAGTTGTTGTAGCCGAGGGACAGCTTATGGTGCGCGTTGAATATGCCGTTGGTGTTGGGACCGAGGATGCGCAGCCCATGTTCGGCCGCGATGGCCACCACATCATCCTGGCGGCGGCGGCCTTCATCGCTGTCCAGTTCCGCAAAGCCGGCGGCGCCGATGATGACCGCGCCGACGCCGGCCTCGGCGCAGCCACGAACCGCCTCCACCGCCGGGCCGGCGGGAATGACGATCAGCGCGCAATCGATCTTTTCCGGTATCTCGGCGATGGAGGCATGGCATTTCAGCCCCTCGATCTCGCCGCCGGCCGGATTGACCGGAAAAATACCGCCGGGATAGCCGCAACGCCGCAAATAACGGATCGCCGTATTGCCCTGCTTGCCTTGCGTATTGGAGGCGCCGATGACGGCCACGTTGGCCGGCTGAAACAGCGGTTTCAGGGCGTGGTACATGGTGGTTTTGCCGTCTGCCATTGGTCGGGTGTACCTTGGCGGCGCCGGATCAGCGTCCCTTCCACACCGGATCGCGTTTTTCCAAGTAAGCGCGCGCGCCCTCCACCTGATCCTCGGATGCATAGACATCGGGGCCGACATCGAGCCGCATACCGGCGAGCAAGGGTAGCCCCACGGTCTTGCGGTAGGTCAGCTTCATGCGTTGCAGCGACAGCGGCGCCGAAGACAGGATATGGTTGGCCAATTCCATGGCCGTATCCATCAAGTTCTCGAGCGGCGCCCGGCGGTTCACCAGGCCCCAGCGCTCGGCTTCGTCGATCGGAATGCGGCGGCCGGTATAAAGCCATTCCATGGCGATGCCGGGCGGCACCATTTGCGGCAGCACCACCGAGGCGAAATGGGCGCCGCGGGCGCGCTTCGCCTCGGGCAGGGCAAAGAAGGCGTTTTCCGCGACGACGCGCAGATCCGCCGCCAGCGCCAGTTCGCAGCCGCCGGCGATGGCCGGGCCATTGACGATGGCCATGATCGGCTTCTTGGAATCGAGCATAATCTCGAACAATCCGCGCCGCCCGCTATGCAGCGGCCCCCGGAACACCTTGCCGGCGTCATCGGCCTCGCGCGCTTCGTTCAAATCGGCACCGGAACAGAACGCCTTGTCGCCGGCTCCGGTGATGGCCACCATGAAGACATCGGGATCGTAATCGGCGGCCAGAATGGCTTCCGCCATCATCGCATTCATTTCGGCGTTGAATGCGTTCCGGACATCGGGCCGGTTTAGGGTCAGAAAACAGATTTTGTCCCGGGTCCTAACCTCGAGTATGTCATCTTTGGCCATTTCGCACCCCCGTTTGTTGCAGCCTACGAATATGCCGCACCGGAATGATTGCCGGGAACGGCACTTTATGGAAAACTAATGATTAGATATTGAGCCCGCCCTTGGCAAAGGATAATTGGCGATGCCGGGGGTAATTGGCGATGCCGGCAGTTGCCGGGCCGCGCCTAGGAATAAAGCGGAGGATGACATGCCGAATTTTCCCAAATCCGTCGAGATCAAGGAGGAAGGCCCGCGCGAGGGCTTTCAGATCGAAAAGGAATTCGTGCCGACGGCGCGCAAGATCGAGTTTATCAACGCGCTTTCGAAAACCGGCCTGAAGACCATCCAGATCGTTTCCTTCGTCAGCCCCAAGCTGGTGCCCAACATGGCCGATGCCGAGGAAGTGGTGGCCGGCATCGATATGCAGCCGGGCGTCGATTACACCGGGCTCTGGCTCAACGAAAAAGGCTTCGAGCGGGCAGCCGCGACCGGACGCCTGGCGATGAAGGGCAATCTTAATCTTTGCGCTTCGGAAACCTTCTTGAAGCGCAACCAGAACCGCACCGGCGAACAGCAGGTCGCCGAGCTGCACGGCACCATCGAACGTTACAAGAGCCACGGCATGCCCGTCGAAATGGCCGGCATCTCGGCCGCCTTCGGCTGCAATTTCGAGGGCGACGTGCCGGTTTCCAAGATCATGGACTTGGCCAAGGTCATTTTCGACATCACCGCCGAGCACGACGTTTCGCTGAAACGGTTCCTGTTGCTGGATACCATGGGCTGGGGCACGCCCGACCGCATCAAGCGGTGCGTCGGCGCCCTGCAGGACCAATATCCGGACCTGGAATACGCCCTGCACCTGCACGATACGCGCGGCATGGGCATCGCCAACGCCTATGCCGGGCTGGAAATGGGGGTCGCCCATTTCGATGCCTGCGTCGCCGGCCTCGGCGGCTGCCCGTTCGCCGGCAACAAGGCGGCGGCGGGCAATGTCTGCACCGAGGATCTGGTTTTCATGTGCGAGGAAATGGGCATCGACACCGGCCTTGATCTGGATGCGCTGGCCGAATGCGCGCGCCTGGCCGAGGATGTGGTCGGCCACCCGCTGCCCGGCTCGATCATGCGCGGCGGCAGCCTGCAGAACCTGCGCGACCAGGCGGCGGCCTGACCGGCCCGGTGTGATACTCAAAGATTATTTGGTCGGATAATGCGCTAAGCCGGCTGTTGTTCATCCTGGCGGCGGCCCTCGCCCTCGAATTCCATCATCCGGCGGCGGCGGTCGGGTCCGAAATAGACCTGGCATTCGACAAACGGCCTGGCATGGGAAATGAGCATGCAGATCCGTTTATAAAGGGTGCCCGGCGCCAATGGCTTGGCGATAAATTTGGTGATGCCGTGATCCCGCGCCAAGCCCACATTCTCGCGCTCGGTATAGGCCGAGGTGACGATGATCGGGGTGAACCGGTTCGGGGAATCCGAACCCCGGCGCACCCAGTCGACCAACAGCATGGCATCGAAGTCCGGCGCCCAATCGGTGATGATGAAATCGGGTGCATGATCGATAATCATATTGTGCGCTTCGTCCAGGCTGGCGGTATCGCGGATACGCCGGATTCCCAGTTCGCTGAGCACACTGCGCACCATGCTGCGGATATGCGGGAACCGTTCCACATAGAGGACATCTAGATTTTCAAGATTATATGCTGGTATTTCGGCCATCGAAATTTCTGTTCATTCACCCATTTGCCAGGTGGCTGGTTTTACACAAACACAATTATAAAACCAATATCTTCCTTAATTATAATTGTTATCGCTATCCCTTCGATACGTATATTCCCCATGACAACCACCCGGCTGATTTTCAACCCATTTCAGATATCCCCTGTCGAGGCGCTGCTTTCGCGGGAACAGCGGAATTATCCGGTTAGGTTATTTTATAAATTTGCCGCCCATAAAAGGAATTAGCGTTTCTACGCATACGAATAGTAACTTCCATGAGTATCAAGCCGCGGTTGTTTTGACAATTGTCAATGAAATCAGCTTTTTAATGTCCGATCCGTGCCTATCCGCTTGACACCCACACCCACTACATCTAGGGTGGGCGTAAAGCGGATAGGGGGTTGGCTGTGGACGTTCTCGATCGAGATGATCT
>NZAK01000035.1 GCA_002687515.1 Rhodospirillaceae bacterium
CGCTCTATCCAACCCTCCGTGTCCGTCAAGTAGCGCCGGACGCCGATATGCGCGCCCTCAAGCGCCTCTCCGCGGCGGCGATGCGCTACACGCCCTGGGTGGCCATTGATCCCCTCGGCGGCAAGGATAGTGCCGGTTTTAGTGGTCTTCTGGGCGGCCTGGGCGGTGATGCCGGGTTGTGGCTGGATGTCAGCGGCTGCGCCCACCTGTTCGGCGGCGAAGACGCCCTGCTTGCCGATCTCATCGGTCGTTTCGAAGGCCATGGCTTTGCCGCCCGCGCCGGCGTGGCAGCGACGCCGGGCGCCGCCTGGGCCCTGGCTCGCTTTGCCGAAACCACCAGCTATATTCTGGCGCCGGGCACCGAGCGCGAAGCCCTCGGCCCGCTGCCGGTGGCGGCGCTGCGTATCGGCGACCGGGCGGCGGAAGCCCTGGAGCGGGTCGGTCTCAGGCGCGTCGATGATCTGTTGAAGATGCCGCGCGGGCCGCTGGCCAAGCGCTTCGGGCGGGCCGTCCTGGAACGCCTGGATCAGGCGCTGGGCAAGACCGGCGAGCCCATCTCGCCGCGCCGTGAAAGCGCCATTATCCATGCCCGCCGGGTGTTCGCCGAACCCATCGGCCGCACCGGCGATATCGAAGCGGCCCTTGCCGGCCTGCTGGGTGATGTCGCGGCCGGGCTGGAAACCGCCGGCCTTGGCGCCCGGCGGCTGGATCTGAACCTTTACCAGGTCGACAATTCCGCCGCGCGGGTGCGCATCGGCAGCAGCCGCCCGGTGCGCGACCCCGGCCATCTTGCCCGCCTGTTCCGGGACAAAATGGAGGATTTCGATGCCGGCTTCGGGGTCGAGGTGATGGCCCTGGCGGCGGTTGAGACCGCCCGCCTCGCCCTCCGCCAAGGTGAATTGGCCAATGAATTGGCCAGTGGATTGGCAGGCGATAAGGGCGAAACCGTCACGGCAGATGCCACCGCCCGGCTGGTCGACCGGCTGGCCGGGCGTTTGGGGCCGGGCAACGTCACCCGCCTTAGCCCCCAGGCCAGCCATGTCCCTGAGCGCGCCAGCCGCGAAATTCCCGTTCTCACGACTAAAAAAGATCGGGCCGAAAACGGCGAAACCCACCCGGAAACCCAGGATTTATGGCCCAATGTCTGGCAGGGCCCGCCCCGGCGCGGGCCGCGCCCGATCCAGCTGCTCGCCCAGCCCATGCCTATCGAGGTTATGGCGCCGGTGCCCGACGGGCCGCCGGTCCTGTTCCGCTGGCGCCGCCGCCAGCACCGCGTCGCCGCCGCCGAGGGGCCCGAACGCATCGCCCCCGAATGGTGGCAGCGGCAGGGTTGCCTGCCGCCCGGCGCCACCACCCTGGAACACGGAACCCGCGATTACTACCGCGTCGAGGACGAAGGCGGGAAACGCTACTGGCTGTTCCGCGAAGGCCTTTACCGCCCCGACCGCCCCCCACGATGGTATCTGCACGGATTTTTTACGTGAGGGGGGCGTATGAACGTTATTAACCGTAGGGGCGGGTTTCAAACCCGCCCGGCCTGAGGAACGGAGATGGCCGTTTTAAACCGAAAACCAACCGCGCCACGCCGCCGCTTACGGTTGCCTGATTATGACTACGCCTCCCCCGGCGCCTATTTCGTGTCCATTTGCACCCACCAACGCGTTTGTTTATTTGGACAAATCACGGATGGCACGTTGTCTGCCAATCCTTTCGGCAAAATTGTCGAGGCGTGCTGGCTGGATTTGCCATCTCACTATCCCAATGCGGTACTTGATGCCTTCGTGGTCATGCCCAACCATGTGCACGGAATCCTACTGATAGAAAGGGTTTTTCAGGCAGCACATGGCCTCGGCGAGATTATTCGCGGCTTCAAAACTTTCTCCGCCCGCCGGATCAACGAATTGCGGTCAACCACCGGTAAGCCGCTTTGGCAGCGCGGCTATCACGAACATATCGTCCGCAATGAAGCCGCGCTGGAGGAAATTCGCGATTACATCAACACAAACCCCCTTCGCTGGGCGGTGGACCGCAACAATCCCGGATATGTTCCGGCCATCAGGGCGGGTTTGAAACCCGCCCCTACAGTAGGAATGGGCAGATGATTGTTGTTAACCGTGGGGACCGGCGTATGACCGTTATTAACCGTCGGGATGGATGCCTGATTGTTATAAACCGTAGGGGCGGGTTTCAAACCCGCCCTGGTGAATTCCGGAAACTGGGTGCATGACCCCCTACGCCGAACTGCAAGTCACCAGCAATTACAGCTTCCTGCGTGGCGCCTCGCATCCGCATGAGTTGGTGCTGCAGGCCGCCGCGCTTGGGCACGCCGCCATCGCCATCGCTGATCGGAACACGCTGGCCGGCGTGGTGCGTGCCCACGTGGCCGCCAAAGCCCAAGATATCCAGCTCATCGTCGGCGCCCGGCTGCTGCTTCAGGACGGTTTCGACCTGTTGTGTTTCCCCACCGACCGGGCGGCCTATGGACGGCTGTCGCGGCTCCTCTCCCTGGGCAAGCGGCGCGCCGAAAAGGGTGACTGTATCCTGTTCAGCGCCGATCTTTTGCAAGATGGTTTGTTCGCCGGCGGCCGTGGCCAGGTGCTGGTGGCGATCCCGCCAGAAGTTTTGGACGACGCCTTCGAACAGCAACTCTTAAAGTTATCGAATAAGCTTAAAAAATACTTTTATCTATCTGTTAATCATAATTATTATGGCGTCGAAAAAAGTAGAATCAATGCCCTCGCGGGGCTGGCCGAACGGCATTTCATCCCCCTTGTGGCGAGCAACGACGTGCACGCCCATGTGCCCGAACGGCGCCCTTTACAAGACGCCCTGAGCTGCATCCGCGAACATTGCAGCATCGACAATGCCGGCTTCCTTCTCAGCGCCAACGCCGAGCGGCACCTCAAATCCGGCGACGAGATGATGCGCCTGTTTGCCGATTATCCGGCGGCCATTGCCAACACGATCAAGATCGCCGATGCCTGCCAATTCAGTCTGGATGAACTGCGTTACGAATACCCCATCGACCCGGCGCCCGAGGGCCGCACGCCGCAGCAGGAGCTGGCGCACCTGGCCGGCGAGGGCCTCCGCACCCGCTATCCGGACGGCGCCCCGGACAAGGTGGCGGCGCAGGTGGCGCACGAGCTAGAACTGATCGGCGAGTTAAACTACGCCCCATATTTCCTGACCGTCCACGACATCGTGCGCTTCGCCCGATCGCGCGGCATCTTGTGCCAGGGGCGCGGCTCGGCGGCCAATTCGGCGGTTTGCTACTGCCTCGGCATCACCTCGGTGGATCCGGCCCGCATCGATGTCCTGTTCGAGCGTTTCGTCAGCGCCGAACGCGACGAGCCGCCCGATATCGACGTCGATTTCGAGCATCAGCGCCGCGAAGAGGTGATCCAGTATATTTACGGGAAATATGGCCGCGACCGGGCCGGGCTGACCGCCACCCACATCACCTACCGCTCGAAAAGCGCCTTCCGCGAGATCGGCAAGGTGATGGGCATGTCCGAAGATTCGATCCAGGCGCTGGCATCATCGGCCTGGGGGCGGTCATCCCGGGAACGCCCCGCCGATGCGCGCATAACTGAGGCCGGCCTCGATCCCGCCGATCCCACCTTGCGCATGGTTTTGCGCCTGTGCGAGCAAATCACCGGTTTTCCGCGCCATTTGAGTCAGCATACCGGCGGTTTCGTGATCACCAAGGGGCCGCTGGACGCCATGGTGCCGATCGAAAACGCGGCCATGGAGGCGCGCACGGTGATCGAATGGGACAAGAATGACCTGGATGCAATCGGCATTTTGAAGATCGATGTGCTCGGCCTCGGCATGCTCAGCTGTATCCAGAAGGCGTTCGAGCTGATCGAACGGCATGGTGGGCGGAAATTAACCCTGGCCAATATCCCGGCCGGCGATACGGAAACCTACGATATGCTCTGCCTGGGTGATTCGGTCGGCGTCTTCCAGGTCGAAAGCCGCGCCCAGATGAACATGCTGCCGCGCCTCAAGCCGCGCTGTTTCTACGATCTGGTGATCGAGGTGGCGATCGTCCGCCCCGGCCCCATCCAGGGCGACATGGTGCACCCCTATTTGCGCCGCCGGAACGGCGAGGAAGCGGTCGAATTCCCGTCCAAGGAACTGGAACAGGTNCTCGGCAAGACCATGGGCGTGCCCTTGTTCCAGGAGCAGGCGATGAAAATCGCCATCGTCGCCGCCGGTTTCACGCCGTCCGAAGCCGACGGATTGCGCCGCGCCATGGCCACCTTCCGCCGTTCCGGCACCCTGCCGCTCTATAAGGAGCGGCTGGTCAAGGGCATGGTCAACAACGGTTACCAGGCGGAGTTCGCCGAACGCTGCTTCAAGCAGATCGAGGGCTTCGGCGAATACGGGTTCCCTGAATCCCACGCCGCCAGCTTCGCCCTTCTGGTCTATGTCTCGGCCTGGCTCAAATGCCATTACCCGGCGGCCTTCGCCGCGGCGCTGCTCAACAGCCAGCCGATGGGCTTCTACGCCGCCGCCCAGATCGTCCGCGACGCCCGCGAACACGGCGTCGAGGTGCGCGGCGTGGATGTCAATGATTCGGACTGGGATTGCACTTTGGGGGGGGAAGCTCAGGATCAGGGGGAGCCGAAAAACGCCTGGCGCCACGCCGAAGACCGCCGCATGGCGCTGCGCCTGGGCCTGCGCCAGATCAAAGGCTTCAAGGAAGACGATGCCGACAGGCTGACCGATGCCCGCGATGGCGGTTATGCGCATATGGAGGAGCTCAAGAGCCGCGCCGGCCTGATGCGCGGCGCCCTCGAAAAACTGGCCCGCGCCGATGCCTTTCAATCCCTTGGCCTCGACCGCCGCCGCGCCCTGTGGGCGGTCAAGGGACTGAGCGACGAAAAACCCCTGCCCCTGTTCGAGCATGCGTTAGCGCGTGTTCCAGCGCACCAATTCCTGCACGAACCCGCCGCCGCGCTGCCCGAAATGAGCCCCGGTGAGCAGGTGGCCGACGATTACCTGGCGATGAAACTGTCGCTGCGCGCCCACCCGATGGCCCTTTTGCGCCCCNATTTCGATGCCGAGCGCATGCTGCGCTGCGCCCAGCTGGCCGATACCGAGCCCGATAGCCTGGTGCGCCTGGCCGGCGTCGTCCTCATCCGCCAGCGCCCGGGCAGCGCCAAGGGCGTCGTTTTCGTCACCATCGAGGATGAAACCGGCATTGCCAACCTGATCGTCTGGCCGCACAAGATGGAACGCTACCGCCGCCAGGTGCTCGGCTCCTATCTTCTGGGCGTCGAGGGGCGTTTGCAGCGGGAAGGCATCGTCACCCACGTGGTCGCCGAGCGGGTCTTTGATTATTCCCACCGGCTGGCCTACCTGACCGACGAAAACCCGCCCGATCCGCCGCAATTCCCACCCCAGATTCTTGGCGGCCGCAACATCCCCTCCCATATGGTCCGCCCTGGGGCCAAACCCCGGAAACTGGTACCCGGATCGCGGGATTTCAGGTAACGGGTGAGGGTCAATTCGGCAGATTCGGTAACGATCGCGGACATCAGCTTCTGCACGGGGCGTCAGCTTGCCCGTGTCGCCAGAAGAAAAACTATTTCATTGCTGAGAACCGTCAGCTCGTCCTGATTGAAGACGTCAATCGTGGAATTGACGATGCCGCGGCCGATTTTGCGTGAAGGCGTCATTTTATCGACAGAAAGCCGGGCGCGTAGATGGTCTCCTGCCCGAACCGGGTTTTCGAACTTCAACTTCCAGTCAAATCCGCCGAGGAATTGCCATCTTCGTTCGGGCGTGTTGTAGGCGCCGATCAAGGATCGATACATCAGCGTGATGGAGTAACCACCACTGGCAATAATACCGTCGAAGGGCGAGGAAGCAGCCGCATCTTCATCGATATGGATCGGCCACGGATCGTTCTGTTTACCGTAGGCGAGCATTTCGCCGGGATCGACGATGACCTCGTCGCCCCAGAAAAATTCACCAACCCGCAAATCCTCAAAATAAATATTTCCCACGGCGTCAACTGTATGGCAGACCCTGGTTGCTGGTCAATCAACCGCATCGAAGCGCCAGTCGAGGCGGCCGGCGCGGCGCGCCACTTTCAGATTGCCCAGCCAGTTGGCATCGTCGATTTCGGGAAAATCGGCGCGGAAATGGACGCCGCGGCTTTCCTGGCGCCGGCTGGCGGCCTCGATGATCAATTCCGCCGTCTGGGCCGCCAGGCCGAGCTCGACCGGGCGATCGCCCGCTTTCGCCGCTTCGGCGCCGATCTCGCGCACCCGCCCCAAGCCAATGGCCAGGCCCTCGGCGTCGCGGCGAATGCCGGCATGGCGCCACATGACGGCGCGCAAATCCTGCAGCAACTGGTCTCCGTCAACCCGGGCATCGTCCATTGGCGCCGGCGGCGCGCCGCCGTCCAAGGTCTGCCCTTGGGCCCGGCCCTGGTCCCTGCCCGCGGCGTAAGTGGCCGCCGCCCGTCCGGCCCGGTGGCCGAAGACGACGGTTTCGGCCAGCGAATTGCCGCCCATCCGGTTGGCGCCGTGCAGCCCGCCGGCCGCCTCGCCGGCGGCGTAAAGGCCGGCGACGCTGGTCGCCCCGTTTTCATCGATACGGGCGCCGCCGACCGAGAAATGAGCCACCGGCGCAACAAGCAGGGGGCGGGCGAAGGCATCGTAACGGCGTTGCAGGAAGTCGAACCTGGTCTCCGCAAGATTATGTTGCAGCCAGGCCTCGCGGGTCAGCCCGCTCAGGTCGATGAAGATCTCGTTGCCGTCCAGCTCCATTTCCTGGAACATCGCCTGCGACAGGCTGTCGCGCGCCAGCCGCGCCGCCGGCCGCTCGGTAATCCCGTATTTGTCCAAAATATCCTCGCCCTGGCGGTTATGAATACGTCCCAGATTGGCTTCGTCGGGTGCGATCAGCAGGCGTGGCTTGCCCGCTTCGGCCAGGATCATCGGATAGAACTGCATGAATTCCATGTCCTGCAGTTCGGCGCCCGCATCCAGGGCCAGGGCATGGGCATTTCCGGTCATGCGCGGCGGGTTGTCGTTGTGCAGATAGATGCCGCCGGCGCCGCCCGCCGCCAGAACCACGGCGCCGCCCAGCAATTGCACCGGTTCCGCCCCGCCGCCACCGCCATTGACATGGGCCGTGAGGCGCACACCGTCTTCGCCGGCACGAATTTCGGCGACCACCGTGTCATCGATGAAGGTGATGCCCAATTCGCCGGCCTTGGCCGCCAGGCAGCGCACGATCTCGATGCTCCACATCGGGGTTTCGCCCAACTCACCGTCCGGTGCCAGGACATGCAAGGCACCCCGGGTGGTGCGGTGCGGCATCCCCCAATCGATCAGATCGCGAAAGCGGTCCGGCCCGTCGGCGGCCAGGACGCGGACCAGGTCGAGGCGGTTGATGCCGCGGCCGCTGAGCAAGGTGCGCTCGATCTGCTCCTCCTCCGAGAGCCCGCCCCAGGCGCCGGCAAAGGCGCCGCCGGCGCGCTCCGTCGCGGTGCCCCGTCCCGGCGCCTCCTTGCCGATGACAC
>NZAK01000036.1 GCA_002687515.1 Rhodospirillaceae bacterium
CGGACGGCAGCGTCACCTATACGCCGGAGGCCGACTATACCGGCAGCGACAGCTTCACCTACTCCATCTCCGACGGTGCCGGCGGCACTTCGACGGCGAGCGTCAGCCTGACCGTCAATCCCGAGAACGATGCGCCGGTCGCGGTGGACGACACGGCGATTCTCAACGAAGACGCTTCGGCGGTGATCGACGTGCTGGCCAACGATTCCGATCTGGACGGCATCGCCCTGAGCGTCGACAGCGTCACCCAGCCCGATCACGGCACGGTCGCCATCAACGCCGACGGCACGGTCACCTATACGCCGGAGGCCAACTACAACGGCGCCGACAGCTTCACCTATACGGTGTCCGACGGCGCCGGCGGCCTCTCGACGGCGAGCGTCAGCCTTACCGTCAACCCGGAGAACGATGTGCCGGTGGCGGTCGATGCCACGGCGGTGCTGGATGAAGACACCGCGTTTGCCGGCCAGTTGAGCGCCAGCGATATCGACGGCGACAGCCTTGAATATTCATTGTCGGATCAAGGCGCACCCGAACATGGCACCGTCGCAATCAACGCCGACGGCAGTTATACCTACACCCCCGACGGTGATTACAGCGGCACCGACAGCTTTACCTTCACCGTCGATGACGGCGCCGGCGGCACCTCGAGCGCCACCGTGACCTTGTCGGTCACCGGCGTTGCTGATGATCCGGTGGTGGTGGTCAGCGACGATACCGGCGTCGAGGACACCTGGACCCAGTTGCACCTGGATAGCTCGCTTTCCGATACCGACGGCTCGGAAGCCCTGAGCGTATCGATTTCCAACGTTCCCGACGGCGCCACCTTAAGCCCGGGCACCAATCTGGGCGGCGGCGAATGGACGGTTTTGCCCGAACAGCTGCATCTGGTCTGCATCCTGCCGCCGGATGATTTCTCGGGCGAAATCGACATGACCTTGTCGGTGACCTCGACCGAAGCCGACGGCGATGTCGCCACCGTTTCCAGCGGCTTCACGGTTGACGTGACGCCCGCCGGCGATGTCAGTGTGTCGGCCGCCGATGTGACCGGGACCGAGGACAGCGTCATCGATCTGGGCCTTTCGGCGGATTCTTTCTCGATCACCGATGCCGATGGTTCGGAAACCCTGCAATCCATCGAAATCTCATTCTCCGGCCTGCCCGAGGGCGCGGTGGTCAACAACGCCACCTACAATCAGGCAACCGGCACCTATACGGTGGCGACAGTGGCGGCGCTGGCCATCGTCTCGGTAACGCCGCCCGATGATTGGAGCGGCCAGTTCGACGCCACTCTGAACGTCACCTCCAACGAAGGTTCCGCTGCGCAAACCTTCGGCGTCACCGTCAGCCCGGGCAACGATGCGCCGGTGATCTCCACCTCGCCGGTGTTCTCGATGAACGAGGACGGATCGATCGTCATTTCCGAGGCCCAGCTTCTCGCCGGTGCCTCCGACGCGGACGGCGATACGCTCAGTGTTACCGACCTGGTGGTCAATGGCGGGCAAGGGACATTGACCGGCCCCGATGCCGACGGCAATTACACCTATGCGCCGCCGGCCGATTTCAGCGGCGACGTATCGCTCGATTACAATGTATCCGACGGCACCGCGAGCGTTGCGCAAACGGCAAGCATTGCCGTGGCCGGCGTCGCCGATGCGCCTGAACTGACCGTTGACATCGGAGAAGGTGAACTGGTCACGGTCGGTGGCGATCCGGTTGAAGTGTCCATTGATTTTGATAGTGTCACGGATACCGACGCCGGATTCACCGTGACTGCCCGTTCGATCGACGACCAGGGTCAGCTGACCGATGCAAGCGCCGACAATATTTCTTTCCACAATACGTCTCCTCAAGGTTTTGGCGTCAGCGGCAATGCCTCGGGCGCGAATTCAGAACTTGGCTACGACAGCGATGCCGGAATTTCCGAACAGTTGATCGTGTCGTTTGACAGCGACGTTTCGTCCGCCGACGTCTCGTTCGCTTGGAAGCACAGCGGTGAAGACGCCACGTTTGAATTCTACAAGGACGGTGTGAAAGTTGGTGAAGGCACCATAATCGGCGGCAGCGACGGAATAGACCCGGCGGTCACGATTTCGCCGGACGATGGCAGTTCATTTGATCAGATCGTGTTTATGGCGTCGGGTTCGGGCGATGATTACCTGATCAATTCGATCGATTTTGAAGCCAATGCGAATGCTGATACCGTCATTGAGTATCCAGTCACCATTGCGGCCGATTTGGTGGACACGGACGGCTCTGAAACGCTGTCCACCATCACCATCGATATGGAGGGTATGCCCGAAGGGGTGAGCTTCAGTGCAGGCGGCTTGAACGCAGACGGTAATTGGGAACTCACCCCGGCGCAGCTCGATGGCCTGACCATGACCGCACCGGAAGGCTCGGGTGATATTGATCTAACCGTTAGTGTAACCTCGACCGAAGCCAACGGTGATGCCGCGACGACGACAGTGACGGCGACCGCAGATGGGGCAAATGTCGGACCTGAAGTCAGTGGCACGCCCGAGTTGGCGATGAACGAGGACGGCACCTTGACAATCACCGCGGATCAGCTTCTGGCCGGCGCGACCGATGCCGATGGCGATACATTGAGCGTCGAGAATTTGGTGGTGAATGGCGGCACTGGGACTTTGACGGGTCCGGACGATGCCGGCAACTATACCTATCTGCCGCCGGCCGATTTCAGCGGCGATGTCACCCTCGACTATGATGTCAGCGACGGCACCGCGAGCGTTGCGCAAACGGCTTCCATCGCCGTTGCCGGCGTTGCCGATACTCCGGAATTGACGGCCGGCGTTACCGGCGTCACCGAAGTCATGGCGGAAACCGCCGTGCCGGTGTCGCAGGTGCTTCTCGATCAAGTGGAAGCCGACCATGTGGTCACCATCACCGGCGTTCCCGATGGCGCCACGCTCAATGCCGGCGTCGATAACGGCGATGGCAGCTGGACCCTGACCGGTGATCTGCTGGACGGCCTGAGCGTCACCGCGCCGGATGGCTATGCCGGTGATCTGAACCTGGATATTTCGGTTGTCGATAGCGGTGGCGGCGGCAGCCAAACGCTAATCGAAGCCGACTTCAACTCCGGCACCTCCGGGTTCACCTATTCCGATGATGCCTTCGGAACGGACAATCCAGCACATGCCCGAGGAAAGTGGGACGACAATGACGGTGAAGATGGCAGCGGCGCGCTTAAGATTAAACTGGGCGGCGCCGACGATGACGACGTTACCGACGGCATGTCCGGCGGTTTTGGACAGAACTTCACGGTCACCGACGAGGGCGCCGGCACGCTAACCTTCAGCTACCGGCTGGATCAGGATTCCCGCTACGAGGACGACGAATATTCCGAAGTTCTGGTCAGTATCGATGGTGAATTGGTCAGCCTCGACGGCAATGATTACATCGCGCGCATCTCGGGCGGCGGCGATACCGGCTGGCAAACCGTGACCCTCGATCTCGGCACCCTGCCGGAAGGCGAGCATACTCTGGTCATCGGTGGTTTTAACAACCAGTCGACAGAAAAAAAGGAAAAGACCGAGATTAATTTCGACGATCTTGAATTGACCGTCGAGAGCGGTGAGACGTTTGTGGCCAGCGAAAGCCTCAGCTTCGCGCCCGATGTCGGTGGCCATCTCTATGCCATCGATATTGCGGCGGCGCTCGGCGATACGGACGGCTCGGAATCCCTTTCGGCCATCACCTTCGAAGGCTTGCCCGACGGCGTTACCCTCAACGCGGGATCGTCCGACGGCGAGGGCGGCTGGACCGTCGACGCGGGTGATCTTGCCGGATTGGAGGTCACGGTGCCCGACGGCAGCGGCGCGTTCCAGATGACCGTGAGCGCGACCTCGACCGATACCGGCGGCGATACAGCCAGCATCACCCGGACCATGGATTTCTCCGATCATCTCGGCGCCGACAGCGCGGACACCCTCGCCGGCGAGGCGGGCGATGTCGCCGATACGCTGTATGGCGGCGCCGGCGACGATGCGCTTTCGGGTGACGGCGGCGACGATACGCTTTACGGCGGATCCGGCGACGATGATGTCACCGGCGGCGATGGCGCCGACACCATCTATGGTGGCGACGGCATCGATACGCTCTACGGCGGATCGGGCGTCGATTACCTGTCCGGCGGCGATGGCAACGATGTCATCTACGGCGAGTCGGGCAACGATATCATCCTCGGCGGCGCCGGCGACGATCAGCTCCATGGCGGCGAGGGCAATGACGAGTTCGTCTTCGACCTCGGCGACGGCAACGACACCATCTTTGATTTCGAGGCTGGCGATGCGCTCAGCTTCGACGGGGTCAGCCTGGCCGAAGGCGATAACGTCGAAATCACCACCGATGGCAACGATGTGGTCATCCGCATCATCGGCCAGGACGGCGCCGAAACCAACAAGGTGACATTGAAGGATTCGGTTGACGAAACCGACCAAAACGCGGTCGAAAATATCGGCGATGGTTATTCGGTCACCGACACCGGCGATGGCGGCGTATCGATCGTCGTCGATCAAACCGGTTAGACGCAGCCCGCGTCGGGTTGGCAGGGTCGGCCACGCGGGCGTCGGACTAGGCACCTGTTTACGATAGGGCCGCCCCCACCGGGCGGCTCTTTTTATGCCGACCCCGCCCTGCCGCCGTCCGATGCATGGGAAACCGGTTTTTCATCCGCCGCCGGCAATGCGCGGGACAGGATCATGTTCTGGAAGGCATCCGTGATGCGCCTGGCATGGGGTTCCAGATAGGGAAAATTCCGGGCGTGCTCGAAACTGTGGCGCATGGCCGGATTGGTTTCGAAGATCAGTATTCGCCCATCCTCCATGACATCGAAATCAACGCCGAAGAAATCGAGCCCGGAAATCTTGGGTAGCGCATTCAGGGCCGCGAAAGCATCGGCGCCCACATAGGCCGCCGGATCGTCCAAGTAAGCTTCCTCGAGGTCCGTCATCCACGGGGTTTCGGCCATCACCGTGGTGCGGTTGAAACCGTGAACGTTCCAAACCGTATCGACGTGATGGACCACCGGATAAAGTTCGCCGTCGATAAAAAAGACTCGCATCTTGCGGAAATAATCCTCGCGGAACGGAGACAGCACATATTCGATCACGTAATGGGTGCCTGCACCCTCGGTAAGGAAATAGTCTTCGACCACGGGCAGGCTGTCGGCCTTGACCGTGGAAACCGCCGTATGGGTTCCGGTCCGGCGCAAGATGACCGGCAACTCCAATCCTTCCCGGCTGAGGAATTCGGCCGCATCAAACGGAACATCCGGGCGCACTTCGGCACGCATGGACTTGGGGAAGCGGATACCCGGAACCTCTTTCAGGCGCCTATAATTGTTGTCGCGTGTGGATTCGAGAACCCGCGCCGGGTCATTGATCACCGGCATACCGGGATTGCGCGCCAAATATCGTGCCGCCGTTTCCAGGGATTGGCCCTCCAGATCCGCGTCGGCGACGCTGTTGACCACGATATCGTGGGCGGGGATACCCTCATGGCTGAGGATGTTTTCGTCCGAGATCAGAAAATTTATGGTGGTGAATTGGTTCTGATCCCAAAGCGCGCTCGAAGAAAAATTGCCGCCGGAAAGGCGCAGCCAATGGCTGCCCTCGGGAGCCACCTTATAAAATGCGTTCTGCACCCCGCGCAGGCGCAGGATGCGGGCCTTGGGCGCTCCCAGACAGGATTGAACCGAGATCGGGCGTTTGCAAAGGCCGATCTTCAGGGTTTGCCTGGACACCTCTATCTCGCCCAATTCCCGCTGGATCGCCGACAGCGACAGATAGGCGCGGGCTTCGCCGGGAAATTTTTCAATGATGGTTGCGTAAACGGTTGCCGCCCGTTTCATGTCGCCGGCGCGCACCAGAAGATCGCCCAACTGCATCAAAAGCGGCAGACTATCGGGACGATATTGAAGCGCCTGCCAAAAGCAATAGGCGGCGTCGTCCAGCCGGTTAAGCCCGATAAGGGCCAGCCCCAATCCGCGCCAGGCATCGGCGTCCTCGGGATTTGCCTTCAGATGCGCGCGGTAGGCGGTTTCCGCTTCCTTGTTCTGGCCGGCGCGCCTCAGGCGCTGAGCCTCGGCCGCGCCGCCAACGGAACGCCGCGCCATCATTTCTTATCCCCGATGCAGGAAGTGCGCCCATTTAAGGGCGCCGCCATGATTTTCCACATGGTTTAGCAACGCCGAAACCACGCGCCGGTCGTAGATGGTCCCCGAATCGGCCAAAAGCCGCGCCGTCGCCTGTTCCAGCGACAGGCCCGGACCGCCGCCCCGGGGGCTGGTTAGATCGACGAAAGCGTTGGCAACGGCGACGATGCGCGCCGTCAGGACAATGCTTTCGCCGCTTAAGGCTTCGGCGCCGGTGCCGTCGTAATGTTCCGATGACTGGCGGATGGTATCGACCACCGGTCCCTCGAAATCGATGCCGCCGAGAAGTTGGGCGCTGGTAATATGAGCCTCGGTCAATTGGCGCCGGTCGCCGATTGCCAAATCGTTCAGGCTGCGGCCCATCAATTCGGGCGAAACAAGCACGGTGCCGAGGCTCCTGAGGCTGCCGGCAAAGCCGGCGGTATCGACCTCGCGGCGCTCACATTCCAATTCCTCGGCGATCGACCGCGCCACGTCGCCGACATCGCTGGAACGGGTATCCGAGGTCGGATCGCGCCGGTCGACGACGCTGGCCAGGGTGGTCACCAACTGTTTCAGCCGGTTCTCGCTTTTAAGCTGCTCGCGCGAAAATTCGGTGATGTCGTCGACGATCATCAGGACGCCGGGCGGATGGTCGCGGTCGCCGCGTAGCGGGATATGGTCCGATTTCAGGACTTCCATCTCGCCGCTTTCGTCCTCGAACCGCTGGATGAAGGATTTACGCACCTTCTGCACCGAATCCTCGACGCCTTCCTCTTCCATATCGGCGAAATCCTTCAGGATATCCTTGTTGACATCGGCGTAATATTTGGCCTTCACCGGCCCCATGATGCTGGCCATGGTCTTGCCCATCATGTCTTCGGGCTGAATGCCCGCAGCCTTGGCCGCCGGTTCATTGGAAAAAGTGTAGGTGGTGGTGCCGTCGACGGCGACGATATGGGTCGGCTGGGAGTTGGTGATGACGCGCATGAATTTCGAAATATTCTCGAACCGTTCGGACGAAATGCGGAATTTTTCGGCCGCCGCCGCGGCGCGTAAACTCGTGCCGTGGCGCCAGACTGCGATCATGCCGACGGTGACACCGACGATTATCAGCACGAAGACAATTAAGATGGTGCGCAGCCTGGTATCGTTTGCAGACAGCGCCTCGGCACGCGAGATTTTACGCACCAGCACCCAGGGCACATCGGCCAGCGCCCGCGACGTGACCAGAACCTCTTCGCCCGCATAATCGCGTTTAATGGCGAACCCGCCCGGTTTTTCAATGGCGAAAGCGGCGGCAAGATCGGCGGTATCGAACGCCATCGCCCGTTTCAGCGGCGCCGTCCGGTCGGCCAGGGGCGACAGGTATTCGACCGAATTAGCC
The DNA here is from genome assembly GCA_002687515.1 of Rhodospirillaceae bacterium. Lineage (GTDB taxonomy): Bacteria > Pseudomonadota > Alphaproteobacteria > Rhodospirillales > UBA2165. The sequence goes on from NZAK01000036.1 coordinate 7,545, forward strand.
TTCTTGCGCACCAAATAGGTTTCCGATGTTTTCGACGTATCGCCGGGCTGTTTCAATAGATCGAACAGTTCCGCATCGACAATGCGGATGCCGATGGCGACGCCGATCCCTTTCGAGCCGCTGTCCGATTGGACGCCGTAGATGGGAAGCGAGAAGCCGATGGTCGGCTCGTTGGTCGCGCCCTTATACATATCGATGACCGCCGGTTCGCCATCCAGCGAGGAGGCGATGGCCTTGCGCATGTTGCCGCCCAGGGCGGGCATTTCCGGCGTCGACACCAAGGGCTTGCCGTCGGCGTCGGTCAGCGCCAAGCCGGCGACGCCGGCGCGCTCCACGTTGGCATTGGTTTCCTGTTGCGGCGCCAGCGGGACGAAACCGTTGCGGTCGGCCATGGCGACCAAAAGGTTGCTCAAATAGCCTTGCTGCGCGGTGCCGTCGGTGACCTGGGATGTATCGCCCTTGGCGTCGGAAAGTTCGGTCAGGTAAAGTTGCAGCGATGCGTTTTCCGTCAGTTCCGCGATGACATCGAAATTGGTATCGACCCACTCGTTAATTTCGGCGACGCGGCTATCGGCGACGATGCCGAGGCGGATTTGCCATTCATTAAGGGCGCGCTGGCGCTCGCCTTCGACAAATTGGAACGAAAAGAAGACGCCGGCGCCGATGACCGCCAGGAGAACGATAATGGCGATGGCCACCGTCCGGTTGACCTTGCCTTTCGGCGTTTCCCCCTCGGCCTCCTTGTCCAGGTCGGCCTGTTTGTCTTTCGGGGCCTCGTCCGCCGCTGCGTCTGCCATGGGCGCTCTCTTTCGGGGAATCTAAAGGTGTATGCGTACCGGCGTACTCTAAATTAACGATTAAAGCTTTCAAAGTAGATTTGGACTTGATGGAATACTACATTGTGTTCCCGGTCACAGACAATTTATTGGAAAATTCGGCACAATGACCGAACTTGCATTAATATAGCCCCATGACATGCATGATTAAATTGGTACCGCATAAGACTTTGATGATGGCAGCCGCGATGGCTGTTCTGATGCTCGACCCGCAACCTTCTAAAGCGGGTGTGCTCTCCCTCGATCCGGGAAAATTAGAGCAGGCGCAGCCGGCGGGGATATTCGAGTTGGCTTCCGCGCGCAAGCGTACGCGCGGTTCACGCCGGCGCGGCCGTTCATCGCGCCGGGCGAAGACCAGGACCGCCCGTTCCACCACACCTAAGAAAAGCGCGGCCGGCAACAGCCTGTTGTTCGGCACCCATGAGACCCAATCGAGCAATTTCAAGCCGTTCAAGAAATGGTCCGGGGCCGTGCAAAAAATGGCCAAGGAACAGGCCGATCTCGGCAAATTCAAGAAACGCTTCAAGAAATGGATCGTGTTTCTGGACGGTCTCAAGGGCAAGGACCGGCTAACCCAGATCAAGGCGGTCAACAAGTTCATGAACCGGTCCAAATATATCCAGGACAACAAGAATTGGGGGATCAAGGATTATTGGGCCTCGCCGGGCGAATTCCTGTCCAAGTTCGGCGATTGCGAGGACTATTCCATTGCCAAATACATGGCGCTCAAATATCTGGGCCACGATGCCGGCAAAATGCGCATCGTCGCGGTCAAGGACCTCAACCTCAAGATCGGGCATGCGATCCTTGCCGTTTATTACAAGAACCGGATTGTGATCCTCGACAACCAGATCAAGATCGTCGCCGATTCGCGCAAGATCCGCCATTACCAGCCGGTCTATTCGATCAACGAAGTTCACTGGTGGCGGCACCGCGCCACCTGAGCCGGCCCAACCGATCCGAAAATTTCTTTTCCTGACCGTTTCAGCAGCGTATCAAGGCGCGTTTGAATTCAACCTGATTCAAAACGGGAGGCGCGCGTGATCGATGCCGCCGTTGTCGGGCTCGGCTGGTGGGGCCGCTATATCGTCGAAAGGTTTTCGGGCGAGCGTGAAAGCCAGCACCTGCGTTTCCGCCGCGCCGTCGATATCGATCCGGGCTCGGCACGGGATTTCGCCGAAGACCACGGCCTGGCCTTGAGCGCCGCCCTCGGTGACGCTCTGGCCGACGAGGCCATCGGCGCCGTTGCCATCGCCACCCCCAACAGCCTGCACCAAGAGCAGATCACCGCCGCGGCGGGCGCCGGCAAGCACGTCTTTTGCGAAAAGCCGCTGGGCTTGACCCGCGCCGCCGCCGAGGCCGCCGTGAATGCCTGTAATGAAGCCGGTGTCGTCCTCGGCATCGGCCACGAGCGCCGCTTCGAGCCGGCCATCGCCGAGGCCAAGCGCATGCTGGATACCGGCCAGATCGGCACCGTCATGCATTTGGAAATGAGCTTCAGTCACGACAAACTGGTGGACCTGCCCGCCGATAATTGGCGCGCCTCGGCGATCGAGGCGCCGGCCGCCAGCCTGACCGCCACCGGCGTCCACCTGACCGACACCTTCCTGCACATGCTGGGCGGCATCGAAACGGTATATGCGCTCACCGGCAACTGGGCGGCGAACTTTCAATCGGGCGATCTGTTGTCGGTGCAGCTTCGCTTTGAAAGCGGCGCCACCGGCTACATCAATTCCATGCTCTCGACGCCCCTTTACAGTTGCTTCCGCGCCTTCGGCACGCAGGGCTGGATCGAAGTGCGCGATACCGCCCATCCGAGCGAGCCGGGCCTATCGGTCATGTCTTTTTGCCGGGCCGAGGGCGAGATCGAAAGCCGTGAGTTCCAGCCCATCGACAGCGTGCGCGCCAATATCGAAGCCTTCGCCATCGCCGCCGGCGGCGGCGCGCCCTATCCTTTCAGCGATGCCGAACTGATCGGCAATATTGCCGTCTTCGAAGCCATTTGCCGGTCGGTGGCAACGGGCGCGCCGGAGCCCGTGGGCTGACCGGATTTAGCCCGAAAATCCCCCGCATACTTCGCGGTAACCGGGGTACCTATCAGTCTCCCCAATGCCGCTTGCTTCGGCCAATCGATTAATTTATGGATAGTCTTCTATAAGAGCCGGGCGGCCGATTTCGGCGAATGCGGAAGTTCGGTGGCCCCGGGTGGAAAGCGTGCAAGTTAGGAGGAATATCCATGTCGTCAGGCACAGCAAATTTCGGTATTACCGGCGTCGATTGGCAGCAGCGCATCAATTGGGACCGTCTTCGCAATTATCGGATCGAACGCGCCCGCGAGCGCATGAAGACTGCCGGCCTCGGCGCCATGCTTCTGATGTATGACGAAAACGTCCGCTACGTCACCAGCACCCTGACCCCGGGCTGGAATCGCCTGAAGCCCGGCCTCCGCTACGCCATGCTCTGCGGTGACGGCGCGCCGATCCTGTTCGAACAGGGCGATATCGGCACCCAGATCGCCCGTCACGCGCCCTGGATTCCGGAAGAAAACATCCGTTACTCCTATGCCTGGATCAAGGGCGCGGCCGGTCCCGCGTCGAGCCAGCAAGTGAAGAAATTTGTCGACGCCGCCAAGTACGAAATGAAACGCCATGGCGTCGAGGGCGAAAAACTGGGCGTCGATTTCATCGACATCAACATGCTGAAAGCGTTCGAGGAAGAAGGCATCACCTGGGCCGACGGCATGAGCCCGATGATGGAAGCCCGCGCCGTCAAGAACGAGGACGAGCACGAATGCATGCGCATCGTCGGCGCCATCGGCGACGCGGCGCACTGGGAGACCATGAAGTTCCTGGAGCCGGGCATCACCGAAAACCAGGTCACCGCCCACATCATGCAGTTCCTTTACAACATTCCGGGCATGGAGGACGTCGAAGACGTGATCGTCTCGTCGGGCCCCAACACCTGGCCCAACTGGCGCAACTTCTCCGACCGCATCATCCAGCCCGGCGATATCGTCTTTATGGACCTCGCGGCGCTCACCTGGAACGGCTACAAGTCGTGTTATTACCGCACCTATTGCGTCGGCGCCGAACCGACCCAGGAGCAGAAGGATTACTATGCCAAGGCCCTGGAATGGCTGCAGGCCTCCATCGACGCGGTGAAGGTTGGTGCCACCACCAAGGACATCGCCGAAAAATGGCCGTCGGCGAAGGAAGCCTGGGGGTATGATGAAGAAGACCAGGCGGCGGCCAACTTGTGGGGCCACGGCCTCGGCCTCGCCCAGTACGACCCGCCGGTGATCTCGCGCATCTGGTCCCTCGACCACCCGATCGAGATTCAGGAAGGCATGGTGTTCGCCCTCGAAACCCAGCACGGCAAGCCGCTGGAATGGGGCGTCCGCATCGAGGAAATGGTCATCGTCCACAAGGACGAGACCGAGCTAATCACCCATTTCCCGATCGACCGCATCATGCCGGTGAAAGTGATTTAATTAGGGATATCCGGGAAAGACATCTTGGCTCAACTCGTCGTTGCCCTGTCGTCGCCGGACGCGGCCGACGCCGACCTGTTCGGTCCGAAAGCCGCCAATCAGGCGGCGCTCGGCCAGGCCGGCTTGCCCATACCCGACGGTTTTTGCCTGAGCGCCGAAGCCTACCGGGTGCAGTTGCGAGCCCACGGCCTGGAAAAGAGCATCGCCAAACTGCCGTCCGCGGATATGCGCGAAGCGCGCCTGCTCGCCAACGAAATCAGGATCGGGCTTTTCGATAATCCGATTGTACCGGAAATCCTCGAACCCCTGCTTGAGGCCCGCCGCGGCCTGTTGCAGCGCAGCGATGCGCCCTTGGTGGTGCGCTCGTCGGCGCTGGTCGAAGACCGCGAAGGATCGAGTTTTGCCGGCCAGTTCGAAAGTTTCCTGGGGCTGGGCAGCGAAGACGAGTTTCTCACCGCCGTCCGTGCCTGTTGGGCGGCCCTATGGTCGGTGCGGGCGCTGCGCTATATGGGCGGACACGAAATCGATCCCTCGGATACGGCGATGGCGCTGCTGATCCAGCCTCTTATCGAAGCCGTTAGTTCCGGCGGCGGGCTCAGCCAGACAGCGGACGGCGGCATGATCCTGAGCGCCACCTGGGGGCTCGGCGAAGCCATCGCGCAAGGCGAAGTTGTGCCCGACCGCTATGAATTGGACGCCGGCGGCGCCATCCTGCATGTCGATGCCGGGCGCAAGACGCACAAGGTCGGCTGCCATCTGCACGATGCGGAGCACCGGTCGGCGGTGGTGGCCAAGGATCTGGTGGACCAGCCGTGCCTTGCAAACGATCAAGTCATCGAATTGGCCGGCCATTTGAAAAAAGCCGAAGCCATGATCGGCATGGCGGCGGAAATCGAATGGGCGCGCGACGCGGGCGGTTTCAAAATGCTCCAGGTGCGTCCCCTGCAAATGGAAAAATCGGTCGTGCCCGATGAAATATGGCTCCGCCATCCCGGCCTCAAGGGCCATCCCGCCGGCATCGGCTGGGCGTCGGGCAAGGCCTGCGTCATAAATTGCGAATGCGAACTGGCCCGCGTCGCGCCCGGCGATGTGCTGGTAACGCAAGTGGCGGGACCGACCCTGAGCCAGATCCTGCCGATGGTTTCCGGCGTCGTCGCCGAACTCGGCGGCTCAACCTCGCACCTGGCCTCATTGGCCCGCGAGCGCGGCATCCCGATGGTCCTCGGCGTCCAGGACGCCACATCCAGCATCCCCGACGGCAGCCAGGTCGCCGTCGACGGGGTGGCCGGCATCGTCAGGTGGATCGAGGGTTAGCTCACCCCGCCGCCTGCAACCCAATCGCCCTTGTGAATACCTGCATGCCGTAGTGGAAGGCGATGAAGCCGCCGAGTTCCATGATCTCGGCTTCCGAATAATGGGTCTTGCCTTCGTCGTAGAAGGCTTTGTCCAGTTTCTTGGGTTCGGTGTACATGAGCCTGGCGTAGGAAAGCGCCCATTTTTCGGCCGCATTGAATCGGTCGTCATTTTCGAAATCGTCCGAGCCGGCGTCGATCACCTCCTCGGTAAGCCCGGCTTCGGCGGCTTGTTTGGAACGCTGGTTTTCGAAATAGGGGTCTTCGGCCTGGCGCGCCAATTGAATGCGGATGATTTCCTTTAATTTATGATCCACATTGCCGTCCGCGTGGCTGTGGGTGAGGGCATCGAACAGGGCCTCGGCGTAGTTCGGCACCTGGCCCACCAGGCGGATGAAGTTTTCGTCGACGCCGCCCAGTTCCTCGGCCCGCGCGCGCATCTTATCGAACTTGTCGCTATCCGGCTGGCCCAAGGGGAGGAGGTTCACATAAGCCATTGCCGCCTCCTATTCCGCTGCTTCATCGGGCGTGGTGGCCCGCTGCGTGGGGCCGTTCAGATGCGAAGTCGGCGTGTCGCCATAGATGCGCCGCGATTCGTCTTGGCTGACCAGCCGCCCGTCGGGGGTGAACATCGGGTAGAAATCGAGGCTGCCGAAAAATGTGTGGTAGCCGATATTGAAGCCGATATAGGCGCCGAGCTCGATAATCTCGGCTTCCGAATAGTGTTCGCCGAGCGCGTCATAGATTTCCGGGCCGATCTTGTCCGGCGCGTTGGCCATCATGTCGGAATAGCGCAAGGCCACCCGCTCGGCATCGCTGAGCTTGCCGCTGGTCTCAAAATTATCGATACCTTCGTCGATGATGTCTTCCGTCAAACCCTGCTGCTTCGCCGAAGCAGACCGGACATTGCCTCAATAATTACAATCGGCCATGCGCGACAGTTGGACGCGGATGATCTCTTTCAGCTTGTGATCGACGGCGCCGGTGGAAAACACCGTGCCCCAGGCGATATACATGGATTTCGACAGCTCCGGATTGTGACCCATCATGGCGTGGAAGGCCGGGTCCGGCGCCCGGTGCCTGAGGCATTTCTTGATGAACGGCTTCAACGGCCCCTTTTGCAGCTCGTCCACATTGAGCATGGTGATATTCGGCATGGCCAATCCCTTTGTCAGTTGTGGTCCTTTTCCGTTTCAGGCGCGGTGGATACATGAATAACGCCCGGCATGGCGGTTTAATCCGTGATCGGCATCGATCATGCCGGATTTCCTAGGGCACCATCAAGGCCCGTGGGCCCGCGGCCGGTGCCCGTGCGGCTGCATCGATCCTTGTAATTTCGGCGCCCGGCTGGTCACATGCGCCTCGGAGGGGCTTCAATGGCATCGACGGGGTCTAGTGGCCTGTGTCATCTAATTTGCATCCCTACGACGGTGTTGCAAGGTTTCCGGCGAGGAGCGCGCCGCGCCGTGGTGCCAATCCACCACAAGGGGTGCGCGACGATGTTCGGGAGCCTTGCAACGCCGCCCTCTGGGTCGCTTTTCCCGTTCCCTCGGGGTGTCGAAAGGGCTTGCCGATGGGCACCGCATCGCCGGCGCCCTTTCTCCTACCGAGGAAACGGGAAAAACGATCGTAGGGGTGCAAATTAGATGACACAGGCCACTAAGTCTGGACAAGGTTTCGGCATCGCCGTGGCGCTTGGCGCGGCGGTCTGTTTCGGCCTTGCCAACACGATCGCCGGCGTCGCCTATGCCGGCGGCAGCGACCCGACATCGGTCTCCGGCAGCCGCTTCGTTTTGCCCATCCTTATTCTCGCCGCCTTCGCCTATTTGCGCAAAATCCCTCTCGCCCTGCCCCGGCGCGAGGCTGCCTGGGCCCTGGCCCTTGGGGTGATCACGGCGCTCTACACCCTTGCCCTCCTGAGCGCCATTAACCTTTTGCCGGTGGGAATCGCAATCCTGGTTTTTTACCTGTTTCCCATTTTGACCGCCTTTATCGCCGCCATCATGGGTTGGGTACCGCTTGGGCTTCGGACGGCGGGCGCGGCGGTGGTTGCGCTGGCCGGCCTTACCTTCGCCCTCGGCGTGCGTATCGAGGACTATGATCCCTGGGGAATTTCGCTTTCGGCGTTGGGGGCGCTGGGTCTGGCCATTGTCTCGGCGGTCAGCGGCCGGGTCATCGCCAACTCGGATCCCATGCGCGCCACATTCTATATGGCGGTGGGCGCGCTAATTCCACTTTTATTCGTTGTCTTCGCCGCCGGCGGCTTCAATCGGCCCGAATCCCAAACCGGATGGCTCGGCCTCGTCTTCACCAACATATTCTATGCCTTTGCGATGATCGGTTATTTCGTCGCCATCGGCCGCGTCGGCGCGCCGATGACCACCACCCTGTCGAACCTGGAGCCGCTGGTCGCCATCACCGCCGCCTTCCTTTTGCTCGGCCAATCTCTGGCGCCGCTGCAACTGGCCGGCGCGGCGGTCGTCGTCGGCGCGCTCATTTTTGCCGCGTACCCGAGGCGGGTGGCGGCAGAAGCGGCGAGCAGTTAATAACGGGCGTAGACCTTGGCGCCGCCGATGTCGTCGAAAATCAGAACCTCATAGGGTTCCTTGTCGGCGCCTTCCATGCCGGGCGAGCCGCCGGGCATGCCGGGCACCGCCAACCCGCGGGCGGATGGCTTCTCTTTCAAGAGGCGCTTGATGCTGTCGGCGGGGACATGGCCTTCGATGGTGTAACCTGACACGAACGCCGTGTGGCAGGATTGCAGGCTTTCATGGACGCCTCCCATCCTCTTGATAAGATCCAGATGCTCCAGATCCTTGACCTTGACGGCAAAGCCGTTGCGCTTGAGGTGATCCACCCAATCGCCACAGCAGCCGCAGGTCGCGGTCTTGTAGACCTGGATTTCCGGTGTTTCGCCGGTGATCGCCACCGTCAAACCCCAGGCGCCGCCGGCAAGCAACACGGCCACGATGCCCGCCATGATCCAGGTTCGCGGCCTCGCATACCAGTGCCTGGGCGGCGCGGCCTCGGCCTCGTTATCAGATTTGGTTCTTTTCTTGCGGCGGGGCCGTTTCCTGGCTTTGGCCATGCCATGACCTCCGGGTCCGCGGCGCAGCGTCCGCCGCTTCCGATCGACGCTCACCCTAGGCCTTTTCGCCGTTTTCGTCGTTGATGCCGGTCAAAACCCCCGATCACGCACACGAAATAACCCGGCCGCCTTGCGGGGGCCGGGTTTTTCGTGGACGTAGTTTCCGCGTCAGTCGGCCAGCGTATCCTCGGTCAATTTGCGGAACTCGTCGTCATCCATCAGGCGCTTGTGCACAAGACCCCAATCCTTGACCGCCATCAGTACTTCCATGGCCTGCTCGTCGGTATATCGGATCTGGTACTTGTCCATATAGTGTTTGACGTTGTCGATGCCGCAACCCTTGCCGATCACGGCGATCGGGTTTTCCTGGCCGACCATGGTCGGGCGGAACGGCACGACGGTGGTCAAATCCTCTTCGAGCCCGCAATTCAACAGCCAGGTGGCGATGATGCCGCTTTCGATCTTGAAAATATCATCGCCGACGATCGGCCGGTTGCCCAGAATGGTGGCGCCGGATATTTCGGCCACCATGTCGGCCAGCGGCTTCAGCTTTTCGGTCTTGATGCCGACATCGATGTCGTAAAGGGTCAACAGCGCCATCACCGTTTCTTCCATCGGCACGTTGCCGGCGCGCTCGCCAAGGCCGAGGACGGTGGACTGGATCACCTCGACGCCTTCGGAAAGGGCGACGATGGTGTTGGCGACGCCAAGCCCGAAATCCATGTGGAAGTGGGCTTCCAAGGGCACGTCCGGGAAACGGGATTTCACGGCGCGCACGAAATAGGGCATCGCGTGGATCGAGGTGACGCCCATGGTATCGACCAGCGCGAGGCCGTCCATGTGACCTTCATTGCCGACCTTCTCGACCAGGTCGATCACCCATTTCAATTCCGAGCGGGTGAAGTCGATCGGGAAGAAGACCACCTCGAGGCCCTGGTCATGGGCATATTTGGTGGCTTCGATGGAAAGATCGATGGCCCGCTCCAGCTCCCAGCGATAGCCTTTTTCGATCAAATGCTGGCTCGCCGGGACTTCCATGATGACGCCGCCGACACCGGCATCGACGGCGCGCTTGACGTCGTCGACCATGCAGCGGGCGAAGGAATAAATCTTCGGGCCGAAATCGCGCTTGGCCAGATCCTGAACGACGCGGGCGTCATCGCGGGACACCACCGGCATGCCCGCCTCGATGCGGTGGACGCCGGCTTCCGCCAGGCCCTCGGCGATGCGGATTTTGTCGTCGTAGTCGAAAGCGAGGCCGGCTTGCTGTTCGCCGTCGCGCAGGGTGACATCATGAATTTGGATTTTCTCAGGGAACTTCCAATCCTTGGTCACTTCGGGGGCGAAGTTCCAGGGGCTGGTGTGCCAATTTTCATTAAGCCAGGGTGTGTCGCTCATCAATCTTCCTCCTGAATAATCCGCCTGAAAATCTACTGGGCGGTGAGAGCTCAATACGCTGAAATTTTATTCTTATACCGGGTCCAGATGCGAAGCGGCGCGCACCATAGGAGGCGCGGGTGTGACTGTCAACGCGGCCAATTTGATCCCTAAGCAACCAACCGGTAACCCCTTTAAACCGCCGTGTACCCGCCGTCGATCAAGAGATCGGTTCCGGTCATGAAAGACGATTCATCGCTGGCCAGGAATACCGCGCCCGCCGCCATTTCGTGCGTTTCGCCGAGGCGGTCAAACAATGTAGAAGCGTGGGCGTGGGCTTCCGCCTCGTTCGGCCATTGGCTGAAGAAGCGGGCGTCGGCGGTCGGCCCAGGCGACAGAGTATTGGCGCGGATGTTTTGCGCGGCATGGTCCACCGCCAGCGCCTTGGCAAGGCTCAGAAGCGCGCCCTTTTGCGAAGCGTACCAGGCGCGCCCCGGTTTCGGCGCCCGCGCCAATTGCGAAGCAACCAGGATGATCGAACCGCCGCCGCCCCCGGCCATCACCGGAATGGCATGTTTCAACAACAGGAACACACCGGTCAGATTGACGTCGATGGAACGCCGCCAATCTTCAAGCGGCAATTCGGTGACCGGCAGGTAGGGCACGTCCAGATGCGCGCTGGTGACGATTGTCGAAAGGCCGCCGAACTCGCCTTTCGCTGTTTCCACCAGTTGTGCGGCGTAGGCTTCTTCGGCCGCGTCTCCCGCTACGCCGATGGCCCGCCCGCCCGCGTCCCGGATTCCGGACACGGTATTGCTCAGCGCCTCTGCGTTGATGTCGGCGCAGACCAGGTTGGCGCCCTCGGCGGCGAAAGCCCGGCAGACGGCTTCGCCGATACCGCCGCCCGCCCCGGTGACGATGGCGGTTTTCTCATTCAAGCGCATGACAAGCTCCCCCAAATCTTAGTCCGTTCGACGCCGTTCTAGATGCTCCCGGCGGCTTTGCAAGAATATAACCGATTCACTATGCTGGAAACCGTGGGCATAATTCCATGCCCGCAGGGGGTGACCATGACAGGCATATTCGCCGGAAAATTCGATCGCGAGACCATCAATGCCCGCTTGGCTGGCGAACGGGACGCGGGCCGCGCCATCTATGACGCCCTTTGCGGGACCGGAATTACGGCCAAGATGGCGGCGCGCGGCGGCGCCGACCTGGTGACCACCCACGATCTCGCTTATTTCCGCATGCAGGGCCTGTCCTCGATGGCCGGTTACTTGCCGATCGGCGACGCCAACGCCATCACCCTTGAACTTGGCGAACGGTTCCTGATCAATGTGGTGTCCGAATGCCCGGTGATCGCCGGTATTCTCGGCGTTGATCCGACCCGCGACATGCGCCGCTTCATCGATAGGCTGGTGGCCGCCGGTTACGACGGCATCATGAACTGCCCGACGGTGGCCCTGATCGACGGTAAGTTCCGGAGCGATCTGGAAGAAACCGGCCTGGGTTATGCGAAAGAGGTGGAGGCGCTGGGCTATGCATCGGCGCGCGGCATCTTTACCAAGGCCTTCTGCACCTCGGTCGACGAGGCCCTGGCCATGGCCGAGGCCGGCGTCGACAACATCATTGTGCATTTCGGCAATTCCTCGGGCGGCAGCACCGGCTCGCAGACGGTGATGGCGGACGACAGCGCCATCTCGCGCGCCGCCGGAATCTGCGATGCGCTGGCCGCCAAGCATGGCGGCCTGATCGTGACCTGCCACGGCGGGTCGATCGAAACGCCCGCCGACTTCGCCGGCTTCCTCGCAGCCGAGCCGCGCCTCGACGGCTATGTGGGCGGCTCGTCCGCCGAACGTTTTCCGATCGAGGCATCGGTACCCAAGGCGGCCGAGGGCTTCAAGAGCGTCCGCCTTCCGGGCCGGGGCTGACCGGTAAATGCCAGATAGTTTGACGCGTGGCCCCAACATCGCCGTTCTTGTCACCCTCGACAGCAAGGATGCCGCCGCCCGCTTCATCTGTGAAGTTTTGCGGGGACTCGGCGCGGAACCCTGGTTGGTCGATCCGTCGCTGCGTCCCCACGATATCGCGGGCGCCAATCTCGGCGGCGGCGAACTGGCCGAATTGTCCGGCACCAGCTGGAACGCGATGGCCGGGATGGAGCGGTCGGAAGCCGCCGAAACCATGATTATCGGCGCCACCCGGGCGCTGCTGGACAAATATGAAGCCGGCGGCATCGATGGCGTCATCGGTATCGGCGGGGCCAACGGGTCCACCGTTTTCTGCGCCATGATGCGCGCCCTGCCGCCCCTCTTTCCGAAGGTGATGGTGACGCCGGTGGCGGCAACGGCGGCGGTGCAATGGTATGTGGCGGAAAGCGACATCGCCATGTTCCCGACCATCGGCGATATCGTTCTCAACCGGGTGACGCGCGCGGTCATGGAAAACGCCGCCCACGCGGTGGTCGGCATGGCCGAGGCCCATAGGGCGCGCGCCGGACGCGATGATGACAGCCCGCCGCTGGTCGGCGTCTCGTCGTTCGGCAATCTGCAAAAATGCGTCGACCGGGTGACCGACCGGCTTGAGGCCGAGGGCTTCGAGGTGATGCATTTCCATGCTTCGGGACCCGGCGGCAAGGCATTGGAAAATCTGGCCGGCAGGGGGCTTTTGGCCGGGGTGATCGATATTACCACCTCGGAATTGACCGATCTCTTGACCGGCGGCGTTTATTCGGCGGGCGATGGGCGGCTGAAATCGGCGGGCGCGGCGGGCCTGCCCCAGGTGGTGGCGCCGGGCGCCATCGATCATACCAATTGGTGGGTGGGCGAATGCCCGGAACGCTATCGGGACCGGGAATTCTATCAATATAATGTCGAGATCCTGCTGATGCGCACCAACGCCGAGGAAATGACCACCCTTGGCGAATTGTTCGCCGAGCGCCTGAACGCCGCCGCCGGGCCGGTCACGGTGATGATCCCTACCCAAGGTTTCAGCCAGCATGTGATTCGCAAGACCCAGGATATCGACGGCAATGTGGTCGGCGAATGGAAGCAGCCCGAAACCGACCGCCGGTTCACCGAAGCGGTGCGGGCAAAGCTCAGCCATGGCGCCGTGAAAGAGCTTGATCTGCATATCAATGACGACGCCTTCGCCGATGCCTGCGTCGATGAGTTTCTGTCGATGATGGCGCGGCAATGACCGAAACCATACCCGTCCGGCGCCACCGTTGCGATGTGCTGATCGTCGGCGGCGGCGCGGCGGCGAGCATGGCCGCCTTCGAATGCGCCGATGCCGGCGTCACCATGATCCAGGCAACAAAGGGACGCGCCACCTCGGGCACCACGACGGTGGCCAGGGGCGGGTTCGCCGCCGCCATCGGCGAAAATGACAGCCCGGAACAGCACCTGGCCGAGATTCTGGAACATGGCGGCGAGCTGATCGATCCGGAACTGGCGGCGGTCTGGACCCGCGATATCGTCGCGATCGTCCATGATTTGCAATCCTGGGGCGCCGAATTTGTGACCGGCGACGACGGCGCGCTGGACCTCAAATCCTTTCCCGGCCACAGCCGCCCGCGCGCCGTGCATCATTTCGACACCACCGGCAACATGTTGACCAAGGTGTTGTCGGCCAAGCTGCGCGGCGATGACCGCATCGAAAAACATTCGCTAACCGCCATCGTCGATTTGATCGCTGATGGCAGCCGGGTCACCGGCGCCTGGGGCGTTGATTACGGCGCCGGCGAGCTTGTCGCCTATGCGGCCAAACAGGTGATCGTCGCCACCGGCGGCGGCAGCGGGCTGTTCTACGTCAACGACAATCCGCCGCAGGTGACCGGCGACGGCTACGCCATGGGCTTCCGCGCCGGCTGTCCACTGCTGGGGATCGAGATGATCGATTTCCAGGCCATGTGTTGTAGCCCAGAAGAATTGTTCGGCTTTGCTCCGCATCCGACCGGCTTCATCAACGCCGGCGCCGTTTTCCGCAACCGTAATGGCGAGGAATTCCTCAAACGCTATTACCCGGAGACGGCGGAACAGAGCACGCGCAGCGAAGTAATCCTGGCGATGGCTCGCGAAATCCACGCCGGGCGGGCGGCGCTCACCGGCGGCATCTTCATGGACGCGACGCGCGTCCCGCTGGAGGTGATCGAAAAGCAGATCCCGCATGTCTATAAAACCTGCCTGCACCGGGGCATCGACATTACCGAAACGCCGCTCGAAGTGGCGCCCGGCAGCCACACCTGGCTCGGCGGATTGAAGATCGATGCTGACGGGCGGACGCCGGTGGCCGGCCTCTGGGCGGCGGGCGAAACGGCGGGCGGTATCCACGGCGGCAACCGCATCGGCGGATCGGCGCTGTCGGCATCCCTGGTATTTGGGCGCCGCGCCGGGCACGCCGCGGCGCGCGCCGCCAGGGTGGAAGATGCGCCACCGGTGGAAATCCCAGCCGAGGATGCCGATTGGGTGGCCCAACTGATAAGCCGGCGCGGCGGCCCGCACCAGGGCGAGGTGCGCCTCAACTGCCGCATGCTGGCCCATGAGAACCTGGGACCGATCCGCGATGCGGTCCATTGCAACGACGCCATCCGGGCCTTCGAAAAAATCGAGGCCGAAGACGTCGGCCAAATGTGCCTCGCCGAAGAGGCTGGCGGGTCGCCGAAAATCCTGGGCCAGGAACTGGAAAGCGCCCTGGCGGTGAAAAACCTGGCGCTGTTGGGCCGCCTGCTGGGCACTGCGGCCGGCAGGCGCGAGGAAAGCCGCGGCGCCCACTACCGCATCGATTTCCCCGAAACCGACGATGCCCGCTGGCGCACGGTGACACGGCTGCATCCGGCGCAAGATGGCGCTATCGCGTTTCATGCCGATCCCGTGAAAGCTTAACATATTCATATTTTGTGATATTTCACGGTTAGATTTATTATAGAATTCTGGCAAAAAACATTGAAGATATGAATATATTAAGTTATTATTGTCGATATCTGATATTTCACTGGTTCCAAAATGCTAGATGACAGTTCCATTACCAATGGCGGGCTGATCCGCGATAGCGTCTATGACAAGATACGCGCCGATATTCTCGCCTGCACCCTGGCGCCGGGCGCGCGCATCCATGAAAACGACCTGGCGGCGCGCCATGATGTCTCGAAGTCGCCGGTGCGCGACGCGCTTCTGCGCCTCGAGGTGGAGGGCCTGATCGAGGTCTTGCCGCGCAAGGGCTACCGGGTGCGCCCGATATCGGTATCCGATGTGGGCGAGCTTTATGAAATGCGCTTGCTTTTGGAAAAAGCCTGCGTTCGCCGTGCCATCGCAGAGGCGACGGATGAAACCTTGGCCGGCCTCGATAGTTTCCGAAGCGCCGGTGATCGAGGCGGGCTCGCCGAATGGGTCCGCTACAACCGCCAATTCCACCGCGCCATCGCCATTGCTGCCGGCAATGCGCGCCTCGGCAAGGCCGCCGCCGAGGTTATCGACCAGTTCGACCGGCTGACCTTCGTCGGCGTCGCCCACATCACCAGCGAGGGCGCGGCGGAAAAGCTGGTGGTCGAACATGGCGCCCTGATCGATGCCATCCAGGGCCGCGACAAAGGCCGCGCCGGGCGCCTGATCACCGACCACATCAAGCAATCCCGGAAGCGGGTGTTCGCGGTGCTTGCCGATCCACCCATTGTAGATTAGGGGCGCCGAACCAAGGGGGACAAAGCCAATGAAACCATTCGAATTTATCAAGGCGGAGACTACCGAGGACGCCATCGCCGCGCTCGCCGAACATGGTCCGGATATCCGCATCCTGGCCGGCGGCACCGACCTGCTGGTCGATCTCAAGCATGCCGGCGCATCGCCGGGCGTGGTCCTGGATATCTCTCGGGTGGATGACCTGTCCGCCATATCGCTGGCCGATGACGGGCTGCATATCGGCGCCGCCGTCACCCACACGGAGATCATGGACGATCCGCTGATCGAGGAACATGCGCCGGCGATGATCGATGCGGCGCACACTGTCGGTGCCGTGCAGACCCGCAATCTGGGCACCATCGGCGGCAATCTTGTGACCTGCGTGCCGTCCATGGATTCAGGGCCGGTGCTGATGGCGCTCGAAGCCGAGGTAACGCTGGCCGGCAGTGGCGGGCGGCGTCGCATGAAATTGACCGAATTCTTTGTCGGTCCGCGCAAGACCATCCTGGCAACCGACGAGTTGCTGCTGGAAATCGTCATCCCGACGGAAAATCTTGGCAAGCCAGCCCATTTCCTGAAATTCGGCCTGCGCAAGGGGCAGGCCCTGGCGTTGGTCAATGTGGCTTCCAGCCTGTGGCTCGAGGACGGCAAGATCACGGCGCCGCGCATTGCCTTGGGCGCCGTCGCGCCCGTCGTCATCCGCTGCGAAGGCGCCGAAGCCGCGCTCGAGGGCCAGGCCGTCTCGGATCAAGTCATTGCCGAGGCCGCCAAAATCGCCGCCGGTGAAGCCAGGCCGATCGACGATTTCCGCGCCTCCAAGGAATATCGGATGGATTTAATAGAAGTGGGCGTTCGAAGGACGCTTGCCGCCGCCATTGAGCTGGCCGGCCAGGAAGGAGAGTAAATCAATGGATGTCACGATGACCGTAAACGGGCGCGAGATGAGTGCCTCGGTGCCGCCGGAAACGACGCTCTTGAAATTGCTGCGCGAAGATTGGGACCTGACCGGCGCCAAATTGGGGTGCGATGTCGGCGATTGCGGCGCCTGCACGGTGCTGGTCGACGGCATGGCGGTAAATGCCTGCCTGATGCTCGCCGGGCAGGCCGACGGGCGCGAGATCACAACCATCGAAGGGCTCGCCGATCTCGACGCCTTCCACCCGTTGCAGAAAACCTTCGAGGAACTGGCCGCCCTGCAATGCGGTTTCTGCGGGCCGGGCATCATCCTGGCGGCAAAATACCTGCTCGATAACAATCCCGATCCCAGCATCGACGAAATCCGCGATGGCCTGGCCGGCAATCTCTGCCGCTGTACCGGTTACACCAAGATCATCGAGGCTGTAGCCGACACCGCCAAGGAATTGGCCGCCGGGAAAGACGCGGCCTGACTGAGGAGAGAACTATGGACGACAATGTCAAGGTACTGGACAAGGACACGGCGCTGGAAGAGTTGCGCGAAGCCGACGAAGCGCTGCGCCTGCCCGCCGTCCGTGAGCCGGTCACCTACCCGATCGAGACGCGGGTTCCAGATGCCCGCCAGCAGACCCCCGCCGTCGGCCAGCGCGCCACCCGGCCCGATGGCCGCCTGCATGGCCTCGGCCAGACCAAATATATCGACGATTTGTCATTTCCCGGCATGATCCACGCCAAGATCAAGCGCGCCGGCATCGCCCATGCGCGCATCAAAAGCATCGACGTTTCCGAAGCCGAAAATATGCCGGGTGTGCTGGCGACCCTGGTCGGCAGCGAAATCCCGGTCAATTCCTTCGGCCCCAGCCTGCAGGACCAGCCGGTGCTGGCCAGCGAAATCGTGTTCCACGCCGGCGACGGCGTCGCCGCTGTCGCCGCCGTTACCGAGCAATTGGCCCTGGATGCGCTCGAAAAAATCAAGGTCGAATTTGAGCCGATGACCCCGGTCTTCGATCCCATCGAAGCGATGCAGGACGATGCGCCCCGTGTGCATGATCCGGACAGCAACATTTATTCCACCAAAATCATCAAGAAGGGCGAGGTGGACAAGGGATTCGCCGAGGCAGACCATATCTTCGAAGGCACCTTCAGGACCCAGATGGTGGAGCACGTACCAATGGAACCGCACGCCACCATCGCCGAATGGGACGGCAACGGGCGCCTGACCCTCTGGTCCACGCTCGGGCGCATCACCCTCGGGCGCGCCGATATTTCGCGCACCCTCGAGTTGCCGTTCAACCGCATCCGCATCATCGGCACCGTGGTCGGCGGCAATTTCGGCGGCAAGAACGAGATCACCCAGGAACCGATCCTCGGCCTCCTCTCCAAAAAAACCGGGCGTCCGGTGAAGGGCGTCTATAGCCGCGAAGACGAGTTCATTTCCTCGACCACACGCCACCCCTTCATCATGGAATACAAGACCGGCGTCAATTCCGACGGCCGCATCCAGGCCCGCAAGGTGCGCCTGGTCTGCGACGGCGGCGCCTATTGTTCCTGGTCGGAAACGACGCTCGGCAAGGCCTGCATCCTATCGGCGGGGCCCTACAATATCGACAACCTGCATGTGGAAGCCTTCGCCGTCTACACCAACAAGACGATGACCGGGGCGATGCGCGGCTTCGGCGCGCCGCAGGTCTGCTTCGCCTATGAAAGCCACATGGACGACATGGCGGCGGCGCTCGGTATCGATCCCCTGGAAATTCGGGTGCTGAACGCCTTCGAGGAAAACGCCGCCAGTCCCACCGGCCAGGTGCTGCAGTCGGTGGTGGTCAAGGATTCGCTTGAAATGGCCGCCGAACGCTTCGGCTGGAAGGAGTAGCCGATATGAAACACTCAGGAAAAGGCATCGGCTGCATGTGGTACCCGATCGGCTTCACGGTGGCCGCCAACCCGTCGGCGGCGACCGTCAAGGTCAACGAGGACGGCACCGCGACGGTGCTCACCGGCACCGTCGAAACCGGGCAGGGGTCGCTCACCGTCCTCGGCCAGATCGCGGCGGAGGAGCTGGGCATTTCGGCGGACGATGTGCATGTGGTCTCCGCCGACACCGACACCACGCCGATGGATACCGGCGCCATCGCGTCGCGCACCACCTATGTCACCGGCAACGCCATCCAGCTGGCCGCCGAGAAGGCCAAGGAAATATTGTTCGAGGTGGCGGCGCCGATGTTGCGCGTCCGCCCCGACCAGTTGGAAACCGCCGACCGCAAGATCCAGGTCAAGGGCTTCCCGCAACGCTGCCTGCCGATCGCCGAGGTCGCCAATCAGGCCCAGTTCGTGATCGGCATGCCGGCCATCGGCTCGGCCTCGTTCAACCCGCCGACGGTCGAGATGGACCCCGAAACCGGGCAGGGCAAACCCTTTTCCACCTATGTCTATGCGACCCAGATCGCCGAGGTCGAGGTCGATGACGAAACCGGCGAGGTCGATGTATTGCGCATCGCCGCCGCCCACGATTGCGGCACCGCCATCAACCCGATGCTGGTCGAGGGCCAGGTGCAGGGTGGCATCTCGATGGGTATCGGCTTCGCCCTGCAGGAAGAAATGCTGTTCGACGAAGCGGGGCTGCAGGTCAATCCCAACCTGACCAACTATATCATGCCGACATCGCTCGATATGCCCGAGATCGAGGTGGATATCGTCGAAAACTTCGATCCCACCGGGCCGTTCGGCGCCAAGGGCGTCGGCGAGCCGACCTCGGTGCCGACGGCGGCGGCGATCCTCAACGCCATCCATGACGCCGTCGGGGTGCGGATATATTCGCTGCCCGCCACGGCGGAGAAGATTTTGGCGGCGATCAAGGAAAAACGAGAAGGCGCAGCCCAAGCCTTGCCGGCGGCGGAATAATAGCTCAAGCGTTCTTCACGGCGCGGGCGTGAGGTAAGCTCGGACAGTCATTACACGTTCGCCATGCCCCATACATAAACAGGTGCCAAGTTCGACGGGCGCGCGGCCAACCCGTGGCCATCCCCGCGCGCCCTGCGTCCGTGGTGCGACACATTTTCCAAAAATCGACCATACCGTTTCATCACTATTCCTAACGGTTCCTACCGGTTTATACCGGTTCTGGATGGCTCAGCGACGCAGCCCGTGTGGGGTTGGCTGGGCCGGCCACACGGGCGTGAGGTACGCTCGGACCTATATGCATGCGGGGCACGCGCCGCCATCGACATCTTGACGGGTTTTAAACCCGCCCACGCCAACGACCGAGTGTGCATCACGCCCGGCTGGCCAACCCGGCCATCCCCAGCCGGGCTGTTTCCTTACGACCTATTCACAATGTCCAAGAGCCTTGCATTGTATTTAGAACGTATGGTGAACGATGCAAGGGGACTCATCGGCATTGGGTGCGTGGCGATGGCCGGGTCGAGGCAGCGTTCATGCCGGGATGAGACGGGGCGGCGTTGCGGCGGGTTTTTGCACCACGGAGGGCACAAAGGACACAGAGGGGCGTTTAATCGCGAAGACTGTATTTAATGCTCACGATTGGGCCTCATTAATTAAGTGTACTGCCCCGAAATAGCGCGAAATAGCACTGTGGAAGCGGATTATTAGGGCGGTGGATGAGCTGCTTTCGGAAGAAAGGCCCGAAGCGGTTGGCGAGCAATAACCGAAGTCCGCTTCGCCCCCTAAAGCCGACATTCAGCGTATATGGCCGGAATGTCCGCTGTTGACCCGGAGCGGACATCAGAAGAAGTAAGTCACCTGCCAAAATGCTTGGTTAGGATAAGACAATTTCGTCCCCTTTCACGCCGATATTCGATGCCATCCATTAGACCCTTTACCAGATGGATGCCTAAACCGCCTACCTCGCGATCCTTTAAGGCAGCTTTAGTATCGGGTTCCTTTGCATCTCTCGGATCGAAGGCTGCGGCGTCGTCTGTTATCCTCACATCCAACTTATCAGACTTCAGGTCAATCTGTATTTCAATGGTATGTGCATCTTGATCTGAATAGCCGTAGGAGACCGTATTTGTCAGCAATTCTTCGATTGAGAGCTTAACCATATAAAGGATGTCAGGGGGCAACCCATTCTGCTCCCCGAACGCGTGCACACGATCTCTAACTCGGCGAATTTGTCCCAGTTCGTTT
>NZAK01000037.1 GCA_002687515.1 Rhodospirillaceae bacterium
AGGCTCGGGGCTGGACATTCCGCCAATTGTTTGTGAAGAACCGCTTTTAAGGTAACGCGGATCTTTAAAGCAAATCCGTGGGACGTTAGCATCAGTTGAGGACCCTTTATGCCTTTCGAAGCGCCACTGACCTGTTGGCGGGAATCTGTCAAGGAAGAGTGGGTCGACTATAACGGCCACATGAATGTTGCCTATTACACCTTGATATTCAACAACGCCGCCGATGTCTTCTACCCGATGGTCGGGTTGGGCGAGGCTTATCGCGAAAAAACCGGTAATTCCACCTTCGCCGTCGAGGCCCATACCTGCTACCAGCGCGGCGGAAGCCTTGGCGATTTGGTCGAGGTGACCACGCAGCTTCTGGGTTTCGACGACAAACGGCTGCACTATTTCAGCACCATGACGCACGCCGAAGAGGGCTATCAGATGGCGACCATCGAGCTACTGACGGTCCATGTGGACCTATCCCAGCCCAAGGTGGTCCCCCTGCCCGACGAGCCCCGGCGACTGCTCACCGAGTTGATGGAAAGCCACAAGGACCTTCCGGTTCCGCCGCAAGTCGGCAGCGTCATCAAGGTCGGGCCGAAAAAAGACTAATCCTGCCGGTCGGCGCGCCAGATCATTGGCGCAGCTTGAAGCGCTGGATCTTTCCGGTCGCTGTTTTTGGCAGCTCGTCGACGAAATTGAACCAGCGCGGATATTTGTAGTGGGACAGCCCGTCCCGGCAATGGGCAAGCAACGCCTCTTCCACCGCCTCGCCGGCGTCCGCGCCATCGGCTAGAATTATGTGGGCTTCGGGCTTGAGCAGCCCGTCCGGATCGGCGCGGCCGACCACCGCCGCTTCCAATACCTTCGGGTGCTCGATCAGCCTTGCCTCGATCTCGAAGGGCGAACACCAGAGCCCGCCGACCTTCATCATATCGTCACGCCGGCCGCAATAGAGGTACCAGCCGTCCTCGTCCTGGTAGGAATTGTCACCCATGTTCAGCCAGCCTCCGGGAAGCATGGTGGCGGCCGTTTTTTCCGCGTCGTTCCAGTAATATTTGGCGACCGATCCGCCGCGCACATGAACCGCGCCGATCTCGCCCTGTTCGACCGGGTTGCCGTCCTCGCCGACGATTTTCGCCTCGTAGCGCCCCACCACCTGGCCCGACGATCCGGGATAGTGACGGGCCGCGGAATTGCCGATGACCGCATGCAGGACCTCGGTCGAGCCATAGATTTCTAGGATCAGGGTGCCGGTTTTCTGCCGCCAGCGTTTGAAAATATCGCCGGGCAGGGCTTCGCCGGCCGAGGCGCAGGCGCGCAAGGACGAAATGTNCGGCTGCTTGCCCTCCAGATATTCGCATTGCTGGGCATAAAGCGTCGGGACGCCGAAAAAGACGGTCGGCTTGAACCGCTCGATGATATCGAAGGTCATTTCGGGCGAAACGACGCGCTCGCTCAGGAACGCGGTGCAGCCGACCCAAAGGGGAAAGGTCAGGGAATTGCCGAAGCCATAGGAATGAAAAAGCTTGGAAGCCGAAAAGCAGACATCGTCCTCGAGGATGCCGAGGGTGTCGACGGCCGCGCATTGGCCGGTATAAAGCATCGCCCGATGGGCGTGGACTACACCCTTGGGATTGCCGGTCGAACCCGACGAATAGAGCCAGAAACAATCGTCTTCGGCGGTGGTCGGCGCCGGCGCCAGATCGGGCGAGGCAGCTTCCAGCAATTCGGCCGCCGAGCTGGGGCCAGACGCCTTCAATATGACCGCCGGCTTATGTTCGGCATCGGCCAGCCCGGCTTCGACTGCTTCGGCCAGATCGGGGCTGTAGACCAGTATCTTGCAGCCCGAATCCTCGATCAGGAACTTGTAGTCGGCTGTGCGCACCATGGTGTTGACCGGAACCGGGATGACGCCGGCCTTGATGGCGCCGAAGAACAAGTGAAAAAACTCAGGACAATCCTTGACCACCATGAGCAGGCGCTCTCCGGGCTCGATGCCGAGCGTTCCCAAGGCGTTGCCCCACCGATTGACGCGCTCCGCCAGCTCGGCGAAGGTGACCTCTGTCTCGGCGGTGCGGATCACGATTTTTTCGCCGCGCCCTTCCTCCAGATGACGGTCGATGAGAGGCACCGCGACGTTGAAGATTTCCGAAGTACGGATGGCCGGCGGCTCTTCCGGGCCATCGATGATGACTGTATTGTCCTGCAAGTTTCTCGCCCTCCCAAGCCGGTGCCGCGGTGCATTTTAACCGCCACCGCTGGCCGGCCTGCCGATCTTTGCAAGTTCTGCCGGCCCTGTCTATATTCTCGGGGCCTTAGGCAGGCGGGCGGTCCGGGGCCTCTTTCCAGAACGCAGGTTTTAAAGACAAGAGATTAAGAGCGAGCGCGATGAGTGACGCACCATTAGCGGAAAAATTCGTCGGCCAACCGGTCGAGCGGGTCGAGGACGAAGCACTGTTACGGGGCCTCGCCCGTTATGCCGATGACTATCCCATGCGGCCGGACACCGCGCACGCCGCCATGCTCCGCTCGCCCCATGCCCATGCCGAAATTCTCACCATCGATGTGAGCGCGGCGCTGGCCCAGCCCGGCGTTGTCCAGGTGATCACCGGCAAGGAGCTGCAAGACTATGTCGATCCATTCCTGAATATCGTCAAGGCGCCGATGAAGATGTGGCCCCTGGCCGTCGACCGGGTCCGCTATGTGGGCGAGGCCGTCGCCCTCGTCGTCGCCAGTGATCGCTACCTGGCCGAGGACGCGGTGGACCGCATCCGGGTCGAGTACGAGGTGCTCGAACCGGCCGTCGATCCGGAATATTCGGCGAGCGAGGCGGCGCCGCGCATTCATCCCGAATGCTCATCCAATGTCCTTTCCGACCGCGAATTCACCTATGGCGATCCGGACCGGGCCTTCGCCGAATGCGACCGCAAGGTCGAACTCACCATCGACTTCCCCAGGAGCTCGATCACGCCGATGGAGAACTATGTGGTCCTGGCGGAATACCATCCGGCGGAAGGGGTCTATGACGTCCTCAGCAATTTCCAGGGGCCCTTCACGGTCCATCCGGTGATGTGCCGGGCGTTGCGGGTGAAGAACACCAAGTTGCGCCTGCGCACGCCGGCCAACTCGGGCGGCGGGTTCGGCATCAAGGTCGGTATTTTTCCCAACATCGTGTTGATGTGTGTCGCCGCGCGCATCGCCGGCAGACCGGTCAAATGGGTGGAGGACCGCCTGGAGCACCTGGCCTCGGCGACGGCCGCCCCCAACCGCATCGTCGAGATCGAGGCGGCGGCCATGCAGGACGGCCGGGTGACCGCGTTGCGCATGCACCAGCTCGACGATTACGGCGCCTTCCTGCGCGCCCCAATGCCGGGGCCATTGTACCGGATGCACGGCGTCGCCACCGGCTCCTACGACATCCAGAACCTGCATATGCGCAACCGCTTGGTGATGACCACGAAATGCCCGTCCGGAATGGTTCGCGGCTTCGGCGGGCCGCAGATGTATTATGCCATCGAGCGGGTGATGCACCGGGTGGCGGTGGAGCTCGGTCTCGATCCGCTTGAGGTGATCCGCAAAAACCTGGTGCCGACCGGCGCTTTTCCCTATCACGCGGCAGCCGGCGCGGTGTTCGATTCCGGCGACTATCCCAAGGTCGTCGATCTGGCGGTGGAGGACGGCAGGCTCGGCGAAATCAAGCGCCGGCGCGACGAAGCGCGGGCCGAGGGCCGGCTCTATGGCATCGGCTACGCGGCGGTGGTCGAGCCGACCCATTCGAATATGGGCTATATCACCACCATCCTGACCAAGGAGGAACGGGCCAAGCGCAGNCCGACCCAGGGTACCAACTCTTACGCCACGGTGAACATCGATCCCCTGGGCGGCGTCGGCGTCACCTCAGACGTGCCGCCCCAGGGCCAGGGGCACGCGACCCTGTTGTCCCAGATCGTCGCCGATCAGTTGGGTATCCAGCCGACGGACATCACCTGCAACATGGAGATCGACACGCAGAAGGACCAATGGTCGATCTCGGCCGGAAATTATGCGGCGCGCTTCACCACCGGGCCCGCCGTCGCCGCCCACCAGGCGGCCCGCAAGATGCGTGACAAGCTGGCCCGGATCGCCGCGACTAAGCTCAACGTGACGGCCGACGAGGTCGAATTCGCCGGCGGCAAGATCTTCGCCCGCGCCAACCCGGAGAACGAGCTGAGTTTCCACCGTGTCGCCGGCACCGCCCATTGGTCGCCCGGCAGCCTGCCCGATGGCATGGAGGGGGGCTTAAGCGAGACATCCGTTTGGACCCCCCACCAATTGACCGCGCCCGACGAGCAGGACCGCATCAACACGTCGCTGGTCTACGGCTTCAATTTCGATTTCTGCGGGGTCGAGATCGATCGAACCACCGGCGAGGTCCGCGTCGACCACTATGTGACCGCCCATGACGCGGGCACGATCCTCAACCCGCTGCTTGCCCACGGCCAACTCATGGGTTCCTTTAGTCACGGTATCAGTGAGGCGCTGTACGAGGAATTCGTCTACGGCGAGGACGGCAGTTTCAANTCCGGAACCTTCGCCGATTATCTGGTGCCCACCGCCTNCGAGGTGCCCGAACCGATCATCCTGCANATGGAGACGCCNTCNCCNNTGACGCCGCTCGGGGCCAAGGGGCTGGCCGACGGCAACTGCATGTCAACCCCGGTTTGCATCGCCAACGCGGTGTGCGACGCGCTCGACATCGAGAACGTCCGCCTGCCCCTGCATCCGTCGATGATCAGCGAGCTAATCCACGGCGAGGAGCCGCCGCCCACCGACCGGCCGGAAGAAGCGGTTGAGGAAAGCGCGCCATCCCCGGCCGAGGGCGGTGCGCTCGCCGGGTCGGGCAGCGCCTTCATCGCGGCCGCTCCCGAGGCGGTCTGGGAGGCGCTGCTCGATCCCGCCCGGCTGGCCGCCGTGATCCCCGGTTGTCACGAACTGGAGCAGGTGGCCGAAAACGACTATCGGGCCGAGGTCAGCCTGGGGGTCGGCCCGGTGCGCGGCAGATTTCGGGCGCGCGTTGCCTTGTCGGACATGGACCCTCCGAAGGCGGTGCGGTTATCCGGCGGGCTCGATGGACCGCTTGGCGCATCCAGGGGCGAAGGACGGGTGCGGCTCGCACCCGAGAATGGCGGCACCCGGGTGGGCTACGACTATTCGGTCGAGATTTCGGGCAAGGTGGCGGCGGTCGGCGGCCGGCTTCTGGAAGGCGCGGCGGGTCTGGTGATCAAGCAGTTTTTCGACCGGCTGGCCCGACAGGTGGCGAAGCCCGTTGACGCCGAGCCCGCCCGGCGATCGCTTTGGCGCCGCATCCTCGCCTGGCTGGGGATGGATGCATGAAGCCCAAACCGTTCGACTATGTGCGCGCCGAAACGGAGGCCGAAGCGCTGGACAATCTGCGCGAGGCCGGCGAGGAGGCGCGCATCTTCGCCGGTGGCCAATCGCTCATGCCGATGATGAACCTGCGCCTGGTCGAGCCCGGTATCCTGGTCGATATTTCGCGCACCGCCGAGTTCGCCTACATCAGGGAGGCCGAGGGCGGTCTGGAGATCGGCGCGGCGACCACCCAGGCCGAACTTCAGGCTTGGCCGGGACTGGCCGATCGCCTGCCCTTGCTGGACCTGGCGATCCCCCATCTCGGGCATTTTCAGACCCGCAACCGGGGCACCGTCTGCGGCTCGCTGGCGCATGCCGATCCGTCCTCGGAGCTGCCGCTGTGCCTCGCTGTTTTGGATGGCGAGGTGGTCCTGCGTTCGGCCCGCGGCGAACGGGTGCTGAAGGCCGGGGACTTCCAGCTGGGCCTGATGACCACGGCGCGCACCGAAGATGAACTGATCGCGGCGGCGCGCTATCCCCTGAAACGGCCGGGAGAAGGTTTCGCCTTTGACGAGGTGACCCGCCGGCGCGGCGACTTTGCCATTGTCGCGGCGGCGGCGGCGGCGCTGAACGGCACCGTCCGCTTAGGCATAGGCGGCGTCGCCGACAAGCCCACGTTGCGCGTCTGGACCGATCTGGCGGATGCGGATCTGGACGAGGAACTAAATAATTTCGCCTGGGATCTGGGCGGCTACGACGACATTCACGCAACCGCCCGATACCGCAGAGAGCTGGTGCGCAGGCTCGGCCGATCGGTCATAGAGGAGGCCAAGGCATGCCAAAACTGAACCGCGAGGCGCAACACCGGATCAACTTCACACTCAACGGCGCCAAGGTCACCGGCTTCGCCGAGCCGCGCATGCTGCTGACCGATTTCCTGCGCCAACAGCTGGGAGTGACCGGGTGCCATGTCGGCTGCGAGCACGGCGTTTGCGGTGCCTGCACGCTGCACATCGACGGCAAGGCGCAGCGCGGCTGCCTGACGCTCGCGGTGCAGGCCGACGGCTGCAATGTCGATACGGTGGAGAGCTTGGCCGGAAGGGAGGAAGAGCTTACCGACCTGCAGCAGGCGTTCCAGAAACATCACGGCCTGCAATGCGGCTACTGCACACCAGGTGTCCTGATGTCGGTCAGCGATTACCTGACGCGGAATCCCGATCCCACGGAAGAAGAGATCCGTGACATGCTCAGCGGCCACCTTTGCCGCTGCACCGGCTATGCCGGCATGGTCCACGCCATCCTCGCAACGGCGCGCGGGCGCCTCGGCGAGGGCGGCGTGGGGATCGAATAGAACTCTCCTCAGGCGGCGATCAAGGGGGGCACGCCCAGTCGCTGGCGCCCGGTTCCCAACTGGCGTTCGATGGCCAGCGCCGCGGCCAGGACCCGTTCCTCGGTTCCCGAGGCGCCGACCACCTGCAGACCTACCGGCATGCCCGCCGCGTCCAGCGCCACCGGCATGGTCACCGCGCACAAAGCCAACATGTTGATGGGCTGCGTGTTTTGCGTCATCAACCCGTTGGCGACGAAATAATTGTCGATGTCCTCGACCTCCGCCACCATCGGCGGCGTGTGGGGCACGGTGGGCACCAGGAGCGCATCCACGTGGCTGAGGCGCTCGCAGACGACGCCGTTGAGACGCTCCAAGGTGCGCAGGTTGGTGTAATAATCCACCGCCTTGATGTCGACGCCGGCCTGAAGGCGCCTGGCGATGGTGGGATCGATATCGTCCATCCGGTCGGCGAAGAACTCGCGGACATAGGACAATCCCTCGACCCCGAACAGGAAGGCGTCATACAGGCACTTGCGCGCCTCGGCCGCCTCGGCCATCGGGATCTTGACCAGCCGCGCTCCCTTGCCGGCCAACCCGTCGATGGCCGCCTGCACGCCCTCGGCGACGCCGGGCGCGCAATTGTCCCAGAAATGCTCCTCGCAGACGCCGAGGCGCAGGGCGCTCACTTCCAGCCCGCCCAGTTCGTCCAGCAGTTCCTCGACGTCGTTATATTCGGGGTCCACGGCGGCGAAGCCGACGATCGCATCCTCGATGCTCCTGGTCAGGAAGCCCGGCGTATCGAAGGTCGAGCTCAGCGGAATGATGCCCCCGGTCGACCAGCGCCCGATGGTCACCTTGAGGCCCACCTGCCCGGTGACACTGGCCGGGATGCGGATCGAACCGCCGGTGTCCGTGCCGAGCGCGAGAAGCGAGGACCCTTCGGCCAGCCCAACGCCGGCGCCGACACTGGAGCCGCCGCTGACCCGGTGCTGGGCCGCGTCCCAGGGATTGCGCGGCGCGCCATAGTGATAGCTGGTGCCGACCGCGCCGAAGGCGAACTCGATGGTGTGGGTCTTGCCCACCGGGATCGCCAGCCGGCGGCGTAGCGCCTGCATCACCGGGCCGTCGGTCGCCCATTGCTCTCCCATTTCGCGCGTCGTCCCGCCAAAGGTCGGCATTCCGGTCACGCCGAAAATATCCTTCGCCGAGATCGGCAGACCCATCAGCGGGCCGGTATCGTGCCCCGTGGCGAGGAGCGCATCCGCGCCTCGCGCCGCCGCCAGCGCCCCTGCGCCGTCCCAGTGCTTGAATGCGTTCAGAGTGGCATCGAGACGCTCGTGGCGGGCAACCGCCTCGGCCATCAGGTTTTCGAAGCTGATGCTTCCATCGCGTACCGCCTCGGCGATCGCACGCATGGGGCGGTCCAGAATATGGTCTGTCATCGCGTTCCTACACTCCCGTTCCATTACCTACAAAAACAAAATTTGATATCACCGAACGAGCGGCGGGTCACGCACCGACCGCAGACAATGCGGACGCTTATGGGTGGCAATTGGCAGCGGAAGTGCCATCAAATACTTTTGCTGTTGTCCTCGAACATACGCTTTGGCAGGATCGACCTCGGAAGCTAAACCAATGTGCTGGGATCGGCGAGATTTGCGCAAGGCAAGTCTCTAGGAATTGGAGGAGCAATGAGCCGAGGCAATACACCATTTGTCGGCGGCGCCCTCGGTCGGCTTTGCGAGCCGCCCATCTGCCGCGCCCGAAAATATTTTAGGAACCGGTGGTGACGGTACCCGAGAGCATGCCGTGCCAAGAAAAACCGAATCAAGGGAGAGCCGATAGATGGAAGAGAAGAGCGTTTTGGTGACCGGCGCCGCGAGCGGTATCGGGCTGGCATGCGTCGGCCTGCTGCTGAAGGAGGGCGCCAACGTCGCCGCCTTCGACATCCAGGGCGACCGCATGGCGCAAGAGCTGCCCGGCGACGAGGCGCGGCTGTTGCGTATTCAGGGTGACGTCTCGCGCTCCGAAAACTGCGAAGCGGCGGTGACCGAGGCGGTCGACCGCTTCGGCGCGCTGGATGCGCTGATCCATTGGGGGGCCGCACATTCGTCGGCGCGCTGGGACGAACTGGGCGCCGAGGAATGCAACCACATCATGTCGGTCAACGTGACCGGCACCTTCCTGATCGCTCAGGCGGCGGCGCGCCACATGACGCCGCGCGGCCAGGGCGCCATCGTTTTATGTACGTCGACTTCGGTGTTGCAGGGCGTCACCGGCGGCGACGGCCAGGGCGGCCCGGCCTATGTCGCGTCGAAGGGCGCGGTGATCGCGCTGACCCGTTCCTTCGCCCGCGCGCTGGGACCGCATGGGATTCGTGTCAATGCGGTTAGTCCGGGAATAACCGAAACCGCAATGATCGCCGGCTACACGGACGAGCAGCGCGCTGCCATGCTGCGGCGTTTTCCCCTTGGCCGCTTCGCCGATCCGGACGAGATCGCCAACGCCGGCATCTATCTGATATCGGACAAATCCAGTTTCATGACCGGTGAGATCATGCAGGTTAACGGCGGCTCCAATTTCGGCTGACCGTCCGATAATTAAGCTCGATATTATCAAGGTTGATAAAACTTGCCGCGGCAGATACTTCAAATACAATGCCGGTTACTGGAACGGCAATTCTCGTTTGTGCGAATTTTATTTGAAGGAATAGCATGACCGCTGACCACCCCGCTTCCGAGAAGAAGTACACCATGATCGACGAACGGGACGTCATGGTCCCGATGCGCGACGGGGTTTCCGTCGCCGTCGATGTCTTCCGGCCCGATGACGGCGGCAAGTTTCCGGCGCTCTTGGGCATGTCGCCCTACGGCAAGGGCATCCAGTCGCTGCCGATCCCGATCCAGCCGGACCGCTCGGCCATCCACCATACCCCTACCGAGGCCGGCAACCCGGAATATTTCACCGCGCGCGGCTATGTGCATATCATCGCCGATGTGCGCGGCACCGGCATCTCGGAAGGCGAATATCTCGGCTGGATGTCGAAGCAAGAGGCCGAGGACGGCTACGACCTGGTCGAATGGGCCGCCGCGCAGCCCTGGTGCGACGGCAAGGTGGGGATGGTCGGCATCTCCTATTTCGGCACCATCCAGCTTCCCGTCGCCGCCGAACAGCCGCCGCATCTGGTCGCCATCATGCCGTGGAACGCGCCCGCCGATTTCTACCGGGAATCGACCCATCACGGCGGCATCCTGCAAAGCTTTTTCCATTACCTCTATGTGCAGCGCATCTGCGCCGACCGCTCCACCTCGGTGACCGTGAAGAATTCAAGCAAGGAGGAATTGAAGGGCATCATGGACGCCCTCAAAGCCGATCCCGATTTGCGCATCAATCCGGAGTTTTTCNCCTTCGCCGACAGCCCCGGCAAGGCGCCCTGCTTTTTCGATATTCTCGCCAATCCCATGGACGGGCCCTACTATTGGGAACGCTCGCCGCGCACCTTTTATGACCGCATCAAGATCCCCACCTGGGCGCGCTCCGGCTGGTGGGCTTATGCGCATATGCACCTGGTCGGCGCTTTTCATAACTATCTCGGCATCGATGCGCCGAAGAAGCTGGAGATCGATGCCCCGGTGGTTGAGATGCGCCCCCTCTCGGACGAATATTGCGAGGAGGTGCTGCGCTGGTACGACCATTGGCTGAAGGGCATCGATACCGGCATCATGGATGAGCCGCCGATCCGCTTTTTCGTCAACGGCGCCGGCGAATTCCGCTTCGAAGACGAATGGCCCCTGGCGCGCACCCAATGGACCAAGTTTTTCTTGCGGCGCTGGCAGGTGCTGTCCGAAGAACCCGAAGA
Organism: Rhodospirillaceae bacterium; assembly: GCA_002687515.1. Lineage (GTDB taxonomy): Bacteria > Pseudomonadota > Alphaproteobacteria > Rhodospirillales > UBA2165. Next base: position 10,527 of record NZAK01000037.1, read on the forward strand.
TGTGGCCGGTAAGCCGGACGCATTTGTGCAGCAGCCGACCGACGAAACGGCGGGCATAGCCGAGATTCAATATGTGTCGGAAGTCTTAAAAGAGGATACCGAGATCACCGGGCCGGCGGCCATCTACCTCTACGGCTCTATCGACCAGGACGACGCCAACTGGATCGTATCCTTGCGCGATCTGCACGCCGACGGCCGCCAGGTGGAATTGAGCAAGGGGTTCCTGAAAGCCTCGCACCGGGCCGTTGATGCGGCAAAATCCAAACTCTATGAGCCCTGGCATCCGCATCTGGAACCGGAGCCGGTGGCGCCCGGCGAGATTAATGAATACGCCATCGCGCTGGCGCCCCTCTCCAACGTCTTCAAGGCCGGCCACTGGATCAAACTGGTGATCTCATCGATGGACCATGCCCGCGCCCGCAATTATGAACTGGCGCCCGAATCCCTGGGGCGCACGCACGCGCCCTGGCACCTGGGCAGCGCCAAGACCACATTGCACAAGGTCTTTCACGACGCCGAACATGCCTCGCACCTATTGCTGCCGGTGATACCATCGGCGGCAGCCGCAAGCCAATCCGGCGGAAAATAACCTCAATCAAGCATCACACGAAAAGGAGAAAAATATGGCTGGAAAGATAAGTCTGGGCCTGCGAATGGCGGAGGCGGGCGATATCGATATCGTGATCGAAAATTTGATTATCGGCGGACTCACCGGGCGCGACCGCGAAGCGATCGAGGCGCACCTGGCGGAACTGGCGGAGATCGGCGTCGAACGGCCGAGCTCGATACCGCTCTTTTACCGGGTCGCGGCGGATATGCTCAGCACCGCCGACGACATCCAGGTTTTGGGCGAAGAGACCAGCGGAGAGGTCGAGTTCGTTCTGTTAGGCACCGGCGAAGGTATGTTGGTCGGCGCCGGATCGGACCATACTGATCGTAAGGTCGAGGCTTATTCGGTGCCGGTGTCGAAACAAATGTGCGCCAAGGTGGTCGCGCCGGAGGTCTGGCGCTACGATGAAGTCGCCGATCATTTTGAACAGCTGATCCTGCGCTCCTGGGCCGTCGACGCCGCCGGCAAACGCCTTTACCAGGAAGGCGCGGTCTCCGGCTTTCTGTCGCCCGGCGAGGTTATTCCTCTCTGTTGCGACGGCGCCGATACACTGCCTCCCGGCACCGCGCTCTATGGCGGCACCCTGGCCGCGATCGGCGGGGTGAAACCGGCCGATCGTTTCGAGTTCGAGCTTGATGACCCGGTTCTCGGGCGGACCATCAGCCATGGCTACGATGTTTCGCCACTACCCGTAGTGACCTGAATACAATTGGAGACAAACAATGCCTATTCCAAAAAAACTAGACGAGTTTCACACCATCGACTTGGAATCCGGATGGGAAGTGCCCGAGGGTTATCCCGACCGCATGGAACAGAAGATATTGTCCGGCTCGCTGGACGAGGAGGCCAAGACCGGCAGCCGCACCCGGCTGCTGCGCGTCGGTGCCGGCGTGTTCACGACCGAACCCTTCGTCCATGAATACTGGGAAGAAGTCTATCAATTGACCGGCGATCTTATCGTCGGCTGCGACACCGAGGGCAACGGCGGTGAAAGCTTCGGGCCGAACACCTATGCCTGCCGGCCGCCCGGCGCCCCGCACGGACCGTTCAAGTCGGAAAATGGCTGTATGCTGTATGAAATTCACTATTTCGACGAAACCGGGGACCGTTAGGCGTCCCCAAGGGGGCTTATGAAGGGCGCAAGCGGAGGGTGGCATTTGGGGGCCGGGTGAACGCGGCCGGACGCACGGATTTGACACGCAAACGAATCCGGGGCGCATCCGGTAGCAACGTTCACCTCTCGGATCTCCGGGCCATCAATGGATGTGGTTGCGAATAATATAGACCTTCATCGCGTCGCCAATTTCCGGCTCTTTGCCATATACTCCCGCCCAACCAGGAGCACCGCTAATATCGCGCCTGCGGTATTGGTAAATTCCCAACCTTCGAAGGCTCCGCTGGGTATCAAAAGGGCGACCCCCGCCAGGAGGAAGAACGATCGCAGCACGGGTCCGATTGGCCTGATGGCGTAGCCCATGAGCGCGGCCGTCACCAGCCAAACACCGGCAACCGCGGTAATGAACGAGAGCGAAACATCGACTAAGCGGCCTTGCATAATCAAATCCGGTGATATCACGAACAGAACCGGAATGATCAACGCCGTCCATCCTATCCGGACGGAGGTAACCGCCGTTTCCATGGGCCCCGCGTCTGCGAGTTTTGCGGCGACAAAAGCGGCGACCGCGACCGGCGGCGTTATCAGCGAGACTATTCCGAAATATAGGACGAACAGATGGGCCGCCAGCGGGTTGATCCCCAATTCGATCAAAGGTGGCGCGGCCAAGGTCGCAACCAGCAGATAGATCGCCGTCGTCGGCATGCCCATGCCGAGAATAATGCATATCAACGCGGTTAAAAGGAGCAGCAGCCAGAGATTTCCCTCGCCGAGGATAACCAGGACAATGGTCAATCCATTGCCGAGACCGGTTACCGTCACGATGCCGATAATCATCCCCGCCATCGCCCCGATGATCACAATGTCGACGGCATTGATACCGGTATCCCTGACCGCCAGATAGATGTCGCGAAGGCTCATTCGACGGCCCTTATATCCGAATACCCAGTTGACGATGATGATCGAGCCCGACGCCCAGAGCGCCGATTCCTCGGGAGATTTATTGAGACTGAAGAGGGCATAAATCAGGACAGCGAACGGCAGAGTGAAGAACCATCCCTCTTTCAAGACAACGAAAATATTCGGAATCTGATCTTTCGGAACCGGCGCGATATTGTTTTTCGCGGCCTCGAGATCGGCAAAGAAAAATACGGCAATGTAATAAAGAAGCGCCGGAATAACGGCGGCCACCACAACTTCCGCATAGGAAATTTCCAAAAACTCAGCCATCAGGAAAGCCGCGGCGCCCATTATCGGAGGCATAATCTGCCCGCCGGTCGACGCAACGGCCTCGAACGCCCCCGCGACTTTGCGCGAATATCCGGCCTGACGCATCAGCGGTATCGTGATCACCCCGGTCGAAGCTACATTGGAAACCGCGGTGCCCGATATGGATCCAAAGAGCCCCGAGGCGACGACCGCTATTTTCGCCGATCCGCCCCTTGTATGCCCCATCAGCGCCATCGCGATATCGGTGAACCAATTTGATCCGCCGGATTTCAACAGGAGTTGACCCATGAAAATAAACATCACCACGATGGTGCAGATAATTGTCATCGGCACGCCGAAAATGGCGGTGTTATCCAACACAAGAAATGGAACGGCTTTCTGATGGATGGGCAGCAGCGATAATCCCTTAAGGTTACCGGGCACCAAATCGCCGAATAGGGCGTAAACTAAAAACGCCGATAATATTGCTACCAGACTCCAGCCAGTCGTACGCCGCAACGATTCTATTATGAGAGGTATGACGATGATGCCGATGACGAACTGTTCGGGCCGCGTATAGAACTCGTTCTCCTGCAAATGCTGATATCGAAAAGAAAGATAGATCATCGACGCAAATCCGACCAAAGCGAATAGCGCGTCGTACCAAGGAACCTTGTCGCGTTGTTGGTTTCTGTTGAAGGGGAACTTTAGAAAAACGACCCCCAATGCAATACCGAGGATGACCGCAAGCCCTTGCTCGGTGAACATGTCTTCGATGATCAGCAAGTGAAACTCTGCCGAAAGCGATAAGGCGATCAAACAGAGCACCACCCCTAATATGGGTATGGCAAACTTTTCGTACCAAGGAGCCGAAGGGACGGCATCCGCCCGAGCGTTTTCGTTTGGCATTTTCGGACTATCAGCCGCCAACGACACTGTTCCTCTTTAGACTAGGATCGAGAGTATTCGACCAGCACGGTGCTAGCGGGTAAGGCAGCGGGAAAAATGTAGTTCTGGAAATTAAGGTGGGCCCGTGCACAAGAATGTACACGGGCCCTACGCCGCTAAATTTTTCGGTTTGGTTTACCGCTTCCAGATGCCCACTTCCTTGTAAAACTTTGCCGCACCCGGATGATATGGCATACCTCGGTCCCTGGCCATGTTCTTCGAGAAGTGGCTGCGCCAAAGCGGGCCGGCCGCCTTCAACTCCTTCTCATTGTCGTACATCGCCTTCACCACCTTGTAGACGATGGCATCCGATACACCCTTGTTGACCCATAGGTTATAGTCGAAGGCGATAATGGTTGTGGGCTTAAGCACGCCGACAAGCGGTTTCGCCGGCTTGACCTCGCGGAACCCGGTCTTCGGAATGTGTTTAAGGGTCGCGGCCTTGGTGCCCTGGCTCAACGAAACATATTTGACGCCACCCTTGACCTTGGCGTTCATGTCCTTGATCGCGCCGGAGCCCACCGCCCCAATCACCACATCGACCTTGCCTTGTTTGAAAGCGTTCCAATGCTGGCGGAGACCGATCTGCGGCACTTTCTTCACGTCACCCCAGCCGAGACCGCCATTGGCGAGAAAGGACGTCATGAAGAACTGAAACAGCGGCGCGCCCTTGAATCCGGACGGTACCCGCTTGCCCCTGAGATCGGCGGTCGTATTGATACCAGAGTTCTTGGCGACGAGAACGCCGGTCCTGAATGTCATCATCGTCGCCGCCAGGCGCAGATTGCTGTATTTGTGGCCCGCTGACAGGCCGCTACCATCGACGGCCATAAAATACTGCATGATGTTGGAGATGCCGAACTCAAGCTCGCCGCCATTCACCACCGGTATGTATTTCTGCGTGCCGCCCATGACCTGGGTGCGCATTTGCAGCCCGGAATGCTTGGACACGGTCTTCGAGATCGCCGCCGCCACCTGAGCGGTCGCGCCGCCCTTGGTGGTGCCGATGCCGACGGTTTGCGCGGACGCCGAGCCGGCGATAAGCGCGGCAACTCCGAATGCCGAAAAGATATGCGTAACTTTCATGCCTGTTCCTCCCAATTTTTGGATCGCCGACGGCTGATAACGAAATTATCCTCAAGTCGGGTGCACCAAGTTGAACGAGTAGAATTTGGCACAGTTGCGGTTGAAATTCAAATACAAGGTGCCGAATAGTGAATTCAGGAACTGGCGGCTGGCGGCCGTGGCAATACTAGCCGCAAACGCAGCCGGATATACGCGCCTCGTGGAGCGGGATGAGGCCGGAACCGTCAATGCGTGGCGGGCACTGCATTCAGAATTTACTGATCCTGGAATCTCCGAGGATGAAATGTTGGGTGCTGTCCCCATGCGGACATTCAATTTTCGAACATGGACATGGGTACACAATATTATGATTCGCAAATTTGGTGGTTGCTAATTATTCTACGCCCGCTGAAATTGGGAGGGTGAGGTGTCTCGCAACGAACCTGGACGCACCTCCGAGGGCAAAATTGAATAAAGGAGTAACGCGGATGGATTTAGATGTGCGGCGCCTGTCGCCCGCCTGCGGCGGCGAAATATCGGGCGTCGATCTTCGACAGTCCTTGGATGCCCAAACCGTCGCGGCCATCCACGCTGCCTGGCATGAGCATCTGGTCATCCTGTTTCGCGACCAGGATATCTCGGACCTCGACCAGGTGCGCTTCATCCAATCCCTGGGCACCGTCGGCGAATACATGCGCCCCAAGCAACTGAGGGAGCGGGAGTACCATCCGGCGGTGATGATGATCACCAACATCCGGGAGAACGGCGAGCCCATCGGCGCCATCCCGGACGGCGAGATGATGTTCCATACCGACACCTCCTACGACGCCAGCCCCCACGACGGCACCTCGCTATTCGCCTTGGAGGTGACCGAGGACGGCGGCCATACCCTGTTCTCCAACCAGTACATGGTCCATGACTCCCTGCCCGAGGCGGTGAAGACGCGGCTGGCGGGCCGGGAGGCGGTGCACGCCTTCGAGTTCGGGACCACGGTCAAGGCCAAACGGCGCTACGACCGGAGCAAGGGGGCCCACCATCCCCATCCGGTGTTCAAGCGCCATCCGGCTACCGGGCGCGAGGCGGTCTTTGTCTGCCCGCTGCTGACCGAGGAGATCATCGACTTTCCCGAGGACGAAGGCGAGGAACTGCTGCAAACCATTTACGCCTACCAGGAACGTCCGGAGTTCATCTACGAGCATATTTGGCGAAAGGGCGACTTTTTGCTGTGGGACAACCGGTGCGTGATGCACGCGCGGACTGATTTCCCGCGTGATCAAATCCGCCAGATGCGCCGGGTGACCCTGCACCAGGAAGACCTTCCCGGGCGATATCAATCCTAAGGCTGATGTCAGCACCATCCCCGACTGCTGCTTGATTGGGATGGTCGAGGCCGGGACTGTCGAGCCGCTCGATTGGGCTTGGAAAAACCGGCCACGCGGGATGAATTCAGATCAAATTTTGAACGCGTCCGGTAATCGTTCAAATCCCATCACCCGCTCCAATTTTTCGATATCTCTCTCGTGCAATCTGCGGTTGGCGCGGTTATGATCGGGTCCGGACCAATTGTCATGGAGATAGATGCACGATGCCGCCCGCGACCAAATATCTGCTCATTGTCAGCATGGATATCGATTCGGATAAGGAGGGATTGTTCCACCAAGTCTATGACGAGGAGCATATTCCGTTAATCTTGAAACTGCCTGGCGTCCGTTCGGTCACCCGGCTGGAGGGCCAATCGGCAAAAGTGCGGGTCGGTGGCCAATTACAGAATATCGACATGTCGGACGAACCCACATTCACGGCCATTTACGAGATCGACAGTCCGGAAATCCTGGAAACGGAAGAATGGCAAAATGCCGTGGAAGCCGGCCGCTGGCCGGGAGAGGTCCGGCCCTATACCTCCAACCGCCGCTTCGAGTTGCGCAAGGTTATCGCCTGACGCTTCTCGCGTCTTCTTTGGGTCGGCGTCACCACTTACGGGACAAATTGAGGTGATGCAGATGTGGTCGGCGCCCATGCGGCGGGCCAGGACGACGAGGCGATCCTTTCGGCCATGGCCCGTCCGCTGTCATCGGAAAGGGGTCGGAGCAAGCTACGGGTCGCTGCGGGGTCAATGACCGATGCCCCCACCTTAATTGAATTCATTAAGGTAATTGGATATTTTACTTCCATAAATGAATGGTAACGAAGGGGAGGTTGCCATGAGCGTCGCGTTTCGCAGAAACGAGCTTGATGCCGATCTCCGCGGCTACCTAGAGACCAACGCGGACATCGTGACGGTGATTGAAAAGCCGGTGGCCCTCGACGATGTCGGCGCCCTGACGGCGCAGAGCGAGGGGCCGATCCTGTTCGAGAACATCAAGGAGCACCCCGGCTTTCGCCTGTGCGACATGCTGGTCAGGCATCGTTTCTCCCAGGCCCGCGCCCTGGGTGTTCCGGAAGGCGACTATCTCAGGACCTTGGCCCAGCGGCTGCGCAAACCTCCCCGCGGGCTCAGGAAGGTGACCACCGGGCCGGTGAAGGAAGTGGTCTGGAAGGGCGCCGATGCGGACTGGACCCGGCTCCCGGTGCCCATCCATTCCGAGGCCGAGACCGAGCCCCTGATCACCGCCATGAACCTGGTCGTCGACCCGGAGACCGGGTTCTACAATACCTCCCACGCGGCAACCACGCGCCTCGGCGCCCAGCGCGGCCTGATCAGCTTCGTCACTCCCCACACCCAAATGATCATCCGGAAATACCTCGACGCCGGGAAAACGAATATGCCCATCGTCTTCGTCTTCGGCCTGCCGCCGGCCTACGAAATCATGGGCAATTTCTCGGGCCTGCACATGGATCTCTGGGGCGAGCTCGAGATGGTCGGCACCATCATGGACCGGGACGTCGAGGTGGTGCCCTGCGAAACCCTGGAGATGGACGTGCCGGCGGTCGCCGAAATCGTCGTCGAGGCGGTGGTCAACCTCAAGGACCGCTTCGACATCGGTCTCGGCGTCGGCCCTTCCATGTACTACCTGCCCAAATCAAGTTCCCTGCCCGAGGTGACGGTTCAGGCGATCACCATGCGCGGCGACCGGCCCATCTACCGCAATCATCAGACCTGCCCCGACACCGATCACCAGACACTGCCCAGGCTGTGTCACGAGGCAGTGCTTTACAACCGTCTGTCGGAGATCGGCCTTACCGTGAAGGATGTGCGCTTCCCCACCTGGGGCGCCGCGCTGTCCTGCATCATTCAGGTGGAGGCGCCACGGGCGGGCTTCGTCAACGACGCCCTTTTGCAGGCGATGGGGGCGCCCTGGCTGAACACCAAAATGGTCATTGCCGTCAGCCCTGATACCGACATCGATAGCGCCCAGGAGGTCTACCACGCCATCGCCACGCGCTGCGATCCGGCCCGCGACATCGTCATTGTGCCGCACACGCGAGGATCGCCCTACGATCCGTCGGCCGGGCCCATCGAGGGGGATCCGCCCTGGCGGACAGTGGGCAAGATGGGCATCGACGCCACCGCCAAATCGCGCCACCAGGTGGCCGACTTCGATCGCTCCTGGCCTAAGAACTGGGGCAAGGTGGACCTCAAGGACTATATCTGACGGAGGAGTACGCAACCATGGACGACGCCCCCAAACCCAGACTGAGCGAAGAGGCCGAGCCCTTCATTCCCTATGTCGACGAGGCGGACTATCCGGAGAATCTCAGACCCATCCTGGAGCCCTACATGAAGCGCATGGGGTTCGTGCCCAATGCGCTTAAACTCTACATGCACCGCCCGGAGATCTCCGAGCCCCTGTGGATCCTGAATTCAAAGATCATGCGCGATCCTTCCTCGACACTGGATCAGTTTCTCAAGCGCAAGCTGGCGGCGGTGGCCTGCCGGATCAACGGCTGCACCTATTGCACCAGTCACTGCTGTTCGATGCTCAGAAAACCGCAAGAAGCGAACGCCGAAGGTTGGGGCATGGACGACTTAGAAGTGCGCAATCTGCTCACCGGCGATGCCGAGCCCGCTGATGATTTCGAAAGGGCCTGCTTCGACTACGTGCGCGCCGCTTCTTCCGATCCGGCCAACGTACCCGACGCGGTGCTCGACAACCTGAAAGCCCACCTGACGCCGGCCCAGATCGTCGAGCTCGCCTGCGTCGTCGGCTTCTGGAAGATGTACAACACCATCCACGACAGCCTGCACATCCCGTTGGAGGAAGCCCTGTTGGATGCATCGGGCTATGTCGACGTCTGAGGCAGCAAACAGGGAAGACGCGAAGGAAATCTTGCCGGTGCCCCTTATCGCGTCCAACCCGACCCTCTTTCCCGGCGGTAGCGACCAACGGTTCCGTCAGCCGGTCCAATGAAAGTGAGAATTGGGTACGCTCGCCGTGGAATCGAAGGTTACATGGGAAGTATCGGATGAAACTGTTCTCGTATCGAAACCGCCAACCGCATCTCGGCCATTATCCTTTAGAGCGCCTGAAGCACGGAGATATCGTACCAACTTGGCAAGGCAAGGCACCGCCGAAGCCATTGCAGTTCATCGACGAAGCTAATCCGCTTTCCCTTTCCAACGCGATGATCGATTATGTCGATCTTCTCGATCACCAACGCGACGGACCGGTAACGCCGCGAATAGCGCCGATCCCGGATGATCTTGAGGAGCGTGCCCGGCATCTCAAATCAGCCTGCTACCATCTTGATGCAAGTCAGGTCGCCGCTTGCGCACTGCCGCCGGAAGCAATTCTCAACGAACCCATTCGCAATCCGGCGTTGGACCGCGCGGCGGAAAAAGAATATGCGGTCGGGGCCACGGAAAATGCCATGTCGGCCTCTATCGCCGCCGCCGGTGCGACGACATGGCAGCGGACAGAACTCGATGATCCGGGCATTGGCCACCATACCCATGCGCTGGTTCTAATCACCGCCCACGTGCGGGAACCCGATGCCGAAAAAGAGGGCGAAGCCTGGATCGCCGGGACGCAGGCTCAGCGCGCCGCTTTACGGTCGGCCGAAATCGCCGTCGTCATCGCGCAGTATTTGAGGTTGCTCGGCTTCGAAGCGCGCGCCCATACGGCAACAACCTCCGATGTTGATCCCGCGCCGTTGCTTTTGGCTTCCGGCCTCGGCGAATTGGCCGGAAAACTGAATAATTCTGAAACAGTCGCCAACCCCTATCTCGGCATTGGATACGGCGTGGCGGTGATTACCACGACGCTGGATATGACCGCCGACCGACCGCTTGCAAAACGCGATTTCGCCGCGCGAATGCGTTCGCATGGCTTTGCCTGGTGGCTCGGATTTGGCGGAACCAGAAGTGCCCGGCAGGGTGAAGACTTTCGCAATCGCCCTTTCCACCTCGGTCTCTTTCCGATGGAAACCATCAAGCGTGTTCCGGAGCCGACGATCCAAATCGACACGCCCAATGTGCCGCGGCTGCCGAAACGTCATGATATGTTCGTCCGCGCGGCGATCGGCGATTTGGGGGAAAAGACCGAACGCGCGATGGTCGACTTTCGGATGAACCGCCGCGCGCCGATCGCCCACGCCATGATGGTGCTGCTCGGTGGCATGGTGCCCCTGCAATACGGTAAGGAGGCCGCCAATAAAATCAACGGGACGGAAAACGCCGGGGCCAATTCAAAACTGGTTAAAGCGGCGCTTCATTATCTTGGGGCCGACATAACGGGTATCTGCGAAATACCGGAATACGCTTGGTATTCCCATGATCACGACGGCTCCGAGATCGAGCCCTATCACAAATACGCAATCAGCGTGCTGATCAATCAAGGCCACGAAACCATGGACGGTGCGAGCGGCGATGACTGGATCGGTTCCGCCCAGGGCATGCGTTCGTATATGCGCACGGCCATGGTCTGCGGCATTGTTGCCCAGCACATCAGAAATCTCGGCTATTCGGCGCGCACGCATACGGTCATCGATCAGGACGTTCTGCATATTCCACTGATTCTGAAAGCCGGACTCGGCGAGACCGGGCGTATCGGTGAGGTCATCGTCAATCCGTTTATCGGCCCGTCGACCAAATCGAGCGTGATCACGACCAATATGCCGCTGGAAGTTGATCTTCCGATTGATTTCGGGCTGCAGGATTTCTGTAGCTCATGCCAGAAATGCGCCCGCGAATGTCCCTGTTTGGCGATCCCGCATGGCGGCAAGATGATGTTCAACGGCTATGAAATTTGGAAACCCGATATCGATAAATGTTCGCGCTACCGGGCGACCAACGTGGGCGGCACCATGTGCGGACGTTGCACCAAAACCTGCCCCTGGAATCTGGAAGGCGTGCTTGCCGAAAGACCCTTTTTGTGGTCGGCGATAAATTTGCCGTTCACCCGGAAATGGTTGCCGAAACTGGATGACAAGATAGGCAACGGCGAGATCAATCCAGTCAAGAAGTGGTGGTGGGATCTCGACACCGACGAGGACAACAATATCATTCTCGGCGCACGCACGAATGCAAGAGGGCTTTCCTTCCGCGCGCCAATCGATCCCGAAAAACAGGTGCTGGCCTGTTATCCAGCCGAAGACGCGCCTCCACCCGAAAAAGACAAGGTCTTTCCAGTCGACCGCAAGAAAGGGATCGAACGCTATCAACGAGCCGAGAGCCCCGACGAATACCGCGTCCGGAAAATGAGTATTGACCGCCAAGATTGATCGAATTTTGCGGCGGGTGGTAGCCAAGGTCCGTTTTGTCAAACAGGACTTTGTCTATGTGGCCAAAGATGATGTCTATCGTTGTCCGACCGGTGAGCTGCTGGTTCCAGTCTACCCGCGCTTTCACATGGGTGAGATCTCCTACCCACGCCGGGCGGGCTAGTCAGCTCCTCGGGCCGTCGATTCCCGTGCGGTTCTCGATCCCGGATCCGGTCCCGCCTATTCGCCGCCGTCCCGCCACCAGTTCTTCATGATCCCGCCCGGGGTGCCGATGAACTTCTTGACCGGATCGATGGCATAGCGGTCCCATTTGGCGTTGATCATGTCGATGGTGCTCTGGGCCGGGCGGCTGGTAGGCGGGTAGCTGAGGGCTTCGCCCTTGTTGACGCCCTCGGACCCCCAGATCTCCCGGGGTTCCCAGTGCTACGGCCGGGTGGCGTCGATCAGGACCCGGTCCCAATAGCCCTTGGCCTCGGGCTCCTGGCGCGGGTCGATGGGGGATCCCCGCTGGTTCTTCCAGATCTTGATGTCCTCGCTCGCCTTCACCCGCCAGGCCATGGCCCAGCTCACCTGGCCGAAATCCCACGGATCGATGTCGTCGTCGACCACGAAGATGTGCTTGTAGGACCAGATGACGGCCGAATGGCTCCAGGCGACGGTAGCGATCCAGTCGGCATGGGCGGGCACCGTCGGCGTGATCGAGACCACCAGATGGCCGCCCGCCGATTCGGGCAGGCAGGCGATGTCCTTGACCCCAGGCACGCCGTTGTATTCGAAGGCGTTCCACAGCGTCCCCGCCTTCATCAGCGAACCGATGATATGGGTCTCGTTGACCGGGTGTCCTTCCAGGGAGGCCTGGAAGATGGGGTCTTCACGGTGGGTGACGGCGGTGACGCGCATGACCGGCGACGGGTCGGGCACCTCGCCGTAATAGCCCGGATATTCGCCAAACGGCCCCTCCACCTTCCAGTCATCGGGGTGAACGAAGCCCTCGATGACGATCTCGGCCTTGGCCGGCACCGGCAGGTCGACGGTCTTGCCCTGCACCACCTCCATCGGGTGGCCGGCCAGCGAGCCGGCGATGTCGTATTCGCTAGTGGTGGCGGGGATGTTGCCGGCGGCGACGAAGGTCATCCGGGGATCGATGCCGATGGCGATGGCCACCGGCATGGGCTCGTTCCGCTCCAGGTATTTGAGACTGTGGAGGCCGATATGCTGGCGGCCGGGGCGGAAATAGATGCCGAGCTCATCAGGCCCGTGCACCATCACCCGGTACATGCCGAGATTGACCCAGCCGCTGTCGGGATCCTTGGTGATGACGGCGTGCATGGTGCCCACATAGCGCCCGCCGTCCCGGTCGTGAAAATAGGGGACCGGGAATTTGAGGACGTTGATGGCGTCGCCGGTATCGACGACATCGTGGACCGGCGCCTCGGTGGCCGTCACCGGCGGAACCAGCGTGTTCAGCCGCTCCTTGATGACCAGGCCGATATCCCGGCGCGTCGATTCCACCGGATCGAGCCCCAGCATCATGCAGATCCGCGAATAGGAGCGGAACTGGCCGATGAACAGCTTGTTGGGCTTCGGTGCCTCGTAGTCCTCGATGTTCTCGAACAACATGGCCGGGGATGCATCGCCATAAATGTCGTAGGTCCGCCGGACGATGCCGCTCAATTCCTGGTCCCAATGCACGCGCTCGGTCACATGGGCCAGATGCTCCTCTTCTTCCAGCCAGGTCAGCCAGCTTCTCAGATCCTCGATAGTCTCTCGGTTGCTCATCGGCGTTCCTCCCGTTTTCCGAAGTCAAATCGCACTTTTTTTCCGAGGTTAAACCTCGGGCATTTTCCGCGCCGTCGCCTCAAGGGTAAGCTGTTCGCGCGCATCGTCGTCGAGATAGTCGATGGCTAAGCCGAATTCCTTCCAGCGCTTGGCGATCTTACGCTCCAGCTAGGGGTCGATCTTGCTGATGGGCGGGAAGCACTTGCCGTCGAAATGGGCGATGGGCTCGTGCTCCCAGCTCCGCGTCGCGTCGATGAGCACTCCGCCATTTTGTCTCCCCAAGGCAGTTTAATTGGTCCTTATTCTAGATGAAGTTACGCTGGAGGCAATCGTTCAGGCGAAAACCGCTGATGTCCGGTAATGGGTCAACAGCCGACATTCAACGCCGACCCTCGGAATGTCCGCTATTGGGGGCAAAGCGGACATCAACCCTCGGCCATTCGTGCGTAGTTGACCGAAATCAACGATGCCGCGCCGCCTTGTCGTTATACCTTTGCCCTAATTTCCGCCGGTGTTACGGCAAACGAAGAAAAGGGACGCTTAATGAAGCCTACCGATGCCCCGCGGGATGAGCACGCCGTCAATTACGAACAGTTCGACTACGTTCATTGACCGACATCGGTAATGGATGGGCGGTGAGCCGGAAGGTCGCCGTCACCGGCGCGAGTAGCATGGGGGCCGCCTAATGAGCCAATCTCGTCCCTTACCAGACAAGGGCGCTGCCCGCAGTCCGAGGATATTGGGTATCGATGCCGGCGGCACCATGACCGATACTTTCATCATCGACGAGATGGGCGAATTCGTGGTCGGCAAGGCGCAAACGACGCCCGAGGACGAATCGATCGGCTTCATCGCCTTGGCTCGCGACGCCACCAATTACTGGGGCCTGACCATCGAGGAGGCGTTTCCTCAGCTCAAGACCGGCATCTATTCGGGCACCGCGATGTTGAACCGGCTGCTCGAACGAAAGGGCGGCCGGGTCGGCATCCTGGTGTCCGGCGGCATGGAGGATTACCTGCGGATGGAACGTGCGGTCCAGACCTGGCTGGGCTATTCCTACACCGACCGCGTTCACGTGGTCACCCATCATCACAACCACCCGATCGTGCCACGCCAGCGCATCTTCGGCATCCGCGGGCGCATCGACGTCTTCGGCAAGGAGGCGATTCCCCTCTACGACGACGAGGTACGCGAAGCGGTCGGCAAGCTGCTCGACATGGAGGTCGAATCGATCGTCGTCAGCTATCTCTTCAGCTACAAGAATCCGAGCCACGAAAAGGCGAGCCGGATCATCGCCGAGGAGGTGATGTCGGCGCGCGGCGGGACCGTCCCCATCTACCTGTCGAGCGATCTCTATCCGGTGCGCCAGGATTTTCCCCGCCTGAATTCCACCCTCCTCGAGGCCTATGCCGCGGAGCCGTCGCGCAAGTCGCTCCTGCAGGTGCGGCACAAAACACGGGAAAAGGGCGGCACCTTCGACCTTCGGGTGATGGCGGGACACGGCGGCACCATTTCCATGGACGCCAAAGAACTCGCCCGCACCATGATATCCGGGCCCATCGGTGGAATCATCGGCAGCCGCTATTTGGGCCGCAAGATCGGCGTCGACAATCTCGCTTGCACCGACATCGGCGGCACGTCGTTCGATATCGGCCTGGTGACCGAGGGCGAGTTCGCCATCAAGCAGAACCCAGACGTCGGCCGCGTCCTGCTCAACATGCCCATGCTGCGCATGGATTCGGTGGGCGCCGGAACCGGCTCCTTCGTGCGCATCAACCCCAATTCGCAACGTATCGAAATCGGCCCCGACAGCGCCGGCGCCCTGATCGGCTCGAGCTGGCCGGAATCGGGGCTCGATACGGTGACCATCACCGACTGCAACGTCGTAGTCGGCTACCTGAACCCCGACTATTTCCTCGGCGGCGACCTGAAACTCGATCGCCAGCGGGCCATCCGGCAGGTGGACGAGAAGATCGCCGCGCCGCTCGGCATCGACGTCCATCGCGCCGCGGACGGAGTGTTGCAGCTTTTCGAGGACAATCTCCGCAGCAACCTGGTGAGCCGGATCCTGGGCAAGGGCTACTCTCCCGAATCGTTCACCCTGCTCTCCTACGGCGGCGGCGGGCCCCTGCATGTGGGCGGCTACTCCGACGGACTGGCCTTCGACGACATCCTGGTGCCCTCCTGGGCGCCGGGGTTCTCGGCGTTCGGCTGCGCCTGCGCCGAGTTCGAGTATCGCTTCGACCGCNCCCTCGACCTGCCACTTCTGCCCGACTTCGACGCCGCTGCGCGCGACGGTATCGTCGCCGCTGTCAGCGCCGCCTGGGACGCGCTGCGCCGCCAAGTGATCTCGGAGTTCGCCAAAAGCGGGGTGCACGAGACCGATATCCGGTTCAAACCCTCCCTGCGCATGCTCTACTATGGCCAACTCAACGACATCGAGGTTCCGTCACCGGTGCAGCGGCTCGGATCGGCGGCCGATCTCGACGCCCTGGTCGCCGGTTTTGAGGACCTCTACGGCCGGACCTACGGCCTCGCCGCGCGTACGCCCGAGGTCGGCTACCTTATCACCGGTGCCTTCATGTCGGGTTCCGCCGAGGCCGAGAAACCACGGTTGCCGGAAGAGCCGGAAGCCGGTCCCAGCGTGGCGCGCTCCGCCTTCAAGGGCTCCCGCGACATCTATTGGCGCGGCGACTGGTACGATGCGTCGGTCCTCGCTCTCGACGATATCGAAGCCGGCAACGTCGTCGACGGACCGGCCATCGTCGAGGCGCCGGCCACCACTATGTTGGTGCCGCCCGGCCGCACGGCGCGGCTGGACACGTACCGCATATTCCACATGAGCAGGGGTTTGGCTGATGGGGTGGGAAAATGATCCTTATCCATCGCCGCCAAAAAATACGCCAATGAACGACGCGCAAGGGACATCGCCGATCGGCGAAGGCGGCCGCACGCTGGCGGAAATGCTGGAGGCCAGCGACCATTTGTTTGCCGAAACCGGCCACTACCAGGGCCTGGACGAACTGGCCATCAAGACCGGCGACCCGATCCACTACGAGAAGAGCTGGTCGCGCCTGCGCGGCGCCCTGGTGGCTGCGCGCGAAACGGCGTTGAACATCTCGGCCTCGCCGATCGTACGCGAGATCGGCGAATTGTGCTTCGCGCTATATACGCCGGAAGGCGACTCGGTCACCCTTTCGACCGGCATCATGGCCCACGTCCACACCATGTCGGATACCATCAAATACATGGTGCGGTCCGGCTACGAGACCAACCCGAGGGTGAGCCCGGGAGACATCTTCGTCAACAACGATCCCCATCTCGGCAACGTCCACAACGCCGATGTGATGGAGATTCTGCCCATATTCTGGGACAGCGAACTGATCGGTTGGGCTGCCGGCGTCACCCATGAAATCGATATCGGCTCGCCGAAGCGTTCCTCCATGCCGCGCGGCAATGTCAGCCGTTTCGAGGACGGCTGGATTATATCGTGCAGCAAGGTCGGCGCCGGCGACCAGCTGTTCACCGATTACCGGCGGCGCTGCGATACCGCGGTGCGTCTGTCATTCCACTGGGTTTTGGACGAGAAATGCCGTCTGGCCGGCTGCCAGATGATCCGTGATGCGGTGCTGCGACTGGTCGCCGAGATCGGAGTTGACGCCTATCGCGCGATCTGCCGCGAATTCATCGAGGATACCCGCCGCGCCATGGTGCGAACGATCAAGGCGCTCCTGGTGCCGGGGGTGTACCAGGTGCCGAACTTCTACGATGTCACCCATGCGGTGGACGCCGGCCGCATGGAACCGCAGGGAGCCATCGATTCGCTAATGCACGCGCCGCTGAAACTATCGATCGGCGCGGATGCCAGCTTCACGCTCGATCTCGACGGCGCCAACAAGTGGGGATATCACTCGCACAATTGCACGCCGTCGGGCATGCAGTCCGGTTTGTGGGTGGGCTTGTCCCAAATCATTGCCTATGACGACAAGCTCAACGACGGCGCCTATCTGGCGACCGAGTTCAACATTCCCTTCGGCAGTTGGGCCCATCCGGACGATCTTTCGGTCTCCAACGCAGCCGCCTGGAGTTTCATCANTCCCGCCTTCGGCGGGCTGTTCCGCGCCGTCAGCCAGGGTTATGCGGCGCGCGGTTATATCGAGGAAGTGGTCGCCGGATTTACCAGCAACGGCAACGTCATGCAGGGCGGCGGCCCTAACCTCCACGGCCGGGAAGGATCCTGGACCAATTTCGAGATGGGATCCTGTGGCGGCTCGGCGGGCCTGGTGCGCGACGGCGAGAACTGCTGCCTTTCGGTCATCAATCCCGACGCAGACATGGGCGACGTCGAGGCCTGGGAATTGATCGAACCGCTGCTTTACCTCGGCCGTCGGCTCAGGCCGCAGACCGGCGGCATCGGTAAATACCAGGGCGGCTTGGGCTTCGAGACCCTCCGTCTGGTGTTCAACACGCCGAACCAGGTCCTCAGTCACGGCGGCAACGGGCACACATTCAACGGCACCGGCATGTTCGGCGCCTATCCGGCTTCCCCCATCTACCGGCACAGCATCAAGGATACCGACCTCAAGGAAAGGTTCGAGAAGGGCCGTCCCTATCCGGTTGCGGACTTCGATCCGGAAAACAGCGAGATGTCGGCCCACGTTACCGGCACCCATCTCAAGGACCACAACCTGTCCCACATGGCTGACATGCACAGCGAATACGACCTCTATCTGTCTATTCTGTCCGGAGGTCATGGTTGTGGTGATCCAATGGAACGCGAACCTGAAAAAGTGGTCGACGATTTGAACGAACTTTTACTGTTGCCGCGCTTCGCCGAGTCGGGCTACGGAGTCATTGCCGGCCGCGTCGGCGACGGCGCATGGCGGCTCGACGCCGGGGCGACCGAGGCCAAGCGCGCCGAAATAAGGGCGCAACGCCTCGAACGCAGCATCCCGGTCGCCGAATGGATCGCCGGCCAGCGCCCGAAGGTGGAAAAGGGCGACCATATCGAACCGATCCGCCGCATGTACGCGGAAAGCCTGTCCCTTTCCGAGAATTGGGCCGCCGCCTACAGGGGTTTCTGGGATCTGCCTGAGGATTGGACGCCATGACCGAATACACAAAGGACACGATCGCCGATCTGGTGGATGGCAAACTTTCCTGGGCCCACCTGAAGGAGATGATGACCAACTTCAAAGACCCGGACCGCTTCGACATCTACCTTGCGGTCCTCCAGGAACGGGTGCCGTGGAAGGAGAAGATTCTGCTGCCCCTGGGGCCCCATCTCTTCGTCGTGAGAAAGGACGACGGCAGCCTGGTCACCAAAAGTACCAGCGGCCACGAGTTCGGCGATTACCGTGAGAACTGGAAGCTCAAGGCACGGATCTACGTCCGTGACACCGACGAGGCGTACCGGGAGATTTACCCGGAGATGATGCACGCCGATCCAGAGTGGATGGAGCTCCGCGAGTACTACGACCCCATCGACGGCACGCTTCTGGAGGTCGAGGCGGTGCCGCCGGGCTATCCGATCGTGCATACCTTCCAGCCGGATCTGGAGGGATTCTACCGCGATTGGCTGCAACGACCGATCCCGTGAGCGGGGCCGGCGCCGGGAATGGAAAATCGGAGCCCATGCCGCCTTTAATGGCAATAAATAGGCGACACGCCTATAATGGCGGCCGGCAATGAACGCGAAGGGGGTGGGTGATGGACGATCTTAGTCCAAGCGTTGAAATCCGTGGCGATGCCAAAGCGGGTTTCGAAGACGATGTCTGGATACCGACGTCCTGCGCCACCTGCCTGTGCTCTTGTTCGATCCTGGTCCACCGCGTCAACGGTGTCATCGTCAAGATCGAGGGCAATCCGGAAAGCGCCGTCGGCAAGGGCCGCCTATGCGGCAAGGGGGTGAGTTCGCTGATGACTCACTATGACCCCAACCGCCTGCGCGTGCCCTTGCGGCGTACAAATCCCAAAAAGGGCATCGGCATCGATCCCGGCTGGCAGGAAATTTCCTGGGACCAGGCCCTCGACGAGATCGCCGGCCACCTCAAGCGCATCCGCGCCGACGATCCCCGCAAACTGACCCTGCAGAGAACCACCACGCTAACCGGCGCCCGGCTGCCCTTCGGCGCCTTCGCCGCCGGGTTCGGCACGCCCAACATGGGCGCCGGCGGCGCCTCGCTGCACTGCGGCAACGGCTCCCACTTCGTTTGCGGCGTCATGCACGCCTCGTGGACCGTGCATACCGACTTCCAGTACTGCAACTACACCATCAATTTCGGCACCAACTCGGGTTTCGGCTCGGGCACCCTGTCCACCTCCAACATGAAGCTGGCCGCCGATGCCCGCGATCGCGGCATGAAGCTGGTGGTGGTCGGCCCGGTGTGCAATTTCGCCGCCGCCAAGGCCAACGAGTGGGTGCCGGTGCGCGTCGGCACCGACGCCGCCCTGGCGCTCGCCATGTGCAACGTCATTGTCAACGAACTTGGCATCATCGACGCCCCCTACCTCAAGGCCAAGACCAACGGCCCCTACCTGATCGGCCCGGACAAGGCCTATGTCCGCGATCCGGAAACAAACGCCCCCATGGTGTGGGATGAACGCGCCGCCGCCGCCCGGCCCTTCGACCAGACGGCGCCCGAGGACATGGCACTGGAGGGCAGCTTTACCGTCAACGGCGTCCCTTGCCGGCCGGCCTTCGATCTGTTGCGCGAACATCTGAAAACCTACACTCCGGAGCGGGGCGAGGAAATCACCACCGTGCCGGCCGCCAACATCCGCCGCATTGCCGGCGAGCTCGCCACCGAGGCCCGGGTCGGTTCAACCATCGTCATCGACGGCGTGACCCTGCCCTATCGGCCGGTGGCGGCGGTCGCCTTCCGCGGTGCCCAGGGGCACAAGAATTCGGTTCCGACTTTCGCCGCCATCGCCCTCCTCAACCATCTGCTGGGGGCCGCCGACGTGGTCGGCTCCAGCATCGGTGTTAACCCGGTCTGTGACGGTTTTCCGGAAACCGGGCGGCTGCGCTACGCCCCCAGCGCCGATGCCGACGGCCTGATGGAGACCGGCTCGTGGGTGATCCATCACCATCCCTACCCGGTCGGCGATCCGGCGCTGCCGCAGGTGATCGGCCTGCAGGACTTGTTCCCGATGAGCATGATCACGCCGTTCACCGATTCCTCTGATTCTGAGGAACTGTGGCAAAAGTTCGATTTTCCCTACCGCCCGGAAATGATGATCAATCACGGCGCCAATCTGCTGATGAGCATCGCCAACAAGGATATCGTCGCCGAGTCCCTGGCCAAGTACAAATTCATCGTCTCGTTCGAGCTGTTTCTGACCGAAACTACGGATTTCGCCGACATCGTTCTGCCCGACTGCGACAACCTGCAATCGTTCGACTCGCGCTCCAACTATCCGTTCATCACCAGCCTGCCGGCCGGCATGGGTGAATGGTGCTGGCCGATCCGCCAGCCGGTGGTCGAGCCCGATGGCGAACAACGCCGCTTCGCCGATGTGATCTGCGAATTGGCCGACCGCGCCGGTTTCCTCGCCGACTATAACGCCGCTTTCAACGCCTCGCTTGAGCTTCAGCCTCCGTACCGCCTGGATCCCGAGAGCAAATACACTTACGAGCAGATTTGCGATGCCGAGCTAAAGAACACCTTCGGCGCCGAACGGGACTTGGCGTGGTTCCGCGAACATGGCGTCATCAAATGGCCCAAAAAGCCGGAAGAGGTTTACTGGCGGCCGTTCCAGGATGTCCGTGTGCCGATCTATTACGAATGGATGACGGCGGTGGGTGAAAAGATCGCCGCCATCGCCGAGCCGAGGGGAATGGATATCCCGCTGGAGTACTATGACCCGCTTCCCAACTGGCTGCCCTGCCCATCCCACGAATGCCACGACCCGGATTTCGACCTCTACGCGTTCTATTCCCGCGATACCATCCACACCCACAGCTTTACGGTGGAGAATCCGTGGCTCGACGAGGTCGCCCGGCTCGATCCCTATTCCTATACCGTCGTCATCAACACCGATGTCGGGCGGCGCAAGGGACTCGCCAACGGCGATCCGATAAGCATCGAAACCGAAACCGGCCGCCGGATCACCGGCCGCATCCGGCTGTCCGAGGGCATCCACCCCGAAGCCCTTGGCGTCGCGGTATTGGGAGGCCATTGGAGCGATGGGCTGCCGGTGGCCAAGGCCAAGGGCGCGTTCTTCAACGAACTGCTCGAACTCGATTGGCGGCATTCCGACCCGATCGCCCTCAATATGGATCTTTGCGTCAAGGTCAAAATAACGCCGCTGGCCGGAGTTTCTTAACCGATATATCCCGGGTAACCCGGTTTCCACGGTGATGTCGTCCAAATTGCGCCGTCGTTGGAAATTGCGGCGGGCGGCGGGGCAAATCCATTTGCACCCGCTCATCGGTATCTAATTGAAATACTTGTCAAAAGCGCGTAAGACACCATTAGAACAGCAATAAGACTGAACCATCAAACCCATATTTAATTCACGAGGGAGCCGTTTCATGACAAAGAAGCTCATCTCCACCGCCATAGCCGGTGGGTTTATCGCCGGTTTTGCGCTCGTATCGACGCCGGCCACGTCGGCGGAAGTGACCTTGCGCACACACACTTTCATTCCGCCGGTGGCCAATCCCGGCAAGACCTTTGTGCTTCCCTGGTCAAGGAAGGTTGAAGCAGCCTCCAAGGGCCGTATCAAGGTCGAAAATTACTGGACCATGCAGTTGGGCGGCAAACCGACCCAGCTTCTGGATCAGGCCCGAGACGGCGTTGTCGACGTTGTTCTCACTTTGCCCGGATATACGCCCGGCCGCATGCCCAAGTCGGAAGTGGTTGAACTGCCGTTCCTGCACACCACGCCGCAGGCCACCACCTTCGCCCTGACGGATCTCATGGATACTCATTTGAAAAAGGAATGGAGCGAATACAAAGTCATCAGCAACTTTGTGCACGCCGGCTCGATGTTCATGATGCGCGGCAAGCCGATCTTGAAAATGTCCGACCTCAAGGGCCGCAAGATCCGCACCGCGACGCGCACCGGCGTTTGGTATCTGAAGGCCTTGGGCGCGGTTCCAGTGCCGGCCCCCCTGCCGTCTATTCCGCAGATGCTGTCCAAGGGCGTGATCGAGGGCGCCATGCTTCCCTTCGAAATCGCCCCGGCCGTCAAGATGCAGGAACTGGTCTCCCATTTCTCGGAACTGTCCGGCAGCCAGCCCCGCATGAACACTTCGATCATCAGCCTCTTGATGCATCCGGGCAGCTATAACAAAATGCCGCCTGATCTGAAGAAAGTGATCGACGGCCTGTCGGGCCGCAATATCGCTAAATGGGCCGGCCAAAACTGGGCCGACATCGAAATACCGGCGAAAAAAATCATGCAGTCCAAGAAGAAGAACAAGTTCTATAAGATTGCGCCGGCAGAGGTCGACAAGATGCGGGCCGCCTCGCAATTTGCTCATAAGGAGTGGCTGAGGCAAATGAAGAAACGCGGCATCGACGGCGAGCCGGTCTACCGGGACGCCAAGGCGTTGATCGCCAAGTACTCGAAATAATCCTGGCAGACGGTAGAAAAGGCGCCATAGCGCCAAAATCGAAACATGTCTGAAACAGGTGAAATCCTTCCCCGGCCCACCGACACGGTGGGCCGGTTTCTCTATACGATCTCCCGGTTTTTTTCCGTTATCGGCGGTATTGTCCTCTGCTCAATCGCCCTGGTAACCGCCATCAGCGTGTCGGGCCGCTATTTTCTCAATGCCCCCATCGCCGGTGATTATGAACTAGTGGAAATCGGCACGGGACTCAGCGTTTTTCTATTTCTGCCCTTTTGTCAGATGGTCCGCGAAAACGTCATCGTCGATTTCTTCATGAGCGGCGCACCCGAGCGGCTGAAAACCTTCTTCGACGCCATCGGCTGCCTGCTCTATGGGGCGATCATGGTGTTGATGACCTGGCGTCTCAGCTACGGCGGAGTGGATATGTACAACACCCAGGAAACGACGGGCGTTCTCGATATCCCCCGTTGGTTATCGTTCCCCGTGGCGATTGCCTGCCTCATGCTGCTGATCGCCGTCATTATTTATACATTTAGCCGCGATACCAAGGCGCTTATCAGTGATGAAACCTCTTAAATGCAATCCGGCAACCCTGTAGATCAGCATCGAATATGAGTGGACTTGAAATAGGCGCAACCGGTTTCGTTGTGCTCCTGCTCTTGCTGGCGCTGCGCATTCCCATCGGTGTCGCCATGCTGAGCGTCGGCCTGGTCGGCTACTTTATCATCGCCGGCTCGGTGCCGCTGATGAGTTACCTGAAGAGCGAAATGTACTGGCGCTTCTCTACATTCGAGTTGTCGGTGGTGCCGTTGTTTATCCTCATGGGCCAGTTCGCCGCCAAGGCGGGGTTGAGCCAAGCCTTGTTCCGGGCGGCCAATGTCTTCCTCGGCCATCACCGGGGCGGCATCGCCATGGCCGCCATCGGCGGCTGTGCCGGGGTCGGCGCCATCGCCGGATCATCCCTGGCCACCGCCGCCACCATGGGCCAGGTGGCCCTGCCGGAACTCAAGCGCTACAACTACTCCGGCGCGCTGACCACCGGCTGCCTGGCCGCCGGCGGCACCCTCGGCATTCTCATTCCACCGTCCGTGGTGTTGATTATTTATGCCATTCTTGTCGAGGCCAACGTGGCGACGCTTTTCCTGGCGGCCTTCATCCCCGGCATTCTGGCGGCCCTGGGCTACATTGCCGCCATCGCCATCATGGTCCGCATTGATCCCAAGGCCGGTCCCGCCGGGCCGAAAGCCGGGCGCGACGAACGCGTCGCGGCGCTGCTCGATATCTGGCCGGTTCTGGTTATTTTCGTGTTGGTCATGGGCGGCATTTACGCCGGCTTCTTTACGCCGACCGAAGGCGCCAGCATCGGTTCGGTGGGCACATTCCTGGTGGCCATAACCCGGGGCGGCATGCGCTGGCATGGGTTTATCGACGCCATCATCGGCACCGCGACGACCACCGCCTTTATCTTTCTCATCGTTCTCGGCGCCGCTGTGTTCAATGCCTTTTTGGGCTTTTCCCGGCTTCCCAACTTTGCCACCGATTTTTTCGCCGGCTCCGGCCTGGCGCCGGTCGTCATTATTTTTGCGATGATCGTGCTTTATATTCTGCTCGGCATGGTTATGGATTCGCTTTCCATGATCCTGCTGACGGTGCCTATCTTCTGGCCGATCATTGCCGGTCTCGAGTTCGGCATGGATGTGGAGGACGTCAAACTGTGGTTCGGCATCATTACCCTGATCGTCGTCGAAATGGGATTGATTACACCGCCCGTCGGACTGAACGTCTTTATCATTAATTCGATGGCCAAGGACGTGCCGATGATCGAAACCTTCAAGGGCGTCGTGCCGTTCATTATTTCCGACGCTCTACGGGTCATTTTGATCCTTTTATTCCCCATCATTACGCTGGTCTTGCCCCGGCTTTTCGCCATCGAATAGCGGCGCGATCGCTGATATTAATGGAGTATTTGGCGACCCCGGCAGGATTCGAACCTGCGACCTGCGGATTAGAAGTCCGCTGCTCTATCCAGCTGAGCTACGGGGTCAAATCCCGAACGGCCCGAAACTATTCGACCCGCCCGAAGCGGAAATTGTCGGCATAGTTCTTCGGCCGCACGCGCCGCGGTTTCGGCTCGCGCACTTGGTAGGCCAGGCCGAGCCGCTCGGCATAGGCGACCGCCTGTTGCTTGCTGTCGAAGCGTAAACACAGCTGCCCTTGCATGTCGCCCGAGCCGATCCAGCCCATCAGAGCATCGGCCCGTTTCGACTCAGTCGGCTCGAACTCGACGAGCCATTTCCGCGTATTGCCGCGGCCCGATTGCATGGCTGTTTTCGCCGGCTGATAAATTCGTGCTGCCATTGGATTGCTCAATGCGGTTGCTGTCGATAATGGCGTCAAGTATGCTCTTTTTGGTTAATTTTCAACAGCCAAATTCAAAACGGGCGATCGTAATTTCCGAAACATGTTGGGTTTGAACAGTTGCAATAGGGCACGGCGCTCCGCTGCCGACCGCATACTGGCCGGCCCGGTCGGGTCACGCGCGCCCCGGCCTCGAGCCGTCAGGCAATCACCTTCTTAAGCGTATCCTCGAAGGCTTCGTCGTCCCAGCCGAACGGACCCTTGTCGCCGGCGTAGGCAACCTTTCCGTCGGCATCGACCAAGAATAATCGCATCGGCAGGCCGACATATTTGTTGTCGACGTCGTTGTCGATACTGTCGACCAGCATCGGCATCTGGAGATCGAGGCCGATCTGACAGGCGGAAGCGACTTCGGTGCGCTCCTCATCGGTGGTCGGTTCGTAATAATTAATATTCTCGATCAGGTTGTTCGGCACGCGCCAGCCATCGTGGGGATGCGCTTCGCGGATATAGACGATGTAGAACTGAACCTGATTCTTGTACCTGGCGTAAAGTTCGTTAAGGCGCACGGCCTTTTTACGAAACGGCGGTCACGTATAGGAGCCGAAGACAATGCCGACCGGCTTGCCCCAGAGATCCGACAGCCGCACCTGTTCGCCGGTGCGCTGGCGCTCGCGGTCGAGGACGTCGGCGACGAAATCCGGCGCCTCACTGCCGGGTTGCGGCACGATAGCCTCGCGTTCCTTCTCCTCGGCCATCAGGGTGCTTAACTGCTGATCCGAGATATCGGAAATTTCGACCCACAGCTTGCGCCGTTCGGCCATGTCCAGGGCGGCGTATTCCTCAAGCGTAACCGGGCTTGCGGGGATATCGTCTGGCATAGTTTACTCACTCCTCGTTTCATAATTCAATTTGGCAATGGATTGTCTTGGTTGTCCAACCCGACTCTGCGCCAGACGTAGCACACGGACCGGCGGTTGAGAAGGCGATCGACGCGGTATCAGGTTTGGCGGCGTTTAAATTTGGTCGGGGCGAGAGGATTTGAACCTCCGACCCCCTGCTCCCAAAGCAGGTGCGCTACCAGACTGCGCCACGCCCCGACATAT
>NZAK01000038.1 GCA_002687515.1 Rhodospirillaceae bacterium
GTGTCGGAAGGACTTGCCGATGGGCGCCGCATCGCCGGCGCCCTCCCTCCTACCGGGGAAACGGGAAAAGCGATCGTAGGGGTACAAATTAGATGACGCAGGCCACTAGGCGAAATCCGTTCAATTGTTAAGCTTGGCGGCTATTCATTTACATGTAAGTCTGATTCCGCGGTTTTCAAATGAAATCGACGAGAGCGCAATTCTACATTATTCAGATAAATCTCAAATTGGCTCGAAATCTCGCCGGCGCCGATATCCGGATCATCAGTAGACGAATGTTGCTTGGGTTAAAGCGTTCGTTCCCGGGGGTATGGCAAACACTGGAGGCTGTTGAAAACCGGCACCAAATGGGCTTGAACATCCAATGCGATTTCCGTCATCGAACAATACAAATTTTATGAATTGGGCAATACGGCGATGGCATTAATCTCGATCAGATAGTCAGGAGATGTCATTTTAGTTATTTCCACCATCGTCGAAGCCGGGAGGGGCGGTTTGAAATACTCCCGCCGGACTTCATGGATTGCATCGAAATGTTCCATATTCCGGACATAGACATCGACCCGGCACACATCGTCGAGACTGCCGCCCGCTTCTTCCAGGGCGCTTTTGATGTTCTCGATGACCTGGCGGGTCTGGACCGTAATATCTCCAATTCCGGCGATTGATCCGTCGCGACGGCGGGCGGTCATACCCGAAACAAAGACAAGCTTCCCCGACGCTTCAATGGTCGTTGCCTGGGAAAAATGCCCGCTGGGTTCGTGGAGCTTATCTGTATTGATTTGTTCTTTTGGCATCTTATTTTCCAATCCGAGTTCTTTGGACAATTTGATTATGAATTCATAGGCCGAAACATTCACTGAGCACTTCCCGGGCCGGCTCAATTTTGTTCGCCACGCGGGTTCGCCCGGGCCCATTACTTTTTCCGTATCAGCCGCCGCCGGCGGCAGGCCGAGGGAGACAAAACTTATTCCAGTTTTTATTGACGGCCGATCTAATGGGCGTCCTGATCGTCGGTATACCAGGAAGGTCTCTGCGGATAATGCGGGCCGTCATAAATTTCCAAATAGATGGTTTCTTGATGGGCGATAGTCGGGCCATGCACATGCCCTTTGGGATTCCAATAAAAGCTGCCGGCTTTCAGATTGACCGCCGTGGCGGTGTATTCGTAATGACCTTCCAAGACGAACATGAACTGGTTCGAATCATGGGAATGAGCGGCCGGAATACCAACACCTTTTTCAAATTTTATAAGGGCGATAGATCCTTGATCGTTCTCGGCGCGCCACAACATTTTTTCGTGCAGGCCTTTTAAGGATTTTTCCCGCCACGGGATATCTTCGGTCTGAAGGAGGACCTCTTTCACGTTGGTGATATTATCAGGCAAGTTTGGCACTATCTCTTTTAAATTCATGGCTCGGTTCCTTTGATCAGATTCATGCGAATTTCAAAATTTGCCGGCGGCATGCCAATCAGCGAAAACACCCGGTTGTGGCCGGTGTCCCCCGTCTCATCGTGCTTTTCGTCTTTCGCCATCATCAGTCGTCCAAAAGATGGCCCCATTTATCGATGGTGGCTTGCATCAGTTCGGGGCTTGATTCGGCGACATGGGGAAATTCCTCGATCCATTCGAAGGGCCGGCAGGCATCGACCAGGGCACGCGAATTGAGATTGTCGCCGGCCCGTTTGCGTGGATCGAGCGCCCCCGACCAGGTATTTCGCACGATATCGATATCCTCGGCCGGGTCGCAGCGCGAATTCATCGCCCAGTTGACGTCGAACAGGTTCGAGGGATCGATATCGTCGTCGACCACCACCACCCAGCGGCCGAGATAATTGCCGGCGTGGGCGCCGGCGGCCAGCAACAGGGCCTGCTTGGCGTGGCCGCCATAGGCCTGTTTGATGGAAATCACGTTGAACAGCCGGCCGCCGCCGGAAATGTGGCTCCAGACGCCACGGACGCCGGGCAGGCCGGCCTTTTCCACCTGGTCCCAGATCATCGCCGATTTGACCACACATTTGGAAAAGGTGTAGTCGGCGGGCGGCCGCCCGGGCCGGGCCATGGTCATGATCGGGCCGTTGCGGTGATAGACCCTTTTTACCCGGACAACCGGGTCGGAGCGCACGGCGCTGGCGTAATAGCCGGTCCATTCGCCGAACGGGCCCTCGGGCAGTTCTTCGTCGGCGATGATCTCGCCTTCGAGGACGATCTCGGCTTCGGCCGGCATCGGCAGGCCGGTCAGCTCGCCCTCGATCACATCGAAGGGCTGGCCGCGGTGGCCGCCGGCATGGGCGAACTCGCCGGTGCCGTAGGCGACCTCGTTGCCCGACGACAAAAACAATAATGGATCGTGGCCGACGCTGATCATCACCGGGCAGGGCTTGCCTTGTTTAAAATATTTTTCGCGGATCAGGCGGCCATGCTTGCCCGGGCTCATCCACAAACCGACGGTGTTCTTGTCATGGACAACGACCCGGTAGGTGCCGAGATTGACCCAGTTGTCGTCGGGATCGCGCATGATCACCAGATCGCCGGTGCCGATATAGCGGCCGCCGTCCTCTTCGTGCAGGAACGGCACCGGGAATTTATAGAGATCGACCTCATCGCCCCGGTCGATATTTTCCAGGATCGGCCCGCTTTCCACATGGTTGGCGTCGTAGAGGGTGAAATCCTTCAAGCGGTCGCGGTAGGACTGGACCACGTCCATCGAGCCCTTGGGTTTGTCGAAACCGAGGGTCACGGCAAGCCTTCCAGCCGATGCGGTCATCCCGCTCAACACCTTGAAATCCTTGGGGTAGCCGGGAATTTCCTCGAACAGGATGGCGGGCGGGTTTTCCGGCTGGTCGTGGTAGATCATTTCGGCGATGGCGCCCATTTCCAGGTTCCAATCGGCGCCCTTGACCACCTTCAACTCGCCGATCCCCTCGATACGGCCGAGCCATTCGCGCAGATCCTTGTGCGGCGTCTGGTAGGCGCCGAAAGACGTGTTCCTGACGATGTCGTCCATTTTTGTTTCCTCGACTGATATTTCCCGGCCGGGCCGCGTCGGGAAACTTTATCCAAATCGCCGCGAGAGTCAAAAACCATGGAATTCCGAGCGTTAAACGGGTGTAATTCGGTGGTAATTCGGTGACAGTTTACTTATTAAATCGGTGACAGTTTACTTTTATCCTCATGGTTGGAATATGTTAAACAGTGTTAAAAAGTAAACTGTCACCGATTTACACCGATTTAATATGGCGCTGAATTGGCGCCGGCGAACAGTTGGCTGGAAGATTTGAATTAATTAGAATACTAAGTATCATAGGACCAAAGACAGCATTGCCGCCCCGCGCCAAGACCGCCGGTCCAGGCATTTCAGGAAAGGAAAAGCCATGCAATCGAAAAAGACTTTCGCCCCCGAAGGTATCCAGTCGGGCTCCGGGGCGGGCGCCAAGGCGGACGCTGGCGACACCCGTGTGGACGGCGTCAACTTCGCCTTCGATGATTTGCGCGGCTGGATTTCGGAAGCCGAAAAGCTGGGCGAGGTGCGCCATGTCACCGGCGCCTCGTGGGAAAAGGATATCGGCATGGCCGCCGAACTTGTCTTGCGCGACGGCACCGCGCCGGCCGTGCTGTTCGACGAAATACCGGGCTACCCCAAGGGTTTCCGCGTGCTCACCAATTTCTACGGCGGCAAGCGCATGAACATGACCATGGGCTTCCCGACGGGTCTTTCGAAACTGGAGCTGACCGACGCCCATTTCAAATACCAGATCGACGGCCTGCCCACCATTGCCCACGAGATTGTCGATGACGGGCCGGTGTTCGAAAATGTCCTCGAGGGCGACGCCGTCGACGTCACCATGTTCCCGACGCCGCTCTGGCACGAACATGACGGCGGCCGCTATTTCGGCACCGGCAGTTTCGATGTCACCCAGGACCCCGATTCCGACTGGATCAATGTCGGCTGCTACCGGGTGATGGTGCAGAACGAAAAGCAGGTCGGCATCTACATGTCGCCGGGCAAGCACGGCCGCGTGCACCGCGACAAGTTCGAAGAAAGGGGCGAGCGCATGCCGGTGGTCGTCGTCGCCGGCGGCGATCCGATGATTTTCCTGGCCGCCTGCTCGGAGTTTCCGCCCGGCATGTGCGAATACGACATCGTCGGCGGCATGCGCGGCGCGGCCTTGAAGGTGGTCCGTGGCAAGCATACCGGGATTCCCTTCCCGGCCAACGCCGAGATCGTCATCGAGGGCTTCATCGAGCCCGGCAAGCGCCTCAAGGAAGGCCCGTTCGGTGAATGGACCGGCTATTACGCCTCCGACGTGCGCGAGGAACCGGTGCTCGATATCGCCGCCATCTATCACCGCGACGATCCGGTCATCCTCGGCTGCCCGCCGCAGCGCCCGCCCGATGAATTGGGCCGTTACCGCGCGGTGACCCGCTCGGCGCTATTGCGCGACAATATCAGCCGCGCCGGCGTGCCCGATGTCACCGATGTCTGGGCGCACGAAGTGGGCGGCGCGCGCATGCTCCTCGGCGTCGCCATCAAGCAGCGCTATGCCGGCCATGCGCGCCAGGTCGGCCATATCGCGGCGCAGTGCCATGTCGGCGCCTATGCCGGCAAATATGTGGTCGTCGTCGACGAGGATATCGACGTTTCCAGCCTGGAAGATTTGACCTGGGCGATGCTGACCCGGTCCGATCCGGCCTCCTCCATCGACATCATCCCGGAAGCCTGGTCGACGCCCCTGGATCCGCGCATATCACCGGAAGACAAGGCGAAGGGGAATTTCCGCAACTCGCGCGCCGTGATCGACGCCTGCCGGCCGTTCCATTGGAAAGCTGAGTTCCCGCCGGTCAATGCGATGAGCCCGGAACTGGCCGCCGAAGCGCGCCAGAAATGGGGTTATTTGCTGGATTAACGCAAACCGGGCGGGCCGACAGCGGTCGCCGGCCCGGGGCGGAGCGGATTAGATAAAACAGGAACAGTGCTTCGAAATGGACTCCGAAAAAACCACCGCCGCCCTGCCGCCTTCCGAAAGCCTCGGCTTTTTGATCCGCGACACGATGATGCACCTGCACAAGGTGCTCAGGACCTATTTGCAGGACTACGGCATATCGACGGCGCAATGGTTCCTGTTGCGCGTCCTTTGGGAGGAAGAGGGATTGAGCCAGCGCCAGCTCTCGATCCGCGTCTCGACCACCGAACCGACCACCCAGAGCGCCCTTCTGCGCATGGAAAAACAGGGCATCGTGCGCCGCGTCAAGGACCCCAAGGATAAGCGCACCAACCGCATCTACCTGACCAAAAAGGGGCGTGAACTGGAAGCCAGGATGATCCCCTACGCGATGGAGGTGAACGAGGTCGCTTCGCAGGGCATCTCCAAGAAAGATATCAAGGCCCTGAAAACCATCATGGGGCGGGTCCGCGGCAACCTTCTGAACGAAATCGAAAGCTACGATTGAGCAGGTGGTTGGTTGGCTAATCCATGAAATCTTTGGACGGTGAATTGACGGCGCTGGCGCCATCCGACGGGGATGCGGCCGGCGGCGGCCTTGGTCATAATAAGATCGCCCGATGGCTGGCCGACGGCGCAGCGGCGGCGCCTGAAAAAGTGCTGGTGCACTCGATCGATCAGGACAAATCCATCACTTGGAGCCAGATGCAGCGCCTCGCCCGGCGCATCGGCCAATATTTGCGCGCCCGCTCGGTCGGCGCCAACGACCGCATTGTATTGCTGTCCGGCAATTGCATCGAGCATCTGGCGGTTTACTATTCGGTGATGGCTTACGGCGCCACCATCTGCACCATCCAGGTGGATATGAACGAAGCGCATCTCGGCGATATCCTGCGCAGCCTGGGGCCCAAGATGATTCTTGTCGAAAGCGGCGTCGACACCGGCGGCTTCGATGCCGGCGGCGCCGAAATGATCGATCTCGGCGATTGGCGGCCTGATGGCGGAACTGAGGGTGGAATTGACGGCGGCAGCGGCTTTTTCGCCGGGCTCAAAGGGCTCCCCGATGATCAGGCGCTTCGCCCGGTCAACGGCGACGACGATATCGCCTCCATCTTCTACACCTCCGGCACCACATCGAAGCCGAAGGGCATCGTCTGCAATTTCCGCGACCTCTGCCAGAACGTGGAAGGCACCGCCGCCGTTTTCGGCATCGGCGAGGCCGACCGGATTCTCGATTACCGTTCCTTTAACTGGATGTCGGCGCAGGTGCTGAGCGGCCTCAGCCCGCTCGCGGGCGGGGCGACCCTGTTGCTGGCGCGCAAATTTTCCCGCGGCCGCTTTTTCGGATGGATCCGGGATCACCAGGCCACCATCGCGGCCGGCAATCCGACGGTCATCAACATGCTGATCAACCGCCCCGAAGACATCGACGGCGCCCGGCTTCCCGATTTGCGTTACATCACCTCGTCTTCGGCGCCGCTGATGGTCCGGGACTGGGAGAAGTTCGAGGAGATGTACGGCATCACCGTCGTCCAGGGCTACGGCACCAGCGAAACCGGCTGGATCGCCGGCGCCCATGAAGCCAACCGCCGCTTGGGCTCGGTCGGCAAGCCGATCCCCTACCAGAACCTCTGGAGCATCGATGCGGACGGCAAGCGCCTGCCACCCGGCGAAACCGGCAGCATCGAGCTCGGCGACGGCGGCGGCGAGGCGGTGCAGCGGCGCTTCGCCTATCTCGGCGAGGACGGCGCGCCCAAGGTCAATGCCTTGGGCCGCGTCACCACCGGCGATTTCGGCCATTTGGATGCGGATGGGTATCTCTATGTATCGGGCCGGGAAAAGGATCTGATCATAAGGGGCGGTGTCAATATCTCGCCGGTGGAAATCGACAATCTGCTGATCGGGCTCGAGGGCGTCGCCGACGCGGCGGCGATCGGCGTTCCCGACCCCATCTGGGGCGAGGAGGTGGTCGCCTATGTGGTGGCCGAGGCGGGCGCCGAGCTGTCGCCGGAAGAGCTGATTTCCCAATTAAAGGATTTGCTGCCGGAAGCGAAACTGCCCAAATCCATCCTCCTCCGCGACGCATTGCCGAAGAGCGAACGCGGCAAACTGGACCGCCAGGCTTTGCGCGACGCCTGGCAAACGGAGTATGGTGGCGGACACTAGAGCATCAACCGGGATTGGCGGCATGGCAGCATCGGACGGAGAAATGGCGAGTGACAACCAATCGGGCGCGCCCCGGGGCTGGCCGGCCAACGAGCCGCCCCGGTCGACCCAGGACTGGAGCCGCTTCGCCGAAAGCGACCGTGAAGCCGGTTTCGAAATCGGCGAAAATTTTCAGCGTTTCAGCCAGCGCAATGATGCTTTTAACCGGGCCTGGTGGGATGAGGCCGTTATGTCGCCTCTGGTTGCCGCCTTTTATGGCGCGCACCTCGATCCCAAACCGCGCAAAGCCGATGGCTTTACACAATGGGACTATGCTCTGTTGAATTCGGCCTGGTCGGTGGCTCGGGACTTTGCCGCCCGTGGCCGCCAAACGGGCAGGCGCGAGGGCTTCCTCGACCCGTTTCAAAGTTTTCTGCCACAATCGGAGAACCAGGTGGAGTTGCCTTCAATCGAGGAAACCACCGCCAGGATCAAGCAGGTCGCCAAGTTCCTCGGCGCCGATATGGTCGGCATCACCGAATATGACGAGCGCTGGGTCTATACCCATTCCGCCGAAATCGGCTCGACCCGCGAGGCGAAGCCAAACGACCTCGATGGCCAGTTCAATAGCGTTATCGTGTTGGCCCATGGCATGGATTTTGATCTGGTAAGAACCTATCCGGCGGCATTGGCGGCGGCGGCGACGGGGCGCGAATATTCGCGCGAGGCGGCAATCGTTTCCTCCCTGGCGTCATTTATTCGGGCGCTCGGCTACGAGGCGGTTGGCTCATCCAACGATTCGGCGATAACAATTCCTTACGCGATCAAGGCCGGAATGGGCGAATATGGCCGCAATCAAATGGTGATCACCGAAGAATTTGGACCGCGGGTCCGTTTTTCCAAGGTCTTTACCGGCTTGCAGCTTGTTTATGACAAACCGAAGAAATTCGGGGTTAGGCAGTTCTGTGAGATCTGCACCAAATGCGCCGACAATTGTCCGCCGAGGGCCCTGCCCAAGGGACCGCCGCGGGAGGCCGGGCCGAACCGGTCGAATATCGTGGGCGTGACAAAATGGTCTGCCGATTGTGAGAAATGTTTCACCTACTGGACCAAAATCAACGTCGATTGCGCGATCTGCATGCGCGTCTGTCCGTTCAACAAGGATTATTCGAAATGGATCTGGCGGTTGGCGCGGCGCCTGATGGGAACCTCTTGGCGCCGGCTGATGTTGTCGATCGATGACCGGTTCGACTTCAATCGGCGCCGTTTGCCGAAAGACTGGTGGCGGCTGACCATGACCGACAGCAAGCCGTAGCCAACATCCTTATAGCTATCCGGCCTGTCCGGCGACGGCCAGCGCCGCGCGGCGGCGGTTCAAGGTGATGTAGAGCGCGCCGATCAGCATCAGATTGATGATCCCGGCGAAGGCGGCGTTGGCGTAGCTGAGGGTGTAGCTCCCCGTAAGATCGAAGAAATAGCCGCCCTGGTAGCCGCCGATACCGTGCCCGAGCCAGCCGAACATGACGACGATGCCGAGGGCGAAAGCCCGCCTGGAAACCGGCGTCAACATCTGTACGCAGACCAGGATCGAGGTCATCACGCCGGAATATCCGAAGCCGTAGATAAGCGCGAACATATAGAACGCGTTCAACTCCTCCAATTGCAGGAAGGCGAACACCAGCACGGTCTGCCAAGCGGAGGCCACCAGATAGGTGCGCACCGGCCCGATCATGTCGGCCAGCCTGCCGAAGGCGACGCGGCCGACGACGCCGGCGAGCAGCATCACGAACATGATGCTGGCCGCCTCATTGAGGGCAATACCCCGGTCCTGGGCCAGCGGCACCAGATGCATCAGCGGAACCGACATGGTGATGCAGCAGAACACCACCGCCGCGCTCAGCCAAAGGACGACGGCACCCGGGGCAATCGGCACCGGCGCCTGGTCGGCGTCCGGGGCGGTGCCCGCCATCGCCGCCGCCGGGGGTTTGGGCGGCGGGCGGATCAAAAGCGCCAGCGGCACCAGGACGGCCAGGGTCACCGTTCCCATCACCGTGAAGGCATCGCGCCATCCGATGCCGCTGACCAGCAGGGCGGCGGCGAACGGCACGCCCCCCTGGCCCAAGGCCTGGCCGGCCGACGCGATCCCCAACGCGAGACCGACATTGCGCGTGAACCAATTTCCCACATTGGCGACCAGCGGCGTAAACAGGCCGCCGGCGCCGAGGAAACCGGCGACGAAAAACAAGCCATAAAACTGCCACAAGGCATCGGCCCGGGCGGCGGCAAGCAATGAGAGGCCCAGCGATACCGCGCCGATCAGGCCGGCGCGGCGGGCCGAGGTCCGGTCGGCCATGCGGCCCATGACGATACCGCCGAGCGCGACGCCGACAAGTCCGGCGGTATTGATGAAGGACACGGCCCCCCGCTGCCAGCCGAATTCGGCATGCAACGGGATGATAAAGGCCGTAATCCCGGCGGAAATCAAACCGATGCCGAAGGCCATCATGATCGCCGACGCGCCGACGATGACCCAGCGGTACGGGTGTTCCGCCCCGGCGCCGTTGTTTTCGATCATTTCTCAGTCCTCATGGGGCCGGACCTTGCCGGGAATATCTTGGAAGATCAATGGCGCACTGGGCGATAAAAACGGGACCCAACAAAAAAGGCGGCCCCCCGACAAAATAGGAGGGGCCGCCTTTCCAGCACTATACTAAACTTTATTACCGCCCCGTTCTCGCCAGGCTGTGCACCCAGCCGTGCATCCGCGAGCGGGCGTTTTCCAGGTCTTTTTCGGTGAGGAATTTGGCCGGATCGACCTTGTCGACCGCGTAGACCGGGCGCATGAAGTCGCTTTCGTAGCCGAACGGCACGGTGGCATCGATGCACATGCCGCCCTCGAACTGGGTGTTGGAGGCGGTCCATTGCTTTTCGCCGGCGGTCATCCGTTCGGCCGGCATGAAGGTCTGGCCACGGCCGCCCGGGATCGGATTGAGGATGTCGGTCTTCGGGTTCACCCGGGTCGTCAGGTTCCACATGATATCGTCCATGTCGTAAGGGTCGGTATCATCGGAAACCGCGATGCAGAGGCGCATGCCTTGCGAGCAGGACATGATGGCGGCCATGAAGTTGCGCTGCCAGCCTTCGTCGATGCGGTTGCGCTTCTTTACCTTGATGATGGCGCCGCCCCAGTCGGTCATCGGATAGGGGATGACCACGTCTTGGATGATCCCCGGCTGCAGCCGTTGGCACAATTCGAACATGGCGGCTTCGCGCGCCGTGGTGTCGATATTGTGATCGTCCAGGGTATGCACGCCGAGGGCGAAGATGATCGGCTTGGTGTTGGGATCGCGCATGGTCACCGCCGTCACGTGGAAGGTCGGCGCCTTATAGGCCTTGCCCATGTAACCGGCCCATTCCGGGTGGAAATGAAAGCGGCCCTGGACGTCGGCGTCTTCCGATTCCTGGGTTTCGTAGCGGCGGTCGCGGGGATCCACATAGCCTTCCAGCACGACCTCGCAATCGGCCAGCGCCATGGCGTCGACGGTCTTCGCCTTGACCAGGCGCACCGCTTCGCCCTGCACCGCGCCGGCGATGCCGATCTCGTCGCAGCCCTGCGGCAGAACCGCGTAATCGAACCCGGAGCCGGCCATCAGCGTGCAGGACGGCGGCACGCCGAAACACATGGTGATCGGCACCGGCTCGTTTTCCTTGTAAAATTTGGACACCACCTGCCACATGTGCGAGCCCGGCGAGATCTGGAAAGTGCCGACATTGCCCCAGCGGAAATTCATCCGGTTGTAGCCGAGATCGGTGCCGCCATCGAAATGTTCGCCGGTGACGCAACGGATACCGGAGCCGACGGTCAATTCCGGTTCGTACTCGGTATGGCGGATGGGCACCATATATTCGTTCACGTCGTTGGGTTTTTCTATGATGTGCTGGTGAACGGGCGCGTCCTTGCTGTCGATCACCTGCGGTTCGATCGGATGCGAAAAAGCGTGCGCCAGTTTGCGCGTGCGGTCGGTATCATCCTCCCAGCCGAACATCTTGTTGATGACGCTGATATCGCCGAACAGGTTGGTGATCACCCGGTTGCCCGGTTTGCCCTTGACGTTTTCGAACAGGATCGGACACGACCCGTCCAGATGTTTCTGGATACCGACGACTTCCAGATCGGGGTTTACTTCCTTGTCGGTATCGATCAGATCGCCTTCGGCGCGCAGCCAGTCGATGGTGTTTCTTAAATCTTTAACGCCGTCGATCTTGGCGCCCGTGGGTTTGGTTTCTGCATCCATTTCGCATCTCCTAAGCGTCCCAATCGGTCCGCGTTTGTCGGCGGCGGAAACGAACCGGATAAAACACATTCCGGTAACGCGCGGATGGCCCCCTGGTTCTTAAGCCGACCGCCACCTCAATTCACAAAACTTAAGGGGCCAAGTTGACGGTCAAATTGGTAATTGCTAAGAATTCTAAGTATTTTAGACAAAGCCCAGGTGACTTCAAGGGTGTATTTTGCAACCGAATTGTATAAGATCACAATGGAATTTTGCACTTTTGAAACTTGGGTTCATAATTTCACGCCCTTTCGGAAAATTCCAAGGGGCAATCAACTTGGGAGGATACAGATGAAACTCAAATTACTGGCAGCCGCCGCGCTTGGCATTATTGTCGTTCCG
Source organism: Rhodospirillaceae bacterium (assembly GCA_002687515.1). Taxonomy (GTDB): domain Bacteria; phylum Pseudomonadota; class Alphaproteobacteria; order Rhodospirillales; family UBA2165. Next base: position 11,766 of record NZAK01000038.1, read on the forward strand.
TTGGCCGTTTCACCGGCGGGCGCCCAGAAATATAACCTGACCTTATCGGGCGCCAGCCCGGGCGGGCTCTGGTCGCGCATCGGCGGCGGTATCGATGCCGCCATCGCCAAGGCCTATCCCGGCTCCACCGTAAGCTATCAGACCTCGTCGGGCGGGCTCGCCAACATTCCGCTGGTCTCGCGCGGCAAGGTGCCGATGGGCCTCGCCACCGACGGTGAATTGAATGCGGTTTACAACGGTTACAAAGGTAAGGCAGCGCTCAAGAACGTGCGTGTGTTGTTCCGCGCCTATGCGCCATCCTGGCGGTTCCAGGCGACCCATTTGATTCTCAGCAAAAACTTTGCCGATAAGCACGGCATCAAGACCTTTGCCGACATCGTCAACAAGAAGGCGCCCTTGCGCGTCGCCATCAACCGGCGCGGCAATATGGACAGCGATGTCAGCGCCATGGTCATGGCCCTGATGGGCGCGACGACCGACAAGATCAAAAGCTGGGGCGGCCAGGTGGTGCACGCCGCGTCCAAGGAAATGGTGTCACTGTATCTGGACCGGCGTATCGACATGGTCAATTTCGGCATCGCCTACAAGCATCCGCGGGTGCGTGAAATCGCCAAGGGAGTCACACCGGTTCTGCTGCCGATACCCGACGATGTATCAGCCAAGGTGGCCAAGGCTTTCGCCGGCGCGACCTGCCCGATCAAGCCGGGTGATTACAAATGGGCGCCGGCCGGCTCCTCTTCGGTCTGCATCGGCGCGGTGATCGTGGTCAATGCCAGCATGGACAATGGAACCGCCTATAATCTCGCCAAGGGGATGGTGGAACAAATCGAAGAGTTCAAGAAAAAGTCCCACCGCTTGATCGCGAAAAACGCCAAGAAAAAATTCATGGCGGTCAAGGCGGCGGCCCCGTTCCATCCCGGCGCGGCCAAGTACTTTAAGGAAGCGGGCCTGATGTAAGCCTGTCCCTATTGCTCATCCGGGAAGGGAGTGTGGCCGTCGCCATGCTCCCTTTCCCATTCATTTGATATTCGATTTTCTTCAAGCGCCGGGTTATGGCCTCCAATTCGCTTCTATCCCCTTCCATGTGGTTTTCGGTCGGCGCCCGCCGCCGGCCCCAGGGTATATATTACTGGGTGTTCACGCCCTTCGCCGTCGCCGTCGGCATCTACGTGATCAGCGCCGCCACTTATATTATCATCGCGCCCTGGGCGCTGACCGTGCTGTTTTTTTCCGGGATGGCGGCATTGGGTTTCCTGACCACCGGCGCCTTCGAGCATTCGATCAGCGAAAGGCCGACGGTGATCGATGTGCTGCTGGCGCTCTTGAGCGTCGCCGCCGGTATCTATTTCGGCATCAAGGCGCCGGAGATCGTCGAGCGCATCGTGCTTTTGGATGAACTGACCGACTGGGATGTATTTTTCGCATCCCTGGTTTTTTTACTGACCATCGAGGTGACGCGCCGCTCCACCGGGCTCGGCCTGACCGCCCTGGTGCTGGTCTTCGTTGCCTATAATCTCTGGGGCCATAACCTGGAAGGCGTCTTGCAGCACGGCAAGATCGACTATCTGCATTTCATCGAGATCACGGTGTTCACCACCGACGGCATCTTCGGCCTGCCGCTCCGCGTCGCCGCCACCTACGCCTTCATGTTCGTCATGTTCGGCACCCTCCTCCAGGCCTGCAAGGGCAGCGAGTTCTTTTTCGATTTCGCCGCCGCCATTGCCGGCCGGCGCCCGGGCGGGCCGGCCAAGGTGGCAGTCATTTCGTCGGGCATGTACGGCATGGTGTCGGGCAGCCCGACATCGGACGTGGTGACCACCGGTTCGATCACCATCCCGATCATGAAACGCCTCGGTTACCGGGGCGCCTATGCCGGCGCCATCGAGGTGGCGGCCTCGACCGGCGGCTCCATCGTGCCGCCGGTTTTGGGCACGGCGGCCTTCATCATGGTCGATTTCGCCGGCGTCGAATACCGCGATATCGCCATCGCCGCCTTTATCCCGGCCATCCTCTATTACGTTTCCATCTATTCGCAGGTGCATTTTTCGTCCCTGCGCCTCGGCTTCGGCAGCCTGGACCCATCTCAAATCCCCCGCTTTCTGACGACCATGAAAAACGGCGGCCTGTTTTTCGTGCCCCTGGTGATCCTGACCGTCGCCCTGCTGCAGGGCTATACGCCGACCATGGTCGGGGTCTTCGGCTCCCTCGCCGTCCTCGCCGTTTCGCTTCTGAAGGCGGAAACCCGGATCGGGTTGTTCAGCCTGGTCAATGTGTTGAGCGAGACCTGCTATCGCATGGTGCCGGTGGCCGGCGCCTGCGCCGCCGCCGGGCTGGTCATTGGCGGCATCACCATGACCGGCCTTGCCGGCAAGTTCGCGCACGTGGTCTACGGCATCACCGAGGCGCATATGTTTTCCACATTGCTGCTGACCGCGGCGGTGACCATCGTCCTCGGCATGGGCATGCCGACGCCGAGTGCCTATATCCTGGGCGCCGCGCTGATGGCGCCGATCCTGACCGAGCTGGACATCTCGACCATGGCCGCGCACATGTTCATTCTTTATTACGCCGTCATGTCGGCGCTGACGCCGCCGGTGGCGGTGGCGGCCTACGCGGCGGCCTCGATCGCCGAGGACAATCCGCTCTACATCGCCCTGTTGGCGGTCAAATTCGCCATCGGCGCCTTCCTGATTCCGTTCGCCTTCGTCTACGGGCCGGAGCTGTTGATGGACGGGCCGCTGATCTCGATCCTGATCACCGCGGTGACGGCGGCGGTCGGGCTCATCGTCCTGGCGGCGGCGCTGGAGGCATATATGTTCGCGCCGCTCAACGGTTGGACGCGGGTCCTGCTGGCGATCCTGGGGCTCGGTATGATCGCGCCCAATCTTCAGGTGACCGGCGTATCCGCCGTGATCCTGGTGGCCCTGTTCGGGGTCCATAGGTTGCGCCAGAAGGCGAAACCGTGACCCTTGAAATCACGCCGCTGTCGGACGCGCTCAGCGCCGGGCTAGCGGCATGACCAAGATCATCGACGCGCACCACCATATCTGGCGGCAGGACGATCTGCCGTGGCTGAAGGGACCGATGCGCCCCCGTATTTTCGGGCCCTATGAGCCGATCCGGCGCGATTATCCGATTGCCGAGTTTCTTGAAGACATTTCCGGTTCCGGCGTCACCAAGTCGGTCTATGTGCAGGCCAATTGGGCCCCGGACCGGTTCGAGAACGAGGCCGCCTGGGTGCAGAAGACGGCCATCGAGACCGGCTGGCCACACGCCGTCGTCGGCTTTGCCGATTTCACCGGCGCCGATGTGCGGCCGCAGCTTGACCGGCTGGCCGAATATCCGTTGCTGCGCGGCGTCCGCCAGCAGATCCATTGGCATGAAAACGAAATGTACCGGTTTGCATCCACGCCGGACCTGGCCGAAGACGCGTCTTTCCAGCGCAATGTCGGGCGCCTCGCCGATTATGGATGGAGTTTCGATCTGCAGGTCTTCGCCGGCCAGATGAAGGGCGCCGCGGCGCTGGCCGAAGCCTGCCCGGAGGTAACCTTCGTTTTGCAACATGCCGGCATGCTGGAAGATTTGAGCGAAGGCGGGCGGGCCGAATGGCGGGCCGGCATGGAAGCCCTGGCGGCGCGGCCCAACATCGTCACCAAACTGTCGGCCTTCGGCACCTTCATCCACCGCAACGATGCCGGCCATATTGCCGATATGGTAGGGCAAACGGTGGCCATGTTCGGCGCCGAGAGGTGCCTGTTCGGATCCAACTTTCCGATCGAAAAATTGTGGACCGATTACGGCGCCCTGATCGGTGCTTTTACGGACGCCGCCGCCGATCTGCCCGAAAGCGGCCGGCGCGCCGTCTTCGAAGGCACCGCCCAGCGCGTTTACCGGATCTGAATTTGAAAATGTAATGCCTGATTCCACCTCCACCGCCAAAAACGACGCCGCGAAAATCAGTATCTCCGGCGTCGCTTTAGCATGCCTCGCGACCTCCCTCGGCGGCATGACCGTGGCGCTGACCCGTTTCATCATACCCGAGACCGAGCCCTTGACGCTGACTGCGGTCCGCTACGGTATTAGCGTGATTATCCTATTTGCGTTTCTTCTGGCGGCGCGGCGTTTGCCCAAGTTCGAGCGCGCCGATTGGCTGCCGATTACCCTGCTCGCACTGGTATTCTTTACCAGCTTTCCCTATTTCATGGCGCGCGCCCTCGAGGACACGACGGCGACCCGGGGCGGCATATTTTTCGCCACCATGCCCCTGGTGACGATCCTTCTCGCCACCCTCTTCCGCGTCGAACAGATGACCTGGCCGAAGGCCATCGGCGTGTTGATGGCCATCGCCGGCACCGTGTTCGCCCTGTCCGATCGGGTCGACGAGATTGCGCCGACGGCGCTGCGCGGCGATATGTTCATGCTGATCAGCATGTTTTCCGCCGCCGGTTTCAACGTCTTCGGCAAGCGTTACATCGTGCGTTACGGCGCCCTTTCGATCATTGCCTACACCATGTTGGCCGGCGTCTCGGCGCTGTCGGTGCTGGCCATCATTTTCGAGAGCCCGTTCAATGGCTCCCTCGATTTCGATTTCGCCGGCTGGATGGTGGTCCTGACCCTGGCGATCCCGGGCGGCGCCTTGATGATCTATTGCTGGGGGCGTGCCCTGCATACGATCTCGCCGACGCAGGCGGCGGTGACCGTGGGATTGAACCCGGTGGTCGCCATCGCCATCGCCACCGTTCTGTTGTCGGAACCGTTTTCGATGCGTGTCGTCGGCGGCCTGGTGCTGATCATCGCCGCCATCATCGTCGCCAACCGGCGGCCTTCTAAAATCATCGCCATGAGCGGCTGACAAAGGCGGTCAAGCCCGATATCGTAAGCGCCCTATGGCGTGAACCATTTGAGAGAATATGAAAATGACAGGCCGGGTAGAGGGTAAAATCGCATTGGTTTCGGGCGCCGGGTCGGGCCTTGGCAAGGCAACGGCCATGCATCTGGCGCGCGAAGGCGCGCAAATCGTGGCCACCGACATAGATGCATCGACGGCGGAGGCCACGATGGCGGCGATCAACGGTGAGTTCCAGGGCGCGGCGATCAGCGCCGCCCACGATGTCACCAAGCAGGCCGATTGGACGGCGGCCGTCGATCTGGCCGCATCCCATTTCGGCGGCATCAACATCCTGGTCAACAATGCCGGCATCAGCCTGCATGGCGATGTCGAATCCACCGATTACGCCGATTTCCAGAAGCTCATCGATATCGACCTCAACAGCGTCTTCCTCGGCTGCCAGGAGGCGATGCGGGTGATGAAGGCATCGGGGAAGGGATCGATCATCAATATCTCCTCGGTCGCCGGCATCATGGGCAACCCCAATACCATCGGTTACGGCACCGCCAAGGCCGGGGTCCGATATTTGACCAAATGCGTGGCCCTCGATTGCGCGCAGAAGGGATATCCGGTCCGCTGCAATTCGATCCACCCCACCTATATCCGCACCCCCTTGATCGATCAGTTCGTGCATGATGACGAGGCGCTGGAACGGCTGAGCAAGATGGTGCCGGTGGGGCGTATTTGCGAGACCGAGGACGTGACCTATGCCATCCTGTTCCTGGCGTCGGACGAATCGGCGATGATGACCGGATCCGAGATGGTCATCGACGGCGGGCTCAGTTGCGGATATACGCCCCGGGTATAGAGCATAGTCGGATTTGTAGTGGTTGATCCCGCCCGCCAACTCAACCATCATGGCAGGCTGAAAAAAGGCTCGCCGGGATACGCCCCGGCACCAATAAAAGGGATCGGGCATGCGCTTTGCCTGCGACACGGGAGGAACCTTCACCGACCTTATCGTCGAGGACGACGGTGGCTTAAGCCTTTATAAGGCGCCGACGACGCCCGAGGATCCGGTGCTCGGCGTCTTGGATGCGCTGAGCTTGGCGGCCCGCGACCGGAAGATGGAATTGGCCGCTTTCTTAAGCGGGGCTGAGATGCTGATCCACGGCACCACCCACGCCATCAACGCCATCATCACCGGCAAAACCGCCAGGACCGCGTTCCTGACCACCAAGGGGCATCCCGATATTCTGGTCCTCCGCGAGGGCGGGCGCATCGAGCCGTTCAATTTCCGGGTTCCCTATCCCGAACCCTACATTCCCCGCGCCCTCACCTTCGAGATACCGGAACGCATCGACAGCGACGGCAATGTCGCCCTGGCCCTCGATGAAGCGGCGGTGATCGATATCATCGCAAGGCTCGGGAAGATGGATATCGAAGCGGTGGCGGTTTGTTTTCTCTGGTCGATCGCCAATCCGGTCCACGAAGACCGGGTCGGGGAATTGCTGGCCGAACATCTGCCGGGCGTGCCCTGTTCCTTGTCGCATATCCTCAACCCGGCGCTTCGGGAATATCGGCGGGCGTCGGCGGCGGCCATCGATGCGTCCTTGAAGCCGCTGATGGAACGCTATCTCGGCAGCCTGACCGGGCGCCTGACCGAAGCCGGCTTCGCCGGCCGCACCCTGGTCCTCACCTCCCAGGGCGGCATGATCGACGCGGGGGAACTTGCCGCCGAGCCGATCCACGCCATCAATTCCGGGCCATCGATGGGGCCCATCGCCGGGCGCCATTACGCAAGCTCGGAATGCCCGGAAGCGAACGCCATCATCGCCGATACCGGCGGCACCACCTTCGATGTCAGCCTGGTGCGCGGAAACCGCATCCCGCGCACCCGCGAGACCTGGATCGGCCAGCCCTTTCGCGGCCACATGACCGGCTTTCCCTCGATCGATATCAAGTCGGTCGGCGCCGGCGGCGGTTCCATCGCCGGCGTCGATGACGGCGGTATTCTGCATGTCGGACCGGACAGCGCCGGCGCCGTTCCGGGGCCGGTCTGCTACGGCACCGGCGGCACCGAACCGACCCTGACCGACGCCTGCCTGGTGCTTGGCTATCTGGATCCCGATTATTTCCTGGGCGGCGCCGTGGCGCTGGATACGGGCGCCGCCGAGGCGGTCATCCAGGCGCGCATCGCCGGGCCGCTCGGCCTGGACCTGGCCCCGGCGGCGGCGGCGATCGTCGAGGTGGCGACCGAAAACATGGTCCAGGCAATCGCCGAGATTACCGTCAACCAGGGGATCGATCCGGCCGATGCGGTGTTGATCGGCGGCGGCGGCGCGGCCGGGCTGAATTCGGTGTTTATCGCCCGGCGGCTCGGCTGTCCGCGCGTTCTGATCCCGGAAACCGGTGCCGGTTTGAGCGCCTATGGCGCCATGATTTCCGATCTGACCACCGAGTTCAGATCGATCTTTTTCACCACTTCGGAAGAATGGGACGCCGCCGGCGCCAACCGGGTGCTGGCCGCCCTGGAAACCAAGTGCCAGGCCTTCATCGATGGACCCGGCAGCGGCGCCGCCGAACACCGGATCGAGTTCGGCGTCGAGGCCCGTTACGCCAGCCAGGTCTGGGAAATCGAGGTGCCGCTGGCGGGCAATCACTTCGATGGCGGCGCCGATTTGCAAAAACTGGTCGAGGATTTTCACGCCGCCCATCAGGAAATCTTCGCCATCAACGACCCCGATTCGATCGTCGAGTTCGTCGGTTGGACGGCATCGGTCGGATGCCGCTTGCGGAACGGTGCGGGTGGCCGGCTTATATCGGGCGGCGGCAATGAGCCATCGGGCAGCCGCGCCATATATTTTGAGGGCGCCGGTATAACGGATACCCCCATCCACACGCCGGCCATGCTGGCGCCCGGCAAGGAGATGTCCGGCCCGGCCATTATCGAAACGCCGTTCACCACCATCGTCATCGACGCGCAAGCCAGCTTCCATCTGACCGAAGCCGGCAGCGTCAATATCACGCCCTAGGAATTAGCCCATGGATGCCAGCCAGGAGACAAGTCGCCTATATCATCTAATTTGCTCCCCTACGATCGCTTTCCCCGTTTCCCCGGTAGGAGGGGAGCTGCGGGCGATGCGGACACATCGTCAAGGCTTCCCGACACCCCGGGGGGACGGGAAAAGCGACCCAGAGGGCGGCGTTGCAAGGCTCCCGGACATCCCAAATATCCGTGGGCGCACCACTTGTGGTGGATTGGCACCACGGCACGGCGCGCTCCTCGCCGGAAACCTTGCAACGCTGTCGTAGGGGTGCAAATTAGATGATACAGGCGACTAGATTAGACGGCGCCAAACTGGCCATCCTGTCCAACCGGCTCGGCGGTATCTGCCGCAAGATGGGCAATACGCTGTTGCGCACCGGCCGCTCTGGCGTCCTCAACCGGGCCAAGGATTTTTCCTGCTGCATCGTGACCCGCGATTGCGAATTGCTGACCGCCGAGGAAAGCCTGCCGATCCATGTCCTGTCCGGGCCCGACCTGATGGCCCGCTCGATGCACGAATTTCATCCCGATCTGAAACAGGGCGACGTGTTCCTGCATAATTCGCCCTATCACGGCGATTCCCATCCCGCCGACCATACCCTTCTGATGCCGGTGATCGACGATCAGGGCGAACATCACTTCACACTCCTGACCAAGGCGCACCAGGCCGATATCGGCAATTCCATCCCGACCACCTATCACGGCACGGCGCGCGACGTGTACGAGGAAGGCGCGCTGATCTTCCCCGCCGTCAAGGTGGCCGAAAATTACCGGGTGATCGACGATATCATCCGCATGTGCCGCATGCGCATCCGCGTGCCCGATCAATGGTACGGCGATTTCCTGGCCATGCTCGGCGCCGCCTATATCGGCGAGCGCGAGGTTCTGGCCCTAGGCGCGGAAGTCGGTTTCGAGACCCTGCACGCCTTCACCGATCAATGGTTCGATTATTCCGAAAAGCGCATGATCCAGGCCATCAAATCGATGCCCGGCGGCTCGGCCAGCGCCCAATCGACCCACGACGCCATCCCCGGCACGCCGGCCGAAGGCATCACCATCACCTCGAAGGTTACGATAGATACCGAGAACGCGATGATCGAGGTCGATCTGACCGACAATTCCGATGCCCTTCAATGCGGGCTCAATGTGTCGGAAGCCTGCACCCGTACCTCGACGATGATCGGCATCTTCAATTCGGTCGATAATTCGGTGCCCAAGAATGCCGGCGCCTTCCGCCGGGTGAAGCTGCACTTGAAGGATAACGGCGTCGTCGGCATCCCGCGCCATCCGATAAGCTGCTCGGCCTCGACCACCAACCTCGCCGACCGGGTGCAAAACTCGACCATGCGCGCCATGGCCGAGATCGGCGACGGCCTCGGCATGGGCGAGATTGGCTGCTTCTGCCCGCCATCGACCTCGGTGGTTTCGGGAACCGATCCGCGCAACGGCAAGCCCTATGTGAACCAGCTGTTCCTCGGCCACACGGCGGGCGCCGGCGCCCCGCACGAAGACGCCTGGATGACCATGCTGCACGCCGGCAACGGCGGCATGTGTTATATCGATTCGGTCGAACTGGACGAGGTCTATACGCCGATCCGCGTGCTGACCCGGCGGCTGATCCCCGATTCCGAAGGCGCCGGTCGGTTCCGCGGCGCCCCCGGCATCGAGGTCGAACTCGGCCCCGTCGACTGCCGCATGGAGGCCGGCTTCGTCGCCGACGGCAACATCCACAATCCCAAGGGCGCGCGCGCCGGCGGACCGGCGGCCCATTCGGACCAGTTCCGGCGGAAGCCGGACGGTACGCTGGATCGCCTCGAGCAATGTTCGCAGGTTTGGATCGAGGACGGCGAAACCTTGCTGTCCATCTCTTGCGGCGGCGGCGGCTACGGCGATCCCAAAACCCGCGATCCGATGCGCGTGCGCCGCGATGTGGCCGAGGGGCTGGTCAGCCGCGAACGGGCGCTGGAAATCTATGGCGTCGCCATCACCGGGGATATGGAGATCGATCAGCCGGCCACCGACGCCGCGCGCGCTAAATAAACAAACGTGCAACTAGCCATCTTCAGGAGGAGGAACTCAAAATGCGTTTACAGGATAAAGTCGCCATCGTTACCGGCTCGTCCCTCGGCATCGGCGCCGCCATCGCCAAGCNCTACGCCAAAGAGGGCGCCAGCGTCGCCATTAATTTCCTGAAAAGCCCGGACCAGGCGGAAGAAGTGGTCAAGGAAATCACCGACGGCGGCGGCACGGCGAAGGCCTACAAGGCGGATGTATCGAAGGTCGCCGAGATCGAAAGTTTCGCCGAGGCGGTGATCGGTGATTTCGGGCGGGTCGATATCCTGGTCAACAATGCCGGCGTCTTTCGTACCGTACCGGTCTTGGAGACCACCGAGGAGATTTGGGACGAGCAGTTGGACCTCAACCTCAAGGGTTATTTTTTCTTCGTCAAATCCCTGGTGCCCCACTGGCGCGATATCGGCGGCGGCAAGGTGGTCAACATCTCGTCGATCGCCGGCACCGGCGCCTTTCCCAACTGCCCCGGCTATTGCGCCTCCAAGGGCGGCGTCGTCAATCTGACGCGGGCGCTGGCGGCGGAATTGGGCGTCGATCACATCAACGTCAATTCGATCGCGCCGGGCAACGTGGCGACCCCGTTGAACGCCCATGTGCGCGGGCCCGGCAACGAGGAATATAGCGAAATGATGAAGACCTTCACGCCCACCGGCATCGATTTCATGGACCCCGAGGACATGACCGGGACCGCCGTCTTCCTGGCATCGGAAGACGCCAAGATGATCCACGGTGAAACCATCATCGTCGATGCGGGCTGGTCGGTCTGGTAGAGGACCGGCAAAGGGTGCTGGTGACCGCCGGCGCGGCGGGCATCGGCCTGGCGGTGGCGGCGCGCTTTTTGGCGGCGGGCGCCCGGGTTTTCGTGTGCGACATCGACGAAGGCGCCATGGAAACAGCAAAGAGCACTCATTCGGGTCTTTCCGCCGCGCTCTGCGATGTCGCCGATCCGGACCAGGTGGCGAACCTGTTCAAAACCCTGAACGATGATATGGGCGGCCTCGACGTGCTGGTCAACAATGCCGGCATCGGCGGCGGTGAGGCGGCGATCGAGGATATCGATACGGAAACCTGGCGGCGCACCATCGATGTCAACCTAAACGGCATGTTCTATTGCCTGGCCGCCGCGGTGCCCGCAATGAAGGCGCAGGCAAGCGGCGTCATCATCAACATATCGACCGCCTCGGTACGCACCGGACTGCCGGGCCGCACGCCCTACGTGGCGTCGAAACAGGGGGTCATGGGCCTGACCCTGAACGCGGCGCGCGAGCTTGGCCCTCATAATATCCGCTGCAACGCCATCCTGCCCGGACTGATCGACAACGCGCGCGGCCGGGCTGTGGTCGCCGGCCGCGCCGAGGCGCTCGGCATCAACGAGCGCGAAGCCGAGCAGCAATATCTCAGCTATATCTCGATGCGCTGCTGGATCGATCCCGCCGAGGTTGGCGATTTGGCGGTCTTCCTGGCATCGCACCAGGCCAGGCATATCAGCGGCCAGTCGATCGCCGTCGACGGCCACATGGAATGGGAAAGTTAGTAAGCGATGGCGGAGCGGATACACACCTTCTGCGCCATGTGCACATCCAGATGCGGCGTCGTGGCGACGGTGGAAGACGGCAAGCTGGCCAAGGTGGAGCGCGATCCCGAGCATCCGAACGGCTGTATTTGCGTTAAGGGCGCCGCCGCAGCCGAGATCGTTTATTCCCCCGACCGTATTCGCGAGCCGATGCTGCGCACCCGGCCGAAGGGCGATGCCGACCCCGGCTGGAAACCGGTCTCCTGGGAAGAAGCCATGCAAAAGATGGCCGGCCGCTTGCACGAGATCAGGGAAACCGACGGCGCCGAGGCGGTAGTGTTCGGCCGCGCGACGCCGGCCGGCAGCGGCACCGCCGAGTTCGATGCCTGGCTGCAACGGCTCGGCAACGCCTTTGGCAGCCCCAACTTGCTGGCGACCACGCATATTTGCAACTGGCACCGGGTCTACGGCTCGAAATACACATTCGGCGTCGCGACGCCAACCGCCGATTACGCGCATACCGGCTGCATCCTCTTATGGGGCAACAATCCACAGGCGACAGCACCGGATGCGGCAATGCGCATCAGCCGCGCCCGTGCCCGCGGCGCCAAACTGATCGTCATCGATCCCAGGGGAAACGACCTCGCCAAGAAAGCCGATTGCTGGCTCCGGGTGCGGCCCGGCGGCGATGCCGCATTGGCGCTGGCCATGATCCATGTCTTATTTGAAGAAAATCTATACGACCAGGCTTTTGTGCGGGACTGGACCAATGGTCCGTTCCTGGTGCGCGGCGACACCGGTGCGCTGCTGGCAGCCGAACCGGGGGAATATATGGTATGGGATGAGATCCGGGGCGCGCCTGCCGCCTGTTCCGAACCGGATATCCGGCCCGCGCTCACCGGCTCCTATTCGGTGCGCCTCGGCGATGGCGGCACCGTCGAGTGCCGCCCGGCGCTCGATCTCCTGAAGGACACCGCCGGCCAATTCGCGCCGGAACGATCGAGCGAAATCACCTGGGTCGCCGCCGATGAGGTGCGCCGCGCGGTCCGCATGTTCGTGGCCGAAAAACCTTCCTGCTATGCCACCTGGGTCGGACTTGAACAGCACGCCGACGCCATGCAGACCAACCGGGCGGTCTGTTGCTTTTATGGCCTGACCGGTCAGTTCGACCGGCGCGGCAGCAATGTGATGTTCGCCGCCACGCCGGCGCGCCCGATGATGGGCCGCGACCTGTTGCCCAAGGAANCCGCCGCCCGCCGGCTTGGGCTGGACCGGCATCCGCTGGGACCGCCGCGCGATCCGGGCATCGTCCAGGCCGACAAGTTTTATGAGGCCATCCTGAACGGGCGGCCTTACCCGGTGAAGGCCGCCCTATTATTCGGCGGTGATATGCTGATGAACGCCGGCGACGCGGCGCGCGGCGCCGAAGCGCTCGAAGCGCTGGACTTCTACGTCCACATGGACATCTTCGCCAATAACAGCGCCGCCCATGCGGACCTCTTGCTGCCCGCCTGCACGCCTTGGGAATACGAAGCGGCCAAGGCGTTTTTCGCCGGCAGCGCCGAGGGCGGCGCCTGGAGCCAGCTGCGCAAGGCGGTGGTTGCGCCGCAGCATGTTGCGCGCACCGATATGGAGGTTCTGTTCGACCTGGCGGTACGCCTGGGTTTGGGCGAGCACTTTTTCGGCGGCCAAATCGAAAGTGCCTGGAACGCGCATCTCGAGCCCGCCGGCCTGACGCTAGAGGAATTGCGCGCCCAGCCCGCGGGACTGCGCTCAGAGGCCCGCACCAGCTACCAAAAATATGCCCAGACCGATGCGGCAACGGGCCGGCCCAAGGGATTTCAAACCGCCTCGGGCAAGCTGGAACTTTATTCGATAGCCTTTGCCGATGCCGGCTACCCGCCGCTGCCTGAATATAGCGGGCCGGCGGAGGGTCTGCTTGCCGATCCCGAAATGGAGCAGCCTTTCCCGCTGGCGCTCACCTTCTTTCGGCAAATTCAGTTCGTCGATCAGCAGCATCGCAACATCCCCCGGCTGCGGCGCCAGGTGCCCGAGCCCAGCATCGAACTTCACCCCAGTACGGCCGAGCGCTTCGGCATCGCGCCCGGTGACCGGGTGGTCGTCGAAACCGCCGCCGGCTCGGTCAGGCTGAAGGCCAAGTTCAATGCTTCCCTGCATCCCCGCGTCGTCTGCACGCCCTATGGCTGGTGGCAGCAATGCCGGGAGCTGGATCTCCCCGGCTACGATGCGCTCAGCCCCGAGGGGGCCAACCTCAATTTGATCATCCCCAATTCGGGCGCCGATGCGATCTCATCGGCGGTACCGCATCGCTCCCAATCCTGCCGTGTCCGAAAGGATGTTGCCGCCGGGGGCTGATCACAGCATGATCGGCTGGGCGATGATCCACAGGCTGAGCATGGTGTAGCCGACCATCAGCGCCAGCATCGGCAGTTGGCTGCGAAGCGCCTTGCCGCGGTCATCGTAAATTCTCATCGCCTCCGCATGGGCCAGGTAGACGGCAACCATGTGGCCGACGACGATGGCGGCGAGCGAAAAGAACCAGACGAATTTCGCGCTGATCACCGAGATATCGACCTTGTAACCGGCGGTGCCGAACAGATCCCAGCCGAAGCCGAACGGGTCAGACAGGCGGCCGATGACGATCTGCCCCTCGACCAGCAACAGCGACAGGTAGTGGGACAAATGATAGGCGATGGAAATGGGGATGATGGAAAAGACGAAGACCGGGGCCAGAAGGCCGATTTTCCCCGGAACGCCGCCGGCCAGGCCGATCAACACGATGAACAGCAGATATACGCTGATCAGGAGCAGCGGAAAGCTGGCGATGCCGATGGTCTCGACGACCAATACGGTATCGCCCGTGAGACCTTGAATCTGTTTATAGACCAAGAGCCCCAGTTGCTGGAAATGTTCGGTTTCGGTATAGCCGTCATAGGTGACCGTGGACAGCAAAAGAAGGACGAAAAACATCAAGCTGTAGGACGGCGCCCGGCCGGCGCGCAGGCCGAGCCCGGGGGGGCGCAGGTTCCATTCGCGGGCTTCCGGATCGGCCTTGAAAAACGCGCCGTAACCGTTGACGCAGCCGGCCTCGTCGCTTTCGATATCGTGGAAGGTGTCGGCCTCGACAGCCTTGGCGTCGCGGACCCTGACCTCGGTAATCGCGAACCTTGCGAACAGCGCAAAGACGACGGAAAAGGCCTCGCCTTGGCTGAGCCACCTTTCGCGGCCGTGGCGGTACATGCCGAACCAGGTCAGCAGCGAATAAACCGTGATGGCGGTGGCGACATTGCCGGGCACGCTGGAAGCCGGCCAGGTGATTTCCATCCAGGCGAAGATGAGAAAGAAGATGAATGCCGGCCAGGTTCCCCAGCCCTCAGGCAGCGGCCGCCGGCGCGACAGTTCCTTACCATCGCTCAGCTTCCGGTAAAGGGCTTCGGCCCACGCGAAAATGGCGTTCCACGGATTGATCAAGGCCCAGAAATTCCCCAACAGCGAACAGATAAAGGCGAGCCCCACCCAGGCGATCACCCAGACCATGACCACCGAGAAATTTTGGTAGGGGCTGGGCACGCCGAAAAATCCGGTAAGCAGGATGAGAAGAAAGACCAGGACAAAAAGCACCCGGACGGCAGTCAGGGTGGCCGGCTGGGCGCAAAACCGCCCGGCCGGATTGTTCAACAGGTTGAAGGTCGGATAGATGCCCGGCTCTGGCTTGTGGCGCAGAAATATGGCGATAACGGCAAAAGACAGCACGACGGCGCTGGCGCCGCCGGTAATGAACATCCAGAGCGGCAACGGCAGATCGTAGCGCTGACCGAAAGCGTGCGCGCTGGCCGGACCGGCCCCGAGGATGATAGCGAAACCGGCAAGGAAACCGGCCAAGGCAAGGCGGGATTTCATTAGCGGAACTGGACCCTATTTGGGATGGACCTCCAAATAGATAAGCGGCTTCTCGCCGTGCCCGTCATGGCCACTCCCATTCTTGGTGCTGGTATCGGCGACGGCCACGCCATGGGAGGTAACCGGGAACCGCCCGGTGGCATTGGCGGTAAAGGACAAGGTTACCGGGCGGTCCGGGCGAACCGTCCGTTCGATATCATAGCCATGAAGGTGAAACGTGATTTCCCGGTCCGACGTCAGGTGAAGGACAACCTTGTCACCCTGTTTGACACGGATGACCCGTTTGCCCACGGCGGTGCCGTTCTTGATTTCGACGACAATCGCACCTTCGGGAATCTTTGCGAGAGCCGGCTTTGCCGCAATCTTGATGGTGAACAGTTGAGGTTCGTCCGATTGCGGAAACTTGACGTAAGCTTCGATATCGAAGGGAGGCGTTAGGTTGTCTCCAACGGACGCCTTCAGGACCGATCCATCCTTCGACGGCGTCAAAAAACGAAGGATTTCGGGCTCATCATCTTTTTGCGGCACAACGCGGACGAAGGCGCGGAAGCGGTCGGCGCGGACCGGTTGGGTGAAGGCATTGTAAAAAAACACCTGCAATCCGCATTTCCGGGAATAGACGCCTTCGATGTGATGCATCTTGTCCGGCGCCATGAAAAAGGCGCCCCCCTGGCGTGGGGAATGGTCCATATGGGCGCCCTTCATTTCGGGCATCTGCATTGTCTTTTTCCCATGGTGGGCGACCGGCGGACCTTTGTAGAGCGCGCCACCGGGCCGGCTTTCGGCTGCGTCGGTAAATTGCAGCTTCGGCGCACAAGTGACGGATGCCGCCGATTTGGCCATTTTTTTATGCGCGCCATGGCCTTTTTGAGCGTCGGCGGCAAGCGCGCCGACGCTATAAACCATGGCCGGCACGGCAATTGCCACAACCAGGGCGCTGGTATGAAGCTGTCTGATCATCGGATTCCCTTTCTCGTATTCTTGCCGCCGGAAACAATCATAAATCGCCTTATATCCTTGGCAATATCTTCGGCGGTGATGCCTTGCGGATAGAGGCTCAGCCCGGCGCCGTCCGGTCCAACCAAGACAATCGCCGCGCTATGGCCGATCAGGTATTGGTCATCTTCCGCATCGGGGGGAAAATACTTCCTGGCGCGGATGCGGTAAACCCGTGTCGCCGAAGCGATCTGCCCGGCGCTGCCGGTCAGCCCGATCATCCGGGGATGAAAGTTTTTCACGTAGTCGGCCAACACCGGGACGGTATCGCGTTTCGGATCGACGGTGACGAATAACGGCCGCACTTGATCGCCATCGCCGCCCAGCATATCGACGGCCTCGCTGACGGTTTGCAGATCGAGCGGGCAGACATCGGGGCAATGGGTATAGCCGAAATAAACCAGCATGAATTTGCCGAGAAAGCTTTCGTTGGTCACCGCTTGGCCACGGTGCGTCACCAATTCAAACGGCCCGCGATTGTTGCCCAGCGAAACCGTTTCTTGGTTCTTCAATTTAGTTTCATGAGCCAAGGTGGGCGCCGCCAATGAGAGGCCAAGGGCGAGAACCGCCAATATCGGAACAAGTCTCATCATCAATTTTTCCGCCGCCATTGGAATGGATTTTTTCGTCTCCCGCAAGTTATGACATTTGAATTCTTAGTGATTGGCCCGTGTTCGGATAAGCGGTGGCATGAGGCAATCTAACCAAGTAATCTTCGCCCGTTCCGCCGCAAACGAATATACCGAGGGAGGAAACCTGAAATTGGAAGAACAGATCAAATTTGAATCCGACGGATTGACGCTCGATGGCGTCCTGCATGTTCCCGATGATTGGAAGCCGAGTGAAAAAAGGACGGCGATGCTGGTCCTGCACGGTTTCGGCGGATCGAAAAACGGCGGCGGGTCGGTGGCCCAGGCCGAACTGCTGGCCAAATGGGGGTATGTGGCGCTGCGCTTCGATTTCAGGGGCTGCGGCGACAGTGAGGGCCGGCGCGGCTATATCCGCTGTTTCGATCAGGTCGCCGATACCCGCAACGCCGTCAGTTGGCTGGCCAAGCGCGAGGAGGTCGACCCCGACCGCATCGGCAGCGGCGGCGGCAGTTTCGGCGCCGCCGTCACCGTCTATACCGCCGGCATCGACAAGCGCATCGCCGCCGCCATTTCGATCGGCGGATGGGGTAATGGCGAACGCAAGTTCCGGGGCCAGCATCCAACCCCGGAAGCCTGGCAGAAATTCACTTCGATGCTGGAAGCGGGCAAGAAACATCGGCAGGAAACCGGCGAGGAATTGATGGTGCCGCGCTGGGATATCGTGCCGATCCCCGAACATTTGCGCAAAAACGTCAATCCCGACGCGAATATGGAGTTTCCCGCCGAAACCGCACAGAGCATGTTCGATTTCAAGGCCGACGAGGTGGTCGGCAATATCGCGCCGCGCCCGCTTCTGCTCCTGCATTCGGCCAGCGATTCGGTGACCCCGACCGAGCAGTCGGTGGAAATGTTCAAGCGCGCCGGCAAGCCGACCGAGCTGATCCTCCTGGCCGATATCGACCATTTCCCGTTTGCCGATGAAAGCAGCCGGACGGTGGATATCCTCAAGGGCTGGCTCGACCGGTATTTCCCGGCCAGCGTCAGCTAGCCGGACGCCATGACCGGAAAACAGCCTACCTTCCAAAAGGACGCGCTTTTGGAATTCGCGCGGTCGGTCTTCGTCGCCGCCGGTGTCGAGCCGGCGAATGCGGAACTTTGGGCCGACATCCTGATCTGGGCCAATTTGCGCGGCGTCGATTCGCACGGGGTTTTGCGGATACCCGAATATATCGATCATATCGACACCGGTAAGCTCAATCCCAGGCCGAGGCTCGGCATCGAGCGCTCGGCCGGCGCCGCCGTCAGCATCGATGCCGACCGGGCGCCGGGGCCGGTGGCCATGAAGGCGGCCATGGACGAGGCTATTCTGCGTGCCCGCGAGGTCCAGGTCGGCTGGAGCGTGGTGCGCAACAACACTCATGCCGGCGCCATCGGCTATTTCGCGCTGCACGCCGCCCGCCAGGGTTTTGCCGGCATGGCAATGACCGCCTCCAGCCCGCTGATGGCGCATCCCGGTGCCCGCGTCCGGGCGGCATCCACCAATCCGATCGCTATCGCCGTGCCCGGCGGCGATCATCCGCCGCTGTTTCTGGATATGTCGACCTCGGCATCGGGCATGGGAAAGATATCCCAGGCCAAGGATGCGGGGGCGTCGATCCCCGAAGGTTGGGCCCTGGACGACCAGGGGCAACCGACCACCGATCCGCACCAGGCCGCCATGCTGTCGCCGATGAGCGGGGCCAAGGGCTCCGGCCTGTCGCTGATGATCGAATGCCTGACCAGCCTGTTCGCCGGTGTGCCGCTTATCGAATACGCGCTCAGCACCGGCAAGCCCCGGTTCGGGCGGCCGATGAACGGCCTGGCGGTGGCCGTCGATGTCTCGGCGTTCGGCGATCTGGGCGCCTACCGCGATCGGGCGGACGCCCTGGCCCAGGCGATCGGGAATCTGCCGGCGGCGGAGGGAACCGAGCAGGTCTATGCGCCCGGCGAGCGCGGCGACGCGGTCATGGCGATACGGGAAAAAGACGGTATCCCGCTGCCCGCCGGAACCATCGAACGGCTGAAGCCGGTCGCCGAGCGCTTCGGGATTCGGATGCCGGCGGCGGACTAGGACGCCCCTTAAAGCCCGTTCAGGAATTCATCCAGGGCCTGCTGGAAAGCCTCCGGGTTTTCGGCGGCGGTGATGTGGCCGGCGTCGGGAATGACCACGTGCCTGGCGCCCGGGATTTTCGCCGCCGTTGCGGCCAGGACATCGGCCGGCGCGCCCTTGTCCAGATCGCCGCCGAGCACCAATGTCGGCACCGTGATCTGGCCGAGGACCGGCCCGAACGACAGTTTTTTCAGGGCTTCGCAGCAGCCTTCGTGGCCGACCGGGTCGGTGGCGCGGATCATGGCGCGGATTTTATCCAGCGCCGGCGGGTTGGCGGCGACCGAGGCCGGCGTGAACCAGCGTTCGATGCTGGCTTCGACCAGACCCTCCATGCCCTTTTCCCGCGCCGTATCGATGCGGTACTGGAAATAGTCGGCGTAATCGGGCGGCGCGTCGGGCCGTGAATCGCAGGCCGTCAAGGAGATCACCCGATTGGGATAGCGCGCCGCCAGGCCGTACCCCATCATGCCGCCGATCGAGAGGCCGACCCAATGGCTGGCATCGATGCCGAGCGCGTCCCAAAGCCCGATGGCGTTCTCGATCAGCATGTCGAAGCTGTAGGGTCCGGGGACGGCGGCGGTGCCGCCATGGCCGGGATGGTCGAAGCGCAAAATACGAAAGCGGCCGGCGAGGTTGTCGGCGACATCATCCCAAAGCGACAGGTTGTTGGCGAGGGCGTGGGAGAGGGTTACCCAGGGCGCCCCCTCCTTGCCCTCTATCGCATAATTGTAATTAAAGCCGTTGACCTCGGCCTGCCCGGTTGTCATTTTTCCGCTCCGGCCGCGCCGGCAACCTCAAGCGCCGCCGCCATGATGCCGGCATAGCCGGTGCAGCGGCAGATATGGCCGCCGACCACGTCTTCGATCTCGGCCCGGCTGGGGCTCGGGGTGCGCTGAAACAGATCGGTCAGGGACATCAGGACGCCGGACGTGCAATAGCCGCATTGCAGGGCGTGATGCTTGCGGAACGCGGTCTGCAACGCGTTGAGGGCACCGTCTTCGCCGGCCAGGCCTTCCACGGTTTCGATCTCCAAGCCTTCGGCCTGAACCGCCAGGGTCAGGCAGGAGCGGACGGCGCGGCCCTCGATCCGGACCGTACAGGCGCCGCAGACACCGTGTTCGCAGCCGACATGGGTTCCGGTTTCGCCCAGTTCCTGGCGCAGAAAGTCGGACAGCAGCATGCGCGCATCGGCGAGGCCCGAAACCGGGCCGCCGTTGAGGGTGAAGCTCACTTTATGGCGCGTATCCTTGCCTAGTTTGAGCATGACCTGGCCTCCTCCAAAACACTGCGGCCGAGCCGCCGGACAATCTGCCGCCGGTACTTGGCGGTGGCGTGGATATCGTCCTCGCCTCCCATTTCCCAGGCGAATGCATTGAGGGCATCGTCGAGCTGATCGGGATCGATTTGCCATTCGGCCACCGCCGGTTTGCCGGCAACGCCGCCGGCGCCGAGCCGCAAGGTGCCGTTTTGGGCGATGGCGGCGAGGCCGACGATGGCGAAATCGCCGCGCCGGCGCGCCACCTCGGCGAAGGCGTAGCCGGCGCCCGCCCGGGCCACCGGAAAGCGGGCGGCGGCGATCATCTCGCCGGGCTCAATGGCGGTCGCCAGCATGCCGGTCTGAAACTCGGCGGCGCCGATAACGCGCTCACCGCCGGACGAGCGCAAAACCACCTGGCCCTCGAGGGCGGCCAGGCAGAGGGGGATTTCCGATGAGGGATCGGCGTGGGCGATCGATCCGCAGACGGTGCCCCGGTTGCGGGTCTGGAAATGCCCGACATTGGGCAGCGCCTTGGCCAGCAGCGGCTGGATTTCGGACAGGTTTGGAAATCTCAACAGCTCTCCTTGGGTGACGGCGGCGCCCACCTCCAGATAACCGTCCGCTTCGCGGCAGTGGGACAATTCCTTTAGGCGCGATATATCGATCAGCGCGTCGGCCGCCGCCAGGCGCAGATTGAGCATCGCCATCAAGGATTGGCCGCCGGCGATCACCCGGGCATCGTCGCCATGTTCGGAAAGCAGCGATACGGCCTCATCGACATTGTCGGGCCGGTAATAATCGAAATTACTGGGTTTCATCGGCCTGCTCCCCCGTTACCGGGGCGTTCCGGCTCGTCCTCATCGATCAGCGCGTGCAGCCGTTTCGGCGACAGCGGCAGCTGCAAAACATTGACGCCCAGCGCATCGGATACCGCGTTGGCGATACAGACCGGCGTCGACATGCAATTGCCCTCGGCCATGCCCTTGGCGCCGAGCGGCGTAAACGGCGACGGCGATTGCATGTGCAGGATTTCCGGCTTCGGCACCTCGGCCACCGTCGGGATCAGATAATCGGCGAAGGTGCCGGTCAGGAAATTGCCGTCCTGGTCATAGAGAAACTCTTCGTGCAGGGCGGTGCCGATGCCTTGCGCGAAGGACCCCAGCACCTGCCCCTCGGCGATCAGCGGGTTCAGAAGCTTGCCCGCATCGTGCATCGTGACATAGCGGTCGATGCGCACCATCGCGGTTACCGGATCGACCTCGACGCCGCACATATCGAAGACGAAGCCGTAGGTGAGCGAGGTGTTGATGTGATCGCTCGGGTCCGGCGCCTCCAATTCGGGCGGCGTCCAGCTTGCCGTTTCGCGCACCCCGGCGCTCATCCCGTCGGGCAGCTCGGCCGGCGCCCAGTGGGCGGTGCCGGCCACCCGGCCGAATGACACGGCGTTGTCGGGATTGCCCTCGGCATGGATCTTGCCGCCGGTAAACTCGATATTTTCGGCCGGCGTGTTGAGGTTTTTGGCGGCGATGCGCGCCAGTTTATCACGCACCTGTTTGGCGGCCATATGGGCGGCGACGGCGGTCCCGGGCGTGAAGCGGCAGGAATAGGTGCCCGCCGCGATCGACCATTGGTCTTTCTGCGTGTCGTGCTCGACATTGACGGTGATGTCTTCGGGGCGGAGGCCGAGCTGGTCGGAAACGATCTGCGCCAGGATGGTTTCGTGCCCCTGCCCCTGGGGCATGCAGTCGGCGGTGACCGACACCGTGCCCATCGGTTCGACATTGACCGTCGCCATCGATATGGCGCCGTTCTTGGGCCCGGCCTTTTCCCGCGCCTCGGCGGTGAGGAGGGTGCTCAGGTAACCCATATTGGACATGCCCGGCTCGACGATGGCGGCGTAACCGATGCCGTAGAGCCGGCCCTCGGCGCGCGCCTCATCGCGGCGCTTAAGTAAGTCTTCGAGCCGGCCCTCGCCGGTGGTAATCTCGACGGCTTTCTGGTAATCGCCCGAATCCAGGAGCGAGCCGGCGGCGGCCTTGTAGGGGAACGATCCCGCCGGAATCAGGTTCTTTCGGATCAGATCGAGATGGTCGATGCCCAGCTCGTGGGCGATATGGTTGGTCATCCGCTCCAGCGCGAAAAACAGCTGCGGGCCGCCGAAGCCGCGCACCAGGCCGGCCGGCATCTTGTTGGAGACCACGATCTTGTTCGAGATCGCCACATTGTCGATGGCGTAGGCGCCGGTGATGGCGCCCTGCATCCGGTAGAGCGGCCCCGGCATCGGCGCCCTCAAGAAGGCGCCGTAATCTTCCAATTGATCGAACTTGAGGCCGGTGATGATGCCGTCCTTGGTCACCGCCGCTTCCAGGGTGGTGACCCGGTTGGGGCAGGAATTGGCGGCGATCAAATGCTCGTAGCGGTCCTCGATCCAGCGTACCGGGCGCCCGGTGATCTTGGAGGCGAGGCTGATCAGCACGATATAGGGGAACACCGCCAGCTTGATGCCGAAGCTGCCGCCGGAATCGCGCGGCGTCCTGAGCCTGAGGCGCGAGCCGGGCACGCGCAAGGCGCGCGACATCACCGGATGGGTGCTGTAGGGCCCCTGGAAATTGGACAGCACGTCGTAGGAATCTTCCTCAGGTTTGTATTCGGCGACGACCACGAAATTTTCCATCGGCATGTAGGAATGGCGCGAAAATTTGGTCGTCATCTTGAAGGTGTGATCGGCTTCGGCAAAGGCGGCGGCGGGATCGCCAAAGGCGAAATCGCGGACCGAAACCAGGTTGGTTCCGGCATCTTCATGGACCAGGGTTGCGCCATCCTCGGCCGCAATTTCCGTATCGACGACCGCCGGCAATTGCCGGTAGGAAACTTGCAGCGCATCGACCGCGTCTTCGGCCAGGTAGCGGTCGGCGGCGATGACGACGGCCACCGGCTCGCCGACATAGCGCACCCGCCCGACCGCCAGCGGCCATTGATGCAAGGGCTGGCGCAGCGCCACCAGGAACGGGTCGGAAAGCTGGCTGACATCCTCGCCGGTGATGACGGCGGCGACGCCGGGCCGCGACAATGCCTCGGCGGCATCGATGTTTTCGATCTCGGCATGGGCGTGGGGCGAACGCAGGATGGCCGCGTTCAGGGTCCGGGGGGAAACCGGAAGATCGTCGGCATAACGGCCGCGGCCGCGCAGCAGGCGAAGGTCTTCGCTCCGCTCGAGCGGCTGGCCCACATTGAGCGCGCTGGTTTCTGTCATGCTGATGCTGCCCCCTGGATGGAATGGAGCCAATTATAGACAACCGGAAATCCCATAGAAAGACCGATTGCCGGTCATTGCCGGTTCCACTAGAGTGCCCGGCGCCCGAAGACATATCCCAACATGACAGAGGCCTCGAATGCTCCAATCAGTCCCGAGCCCGCATCAGACGTTCGATCTTGCCATGAGAGACGGCGCCCAAATCCACGTCCGCCGGCACGGCAATCCCGACGGCGCGCGGCTGTTCGTCAGCCACGGCAACGGCTTCGCCATCAACGGCTATCTGCCCTTTTGGGAATTGCTGCTGGATGATTTCGATCTGGTCATTTTCGATATGCGCAACCACGGCATGAATACGCCCACCGGCGCCGACGGCCACCACTACGCGCAGATGGCCCAGGATATGGAGAGCATCTTCGTTGGCGTAAATAATGAATTGGGCGCCAAGCCCAGCACCGGCGTTTTTCATTCCATGTCGGCGCGCGCCGCCATGAAGCACGCCATCGAATTCGGCTGGCGCTGGCGGGCGCTGGCGCTCTATGACCCGCCCAACGTGCCTTTGCCGGGCCATGATCATTATGAACCCATGTGCGTCTTTGAACGCAAGCTGGTGGACTTTGCGATGAGCCGCCCCAACCGCTTCAAGGACCCCCAAGAACTTGCCGCCAACTACGCCAAGGGCGGGCGCAATTGGGTTCCCGGCGCGCACTTGGCTATGGCCGACGCCGTCCTCCGCCCGGGCGAGGACAACGGCGATTTCGTCCTCACCTGCCAGCGCGAATTGGAAGCCAGCATTTACCTGGCGGCGATGACCCTCAATCTGTGGCCGGCTGGCGAAGAATTTGGCGGCCCGGTGAAGCTGATCGGCGCCGACCCCGATATGCAGCGCGGACCGGCCACCGGCCCCGCCAACCGGGCGCTGTGCCTGGAAAACGGCTACGAATACGAAGCCATCCCCGGAACCGGCCACCTGCTGCAGATCGAGAAACCGGTTGAATGCGCGGCGGCTTTGACCGGGTTTTTGGAAGAGATTGGGATTACCGGCCAGGGCGCAGCCCGCTGAGGCGTGGCCGGAGTTTTAGGGCTAGTGATCTAAAGGTCCGCTTAGCCCCCCAAAAGCGGACATTCAGCGTATATGACCGGAATGTCTGCTTCTGATGCGGAGCGGACCTCAGAGGTTTGTGGGGCGTCGGTCAAAAGATAGGCTGTCATGGTAAGCAGCCGGATTTGTAATGTCTATGCGTCTAATCCAAAAGCTTCGTGATGGGCGAGCTCTCCATTCGGAACGCTATCAGTGAACGGGAGAGCCAATACGAACTCATCGGGTACACCGTGGAGTTTTAGGCTGGGCCACGCGCGAAACCCGAACCGCCCATAATAGGCCGGATCGCCAACCAGAGCGGCTCCGTTCATTCCTGCAGAGCGAAGAAGCTGTACTGCTTCTTTCATGAGCGCCGATCCTATACCTTGTGATTGAAACTCGGGCAGGACGGCCATCGGGCCTATCAGTGCCCAATCACCTTGGTTGCCGATCGTTGTAGCGGAAACAGCGATATGGCCGACGATTGTGCCGGACTGCTCAGCTACCAACGAAAGCATCAAAGCTCCTGCAGAACGCAGTCTCTCAACTATTTTCGCCTCGGTGCCGCTGGAAACGGCGGCAGTCTTGAAAGCGGCATCGATTACAGAGCCGATGAGGTCGACATCTTTCGGGATTCCTTTTCGGATAAGCACATCGGTTTCCTTAAATGCCAGAGGAGGGTGGATGTCATAGGCATCGACAACGATTCAGAGACATCCGCCGCCATTGAGATGCATTTTGGTCGCGGGGTGTCAACGCAATATTCTGACTGCAATATCTCGATGACCGTTCGTGGCTAAGAGGCGTCATTCAGCAACGAATAATCTATGTCCGCTCTTGCCCCAGAAGCGGACGTAACCGGCTGTCATGCTGAATGACCGGAGTTGACCCAATGCGGACATTGGCTGTTTCCGCTTGAGAGTTTGCCTCCGACGCTCCTCCCTCTAGAATAGCGTCAAATTGCACGCCTCTGCGACTCACCTTATTCGCGCCAAATCCTCTAAGGAAACGCTTGGTGGAAAATCCTTCATCTTCCGATCCTTCGAATACGAGATACGAGGATGCGATTTTTGGCCCCCTTGTTCCAGGGCGTGAGTGCGGCGAGTGTGCATCGTGTTGCGTCTTCTTGAATATAAATACGCCCGATCTTACGAAGCCCGCTGACACGTTGTGTCCACACCATATTGGTTCTGGGTGTAGCATCTATGAAACCCGCCCTCATGCGTGCAGAAAATGGCGCTGCTTGTGGCGTCACATCGAGACCATCCCTAACCAGGGGCGCCCCGATAGGATAGGTGTGATGTTCTCCATCGAAACGGACACGGAGTCTCGCAACCTTTTTGAATACCTGTACATAGTTTATCGGGCAACCGCGTCCAGAGATGCGTTCGACGACCCCTTGGTGTCCAGGGCTGTCGATGGTTTTGTTGACCAGTGTTTGTTGTCAGTATGGCGTAGCTTCGATGGGCAAAAATCCCAAGTCTTTCCTGATAAGTACATGGTTGCAGCCATAAATGATCCAGATGGGGAAGAGGACCGTGATCTGGCTGCCAAGGCAAGAGAGTGGCATGGCCGATACCTCGCCATACTTAGTAGGCTAGGGATCAAATAAGACTAGAGACAATCAAAAATGATGTCCGCTCCTAAGCCGAAAGCCGACATTCCCGGCATATTGGCTGAACGACCGCTTATGACCCAGGCTGTGTAGAAACGTTTCAAGTTGCCGATCCGGCGCAACAATTGAATCAAGGTGGCCGCGAAATTGTTTTGACGTTGCCGGGAACTGAGGCTCTTTGAATCAAACTTGCGCCGTTGGACCCTCGGATTTGGTTTTCGCACAGCCTGGGTCAAAATCCGACATTGGCAGTTCGTAAATGTCCCTTCAATTTGCTCCCTGGTTTCTAGTCACAGCCGGTTGGGTGAACGGTAACCGTCTTCTTTCCGTTGCTTCATATAGGCCCCGTACATGGTGCGTTTTTCTGGGTCGCCATTCTCCTTGTGTAGGTAGGGGCAAACATCAACGCAGATGTGGCAATAGGCCTCGTGCAGCCGCGAATATGGATAGCACTTCTCCATGTTGATCCGCCAACGCTTGATCCCGTCTGTAAGGATATGGTCTGTGGCGATGGCGTCGCCCGGGCAGTTGTTACGGCACAGTTTGCATTTCTCGCAGTAATCCTGGACACCAAATTCGAGTGGCGAGTCATATTGGAGTGGTACGTTTGTGGTGACGAACCCCGGTCGAAAATTGGCGCTATATGTAGTGTTGATCAGACTGCCGTGACGTCCCAGCTCGCCGAAGCCGCTATGATACAAGGTAGGAATAGCCTGGATTTGTCTGATACCATTGTGATGCGCCCAGGCCGGATATCCCAGGTCGCGGACGAAGGCGGCAAGTTCGGTAGCAATTTGGGCGACCCTCACATAGACGGCGTATGTTTCCGCCTCAATGGCGCGCGCCCCTTTGAGCACGTTGGCGTATTCTTCATGGACGATGAAAGAAATGACGTTTCTGTGGGGCATGTCGAACCCCTCGTCGATCATGATCGGGGTTAGCGCACAACAACCGGCCAGATCGGCGCCCAGCTCAAGCGCCTTCGACTTTATTTCGTCGGTAATATGGGCGGGGTCGGTGATCTCGCATATTTCTGGATTGACGGGGCCATCGCGGTCTTCGGCAAGTGCCATCCAGCGGTCATGTGCCTCCATGCGGACGTCATCTTCCTTGGTCCATTGCGGCACATCGTCGAGCCCTTTTTCAGCTAACATATTTCGCAGCAGAGGGTCGGCGAGCCCCTGTTCCCGTCTCCAGCTAATTCCTATCAACGTTTTTCCTCTGTTTCCCATTCAATAACAGGGACAGGCCCAGCACATTGCGTTTAGTATTAGAAGCTGGGGGATGAAAAGCTCGATTGCCGGCAACGGTAGTTGTGGTCGCCTTTCCGATCCATCTTCGCTTCTTTGAATAGGCTACAATGAACCGGAAACACTCCTTTACGCAAATACCTTATTTTGTCCAACTGGTGCTGACAGGGTGCAATCTAATAACAAGGCGCAATAAAAAATGCCGGATTCAATTCACAGCACCGGCATTTTATTGAATAGGAATTAATCCGCCGCCCGGGAAAACGACCGAAATGGCGGCAACGAACTGCATCGACTCGGGGCGGATTCCGCCCCATAATTTTCGGTATGATAGTCTTCCGGCCATTGCTCGAATTATGCGCCGGACGGAACGGGAGGCGCTGATGCCGGAATTCAGGTCCAGAAACATATATGAATTTGATAAGGCAGTTGATTTGCCCAGGCGTTCGCTTGTGGCCGCGTTGGGGGCTGGTGTACTGCTGGCCAATACGCTCCATCCATCCCATGTGTTTGCCGGTCGCCCGGCAATTGCCGAAATCGATCAACCGAAATCACCAGGCGCGATGGCTTTTATTGAGCGGGCTTTTGAAATGCGCCGTTTAGCCGTTGAATACGGTGATCAAGCTTTTGGCGCAATTATAGTCCGTGGTGAACAGGTTATCGGCCAGTCGTGGAGTCGCGTAATTTTAGATCAAGACCCCACCGCACATGCAGAGATGTCGGCCATACGGGATACCGCTCAGCGCCTTAACAACCGAAATTTGAGCGGTGCAATTCTTTATTCTTCATCCCGGCCCTGCCCGATGTGCGAGGCAGCCGCCTATTGGGCCGGAATCGACCAGATGATTTACGGACAGGACGCAGCCTCGGCCGGGTCGCCCAAATTGTGCCGATGAAATTCTCCGTCGCAGTAGGATTGGGCTCAAGCACAGCAATCAGTGACTTCATGCTCCGGTCTATCCTAAGCGTACCTTCTCCTCTGCTGAGGATATCCATGAGAAACGTAATTCTATTGGTGCTATCTTGTTGGCTGGCAATTTCGTC
The DNA here is from genome assembly GCA_002687515.1 of Rhodospirillaceae bacterium. Classification (GTDB taxonomy): domain Bacteria; phylum Pseudomonadota; class Alphaproteobacteria; order Rhodospirillales; family UBA2165. Next base: position 40,386 of record NZAK01000038.1, read on the forward strand.
TACCGGATTGGCCCAGACCCCACCGTCGCCAAGTGAACTCAAGGCCTATACGGGGTTTCACGCGGCGGCGGCACGCGGAGATGTCGATGCCATTGAACGACTCGTTCGTGCCGGACAGGACATAAATGACCGTGATAGCCAAGGCCGGACGCCGGTGATGGTGGCTGCCCATTTCAAGAATTTAGACGCTGCCGCGGCACTGATAAAAGGTGGCGCAAACCTCAATCTATTCGACAACCAAGCCTACGATGTCCTGACCATTTCAGGGGTGTTGGATGATGTCCCAATGGTGAAGCTCGCTATCGCGAATGGCGCAAATCCGGGACTCGTGACCAGCCCCTACCGGGGAACCGCTCTAATTGCTTCGGCTCACCTTGGCCATGATCGTGTCGTCGCCGAGCTCATCAAGGCTGGAGCGCCCTTGGACCATGTTAATAATCTTCATTGGACAGCCTTGATCGAGGCAATTGTCCTCGGAGTCGGCGGACCACGACATGTGGCGTGTGTTAGCTTGCTCGTCGCGGCGGGCGCCAATGTTAACCTTGCCGACGGCAACGGCACCAGCCCACTAAGCCTGGCACAACAGCGGGGATATAGCGAAATGGTGGAAATACTTAAGAATAGTGGGGCGAAGCCGTAAACGAAATTCATATTGGCTGACACCAGAATGTCCGGAAAGGGTCCAGGCTGTGTGAAAACGTTTTAAGTTGCCGATCCGGCGCAACAATTGAATCAAGGTGGCCGCGAAATTGTTTTGACGTTGCTGGGAACTGAGGCTCTTTGAATCAAACTTGCGCCGTTGGACCCTCGGATTTGGTTTTCACACAGCCTGGGTCAAAATCCGACATTCGAGCTATCTTCCGGGAATGTCTGCTTTCGGGGGGTGGTCTCAACTGATCGACGCAACACTTTATCTTAAGCGTCACGATGTCCGCTTTTAGCCAGAAGTCGTCATCTACGCCATTTCAAAACTACCATTTTGTCACATAGTTCCGCTTCAGGTGGCGAGCCTAGTTCGAAACGAGCCGAACGGAAGCGTTCAATCGGTAATTTCGAACTCCTCGTAATATCCGAGTTTGCGCTGCATCGGTCCTTCGTCGACCTGAATCAGGAACGCCGGATTCTTCGACGAGCCGTTGCGGTGGCGAATCGCCGCGTGGGTCGGCCCGACAAAGACGTCGTTCTCCTGCCAGGACATGGAAGTCCCGTCGATCTCGGTCTCGCCCTCGCCCTCGACCGCCAGATAGCCGGTGCTGGCCGACCGGCGCGGCAGCCGGCGCTCTTCACCCGGGCGCAGCATGATCGCCGAGAATCCCAGGATCGGCATGCACTCGTGGCCGGTCTCCGGATTGACGTAGGCGAGGTGCACCGGATCGGCGCTGCCGGCGCCGGCGGCCATGTCCAGGAGCGCGGCGCGCACCTCGACCCACGGGTACCGCTTCAGCGGATAGTCGTTGGCGGGCCGTCCGAGGCCATCATAGGGCACAAGGCCCGAGCGGCGATACCGGGTTTGCGACGCATCGGGCTGATTTCCCGGCCGCTGAGGCGTGCCCGCGACGCAGTAAGAAGCCTCAAGGGGAACCACGACCGGGGCGTCGAGAGCGTCCAGCCAAATCATCGGTCCGGCGCCGAGATGTTCGTGTTCGTGCCACAATCCCGACGGCGTCAGGATCACGTCGCCCTTCTCCATCGGGCAGCGCTCGCCTTCCACGGTCGTCGTCCCTCCCTCGCCTTCGACGATCAGGCGCACGGCACTGGGACTGTGCTTGTGGTTCGGCGCCATTTCGCCCGGCAGGATAAGTTGAAGGCCGAAGAATATGCCGGCGGTGGCGAATGGCGCCGGTTCCAGTCCCGGATTGGACAGCATCAGCACCCGCCGCTCGGCCTTTTCCATGGGCGTCAGTTCACCGGCGCGCATCAGCAACGGGCGCAGATCGGCGTAACGCCATATGTGCGGCTGGGTTCTGCAGACGGGCCGGTCATAGGGAATGATATCCCTGAGGCTCGGCCACGCCGGCGCGGCATACTGCTTGGTAAGTTGATCGACATAATCGGGAGGCAATTCCTCGAGTGTACCCAGCTCCTGTCCCGTACCGTCCATTTCCACCTCCTGTCTCTCGGCTCAGTTAATGAGGCACGCTGTGCGAACGCTCGCCCCCCATGCCTCGGCGGAATATTCGGGAACCGCGAAGGCAAAATATTGCAGTGAGCGAGTGAGTCCGTACTTCATCTTGATAATCGGTCTCACCGGACGTTTGATTAGTCCCGCAAATTAGGGCCAAACATGGGCGGACGGGGGGACACCGTCCTTGATTACAGTCAAGTGGCATGAAATGGAGCGTTAGAGTTAGCCCATTTGTCTAGTCCGCGGGAACGGCAGCTTCGGGTCCAGACTGTGTAAAAACGTGATTTGTGCTAGAATCTCGTCACGTTGTTGACGAGGATTTTGCGATGAAACGTTTTA
>NZAK01000039.1 GCA_002687515.1 Rhodospirillaceae bacterium
CACCGCAGGCCGGGTGCTTTTGACCCGTGGACGTCGTCGCACATCTTTGCCGATGCCAATGCATCGCCATGCGAAGTGCTCCTAGCCACGGGGCAAAATCATCCCGGTCAAATGGTTCCTATCTATCCGGACCCGCTCTAGTTTACATCGATACGCAAAAAAATACCTGCCGGGTCCGGCAGGTTTGTCTGATTTTCATGCGGCGGCCGCCACGGCCGCCGGTGACACGCTATAATCAGGTATCGCTCTCAAGCAGGCCCTCGGAAATATTCAGGTTAATGCCGATAAGGCTATCGAACAGTTCCTCGGTCGGGTCGCTTAAACCCTTGCTTGTCTGCTTGTCGACAAAAATGCTGAGGCTCATCAGGTTGGCTTTTAGCTCCTCGGGTAAATCATTGTCTTCTTTCGCGACGTCCGCCTGAATAATCGACCAGAGAAGCTGGTTATACTTCAACGCTCTTTCACAAAGATCCGCGTCGCCAAGATTTTGCCTTGCCTGATCAAGAACGTATGCCGCCTGCGAAAACGCAGCAGCGTCCATTTCACGCTTATCAGCAAATTGATCTTTTTGTTCGTCTGCCATGTGGTCTACCCTCTATTGCGCGCGCGGATCGCCTTATTACAAAACGCGTAAAAAAAAGCGGAAAAAATATAAGGCATTTCACGAAGATGTTGCAACCATTCTTATGAATCAAACACTTGTGGAGTAAATGAATAGTTAATTTTCAAAACAAATCGATGTGGTGGCAGGCGACCGCATGTTCGTCGGTGAGTTTGCCGAAAAGTTCGAGCTTGGGCCCCTCAACTCCGCAGTTTTCTTGGACTTTTGGGCATCGCGGGTGAAACGGGCAACCGTCCGGTAGATTTGCCGGATTCGCGACTTCACCCTGAGATAACACATGTTTTTTTCGTTTTCGTGCGCCAATCTCCGGTGACGCTTCAAGTAGCGCCCGCGTGTAGGGATGTAGCGGCGATGAAAACAGCGATTCGGAAGGCGCTAATTCGACGATTCGCCCCAGATACATCACCGCCACCCGGTCGGCAATAAATTCGACCACCGACAGGTCGTGGCTGATGAATATATAGGTCAGGCCTCGCTTGTCCTTAAGTTCCACCAAAAGATTAATAACCTGACTTTGAACCGAGACATCCAACGCCGATAATGGTTCATCGGCAATAACCAATTCGGGATCGGATACCAATGCGCGGGCGATGGCGATGCGTTGGCGTTGGCCGCCACTAAACTGATGCGGATATTTGCCCAGATCTTCGGGGCGAAGCCCCACCGACTTGGCCGTGTTTTCAATACGCCCGGCTTGGTTGTCTTGAGTGATGTTGTGAATAATCAAAGGTTCGGCAATAATCTCGGCGGCGGTCAGGCGTGGATTTAGCGAACCGTAGGGGTCTTGAAAGATAAGCTGGCTTCGGCGCCGAATGTCTTTAAGTCTACGGTTTGATCCTGGCGCTAGTGGTTTCCCGTTGAATAGGATCTCACCGCCGTCCGGGCGGTGTAACAGTGCCAGGGTTTTGGCCAGGGTCGATTTACCGCATCCCGATTCTCCGACGATCGCCAAGGTTTCGCCGCGGGCCAATTCGAACGATACCCCGTTCAGGGCTCGTATGGGTGGCTTGCGTTTGCCAAACAATCCGGGTCCGCGAACCGGAAAATATTTAACCAGGTTTCGGACCTCGACCAGCGGTTCCGGCGATGCTGTGTTCATAGCTTTTGCCTCTCGGCCTTGAAACATGCCGAAATGTGGCCGGCGGCGATATCGATCAAGGGTGGATTGGAATTTCTGCAATCAAGGTCGGCCAATTCGCACCGATTGGCGAAACGGCAGCCCGATATTTGCAGGTCTCCGGGCCCGACCGATCCGGCCAGGGTCGGCAGCGCCGTTCCGCGCCGCGCCCGCGAAGGCAAAGTGCCGATCAAGCCGCGCGTATAGGGGTGGCTAGGCTCTGAAAATAAATCTTCTCGCCGCGCCTGTTCGGCCACGCGGCCCGCATACATGACAACGATGTCATCGGCGACCTCGGATACCGTCGCAAGATTGTGACTGATGAAAAGTACCGCCATGCCGAATTCATCTTGAAGATCCAAGATTAAATCAAGGATTTGTGCCTGGATGGTTGTATCGAGCGCGGTGGTCGGTTCATCGGCAATCAGCAGATCGGGTGTGCAGATCAAGGCCATGGCGATCACGCAACGTTGCCGCATGCCCCCGGACAATTGATGCGGATAGGCTTCGGCGCGCGAAGCGGGGTCTGGTATGCCAACCCGCCCCAGAAGCTCGATCGCCCGATTACGCGCCTCGCTTTTGGTCGTCTCGTGGTGCAACCGGTAAGCTTCGGCAATCTGGGCACCGACGGAAAATACCGGATTCAATGCTGTGCCCGGTTCTTGAAAAACCATGGCGATCCGGTTGCCGCGTATGTTGCGCATGGCTTCGCCCGGCAATGTGCGCAGATCGGTTCCATCAAAAATTATTTGGCCGCCGACTATGCTTCCAGGTTCCGGTACCAAATCAAGAAGCGCCAGGGCGGTCACCGATTTTCCGCATCCCGATTCACCTACGAGGCCCAAGGTTTGCCCTTTTCTTAGGCGCAAGGATATCCCATCGACCACCCGGATATCGCCCCTATCCTCGCCCAACGGAAAGGAAACGGCCAAATCCGAAACAAGCAACAGAGGGGCCTCCGCCGCTTCATCGGCATTTGCATTGGCGGGCGCTTCGGTGTTCAAGTTCAGTCGTCCGATCGTTGGTCGGCGAGGCTTTGCAGCGCGCTTTCATGGCGAAGGTCCGGCTCGCCGCAATGCTCCAGTATCGTGGCGCGCGTCCGATCCCTAAGCTCGATCGCCCGGCGCCAGGTATCGTCCCGCCCGGTGCCTGATTTTGGATCGGTAACCATCGGCGGAAATATTCGGACCAATATGCCGCCCGGGCGCGGAACATAGGTCCCGTCGCGTAGGACGTGGCGGGAACCCCTAATCACGACCGGCTGAATTACCGCGCTCGCACTGATCGCCGCCGCGAAGGCACCGGTTTGAAAAGGCAAAAGTCCCGCCATCCGGCTCAAGGTTCCTTCCGGAAAATATACGATTCGCCGGCCGCTTGCGGCCAGGCGCTGGATCGCCTTCGCATCCTCGATACTCTTTTGAACATCGAATCGTTCGACAAAATAGCTGCCGAGCCGCGAAAGAAGTATGCGGGTGATGAAATTTTCCCTCAACTCGGCCTTGGCGACGAAACTGAAGCGGTCCGGTAAAGCATAAACCAGCAGGGCCCCATCCAAGTAACTGGCATGGTTGCTGGTTAGAATAACCGGGCCCTTGCCCGGGATGTCCTGCAATCCGTCGACGGTCACTTTGACGCGCGCGATGGAAAAAAGTGCTGAAAGCGCGGCGCGGACGGCTGCCCAACGCCAGCTTTCGCGTGGCAGCAGGGCGACCAACAACCAGGCGATAGGGGCTACGAAAAGCACCGCCGCGCCCACATACCCGGCATAAAGCCAATGGGCCAGGTGCCGGGCGGTACGCCGTCCCAACGGCGCAAGCCCCGACGCGGTAATTTTTAATATCTGCCAATTGACGGCGGCCGTACCGACCTCGACGCGGCCGGTTTCGAACATTTGCCGCGCCGTCGAGCGCCGCACCTTGCCGCTTGAAGTTTTTGGCACCGTTCGGGGCGGTACCAACAGGACGCGATCGGGCGGGGCGCCGGCGACATCGGATGCGCGCGCGTTGATTTGGCTGTTGAGTTTGGCTTTTGCGGCATCGCCGCGCTGCCTTGTTTCCGCCATGATGACAAGGCGTTCGGTGCCGGACTGGGGATCGGGGCTGCCGAATACGGCCACGCCTCCCTGGCGTACGCCATCCAATTCTCCGACCGCGGCTTCGATTTCGGCGGGGTAGATATTGCGCCCGCCCCGGATGATCAGATCCTTGGTCCTGCCAGTTATATAAACTTCGCCATCCACGGTATAGCCGACATCACCTGAATTGAGCCAGTCACCGTCGAACAGGGCCGCCGTCGCTTCAGCGTTGCGCAAATATCCCAAAGTCGAAGACGGTCCGTGAAACTGAATTCGGCCCTCGCGGCGGTCTGGCAACTCGCGCCCGCTTTCATCAACGATACGGAGCTGATGGCCGCGCAAGGGATGGCCGCAGGATGGAACAGCCAAGACCTGTTCGCCCGGCTCGCCGGCGATTTCGGCTCGGCCCGTTCGCGATAGTGTTTGCCGGTCGATGCGGTCATATCTGGGGCCGCGGCCGAGCGGGGGAAAGGTCAGTCCGACGGAATTTTCCGCCAACCCATAGACCGGCGTGATGGCGCTTGCGGTAAATCCATAGTTGGCAAATCTGGCCGCAAATTGTTCAAGGGTCGGTACATTGATCGGCTCGGCGCCGCAAAACGCCACCCGCCAACTGGAAAGATCGCAGCCCTCAATATCTTCGTCGCGTATGCGGGCAAGGCATGCCTCAAAGGCAAAGTTGGGGGCGCCTGATAACGTTCCCTTGTAATTGGAAATAGCCGACAGCCATCTTTGCGGCCTGGCAAGAAAGGATAGGGGCGACATCAAGACCAGCGGGATCGCATGGGTCAGGCTGCCGAGCCAGGCGCCGATCAATCCCATATCGTGATAAAGGGGCAGCCAACTGACAAACACGTCTTCCGCCGTGACCTCAAGATGGGCGCCCATGGTCCGAATATTGGCAAGCAGATTGGCGTGGCTGAGCACGACCCCCTTGGGATCGCCGGTGCTGCCCGAGGTGTATTGGATGAAAGCCGCGTCGCCAGGCGACGGATCAGGCAGAAGGCTGGGGATTTCGGCGCCCTTCAGATCATCGCAGGTCACCATCTCGCGCAAGCTTTCGGCTTGCGATCTGAGAAGGCGCGAAAACATTTTTGCCTCATCAACGGTTATCATGATGCCGGCTCGGGCGTTGTCGGCGATCGCGGCATGGCGCCGAACATGTTCCTCCAATTGCTGCGGCCGGCCGGGCGGATAGACCGGTACCGGCACGCCGCCGGCCAAAAGGACGCCGAAGAAGGCCCTGAAATAATCCATTTCAGTCGGCAACATCAGGATCACCGATTCACCGGGCTGTAGATCATGCTCGATCAGTCCGGCGGCCAGTTCGAGGGCATCGGTCCACAACGTCCCATAGGAGATTTCGCCGGCTTCGCCTTGATCGGACAACAGGCGGACATGGGTCCGTTCCGGATGCGCGTCGGCGTGCCAGGCCAACACCCGGTTGAGCGTATCGGCGCTTGCCGGTGCAGCGCCGCCATCCTGTCCAGTCGAAAAAACTTCTGCGGTGAATGTTGGTGTGGTGCCGGCCTTGCCGCCGATGGCTTTGAGCAATTCGCCCGGGGTTTCGGCACGGGCGATAACGTCATCCATTAACGTCACTTCGAATTCACGCTCGATGCGATGAACGAGCTCCATCCGTGATAGGCTGTCGAACCCCAGGTCACGGTCAAGCGAAGCGTTCATGATTGCGGCGCCGTCCTCGAGATAGGCGCGATCCATCTCGGCCATCATCTCGGATACAACCGTAAACAGGCGGTGGGCGCTCGTTTTATCGCGCTCTCGCGGTGCTGACTTGGTATCGGAACTCACGCGCAATCCTACCTCAACTATTGCCGAAACAAGCATAGTCTAGAGCGGTTCAGGATTGATAGGAACCATTTGACCGGGATGAATTCGACCCGATTGTGTCCAATACGTATTGAGATCGGCGTTGAAATATCGAATTAATCCTTCAATCACACTCGGATTCGCTTTAAGAAAAAGACCCTGATGAATAGATTTCACTACCCCAGGAAAAGAGGAACCTTATTGATGCGCATAGATGACCGCCGCCGAAATCGGACCGTAAACTGGTCGATAGCCCTTGTCCTGGGTTTGCTTGTTTCCGCCGGGGCGATGATTTTCGCGCCGAGCGCCTCGTTCGCCAAAGATCGCGTTCAGTTGCAGGTTTTTATGGTGAAGGCGCAGCCAGCGAAGGGAAGGCGGAGCAGGCAAGTGCCAATCACCGTCTACATCGATACCGACAGCCCAAAGCATTCCCGTTACGTCTGTGCCATCGCGCCGCGGATAATCAATAAGGTTTTCTCACGGCTTAGAAAGTCAAAGCTGAAACTGGATCAAGGTGGATCGTTGGATATGGCCGAGATAACGGCGGATTTGGAGCCCATCGTTAGGAAAATCGTCAAGCGGGATATCGTTCGCGGCGTTGAGGCGCGGCAAAGGATGCCAAAAGTGGCGGCGGCGGGCGCCCGCTTGTTTGCTAGAACCGGATGTATCGGTGTAGTCGATGAAGACGAATAGTTTACCGGGAATAATTTAGGGGCTGCCCCCGATAGCGTCACTTATCTAGGGTGGGCACATGTTTGCCGTCCAGAATCCCTCTGCCCACCCGGGCATCATCGAATTTCTCTTGGCCGATTAGGAGCAGATATGGCAATGGGGCGCGCGAACCCGTCCAAGGCCGCCGGCGCAACCGTGCCTGGCATCGGCGCCGGAATGACGATCCTCGAATACGGATTTCGCCCGTTCTTTCTGCTGGCCGGGATTTGGGCTGCCGCGGTGATCATCGTCTGGGGGAGCGCGCTTGCCGGTTTCGCGCCCCTTGAGCCCGGACCGGGTCTTTTATTCTGGCATAGCCACGAAATGCTGTTCGGTTTCGCCGCCGCCGCGATGAGCGGCTTTTTATTGACGGCGGTGCCGTCATGGACCGGTGGTCAACCTATCCAGGGTTGGCGCCTCGGGTGTTTCGTCGCTTTCTGGTTGGCGGGACGGATCGGTATCGCCGCGGCCCCTTGGTTGGGCATGGTGGTGGCGGCAATCCTTGACCTTGCTTTTCTCACCCTCATGGCCCTTTACCTTTTCAACGAAATCCGGCGTTCCGGAAATTGGCGTAATCTGCCGGTTGCCGTGCTGATCACATTATTCGCGGCATCCAATTGGCTGGTGCACTGGCAGGCGCTTGGCGGCGATGCGCCCGTCGTTGACGGGCATCGGCTCGCGGTGCTCACATTGGCGCTCTTGCTGTCGCTGATCGGCGGGCGGATCG
>NZAK01000040.1 GCA_002687515.1 Rhodospirillaceae bacterium
CCGGGGACACGACCGCGCCGACCAGGGCGGGGTTATATTCGGGAGAGTGGCAGCATCCTACATGTTGTGGGTATGGGCGTTAAGCGGATAGGCACGATTTATTGAAAAAATAATATATCTACACTAACTTAGTGGGCAATATGTCCGTCGACCGCGTCAGCGGGGAAAAAGCCACTCTCCCAACCCACGGGGCTTCAACCGGCAGGCGGAACCACAACCACGGGACAGTGGGCGCTGTCCAGAAGGTCCTTGACCACGTCGCCCGAGATCAGATGGCGCAGGTAGTCCTTATGGCCACCGACGACCATGAGGTCGATGCCAAGCTTCTTCACCTCGGAAAGGATCCTGTTGACCGTCTGGCCCTGGACCTGAAGGACCACGGTCTCCATATCGGGCGGTGCCACCTTCTCACGTAATTCCTGTAACTCCCGGTGTTCTTCCCTTAATTCCCGTGCCTCCTCGTCGCGCTCGCTGGGAACGTCCTGGTCGCCGAAAATCTTCGGATTGTCCCGCACCACGTGGAGAAAATACAGCTTGGCCGAAAACGCCCCGGCGAAACCGGCCGCCACCCTGGCCACCGTTTCGGAGCCCCCGGACAGATCGACCGCGACAAGTATGTTGTTGACTTCATCCATGACGAATCCCCCACAAGGTGCAATTGTACAGTAAAGTACTGTACTGGGCAACAGAGGCAAGCCTTTACCGGCGGCCGCCGGCTGTTGGCAACTCACGCCGGCTCCTATAGCATCGTCGTCAAAAGACGATGGCGCCATTTATCTCGATCATTATTCCCAACCGCAATGGCGAGGCGACGATCGGCCTGTGCCTTGAGACGGCCTTCGCGTCCAAGTACCAATCCTTCGAGGTTATCGTCGTCGACGATCACTCCACCGACGGGTCCGTCGGCGTGATAGAAGAGTTTCCGTGCAAGTTGGTTCGCCTTGACCGGCAAAGCGGCGTTTCGGCTGCCAGGAACGCGGGCGCAAAGCAGGGTCGCGGCGACCTTCTGTTCTTCACGGACGCCGATTGTCTTCTCGAAGAGGATGCGCTCGCCGTCGCGGCCGAAACCTTCCTGGCACACGGGGCCGGTGTCGTCATTGGCGGGACTTACACCAAGAAACCAAGGGACAAGGATTTCTTCAGCTATTTTCAATCGATATTCATCAATTATTCGGAATCCAAAAAGGCAGACAGTCCCGACTACCTTGCCGCCCACGCGATGATTATCGCCGCCGAAACATTCCACGAGAATCAAGGTTTTCAGGAGAATTTCCTACCGGTTGCCGAGGATGTGGAGTTCAGCCACAGACTGCGACGGGCGGGATGCCGGCTGCTGATAAATCCACGCATTTTGGTCCGGCACGTCTTCGGATTTTCCCTCTACCGGTCGCTGCGCAATGCCGCCTCCAAATCCAAGTATTGGACCGTCTATTCAATCGGGAACAGAGATATATTTGCGGATTCAGGCACGGCATCGACTGAGTTGAAGGCAAATGTCATGTTCTGTCTTTTGTGCGTCGTTCTATTATTCTTGCTGATAATCTACAACGATCCGAGATACCTGTATTTGGTTTTACTGACGATCGCCGCGAATTTACTGGTCAGCAGGGGCTTGCTTTTGGCTTTTTACAAGGAGGAAGGGATCGGTTTCGCGGCGGCGGCGGCGGCTTATTATCTGTTGTTGTTTCCTCTGGCCGTGGGCGCCGGTGGCTTTGCCGGCCTCATCCGTTATCTCGCCGCCGGGCCGCATCGGTGGAACAGCGAATGACGTTCTATTCACCCTGGCGCCACCTGCCATCGATTTTCCGCAAGGGCCGGCCAATCCAATTGACTTTTTTCGTCACCAGGGACTGCAACGCCAAGTGCCCCTGGTGTTTCTATCTGCGCAGCGCCGACGGCATGGACGCCGGCGGCGTGGAATTGTCGTTGGACGAAATTCGCAAGATTTCGCGCTCACTGGGACGGTTGTTGTGGGTCGCCTTCTCGGGAGGCGAGGTGTTCTTGCGTGACGATCTGGTGGAAATCAGCGGCGCCTTTCACGATCAGAACCGGCCCTCGGTCCTGCTGTTCCCGACCAACGGCTTGCTGCCGGAACGGGTGCACGATCAGACCGAGGAAATTCTCAAGCGTTGTCCAAACAGCGTCATCGTTGTCAAGGTCTCCATCGACGGCGTGGGTGCCTCTCACGATGTCCTGCGGGGTTCGCCCGGCGGCTTCGAGAAGGCGATGGAAACACACCGCCTGTTGGGGGAACTGGCCGGCGATTATGTGAACTTGGAACTCGGGATTAATACGGTTTTCTGTTCCGACAACCAGGATCGGATGGCCGAAATCATCGATTTCGTCGGCGGCCTCGAAACGGCTGGCACCCATACGATTTCGGCAGTGCGCGGGAATCTAATCGAACAGCGGTACAAGAATATCGATATCGAAAAATACCGCCACGCCGCGGACCGCCTGGAAACCAACCTGAGGAGCGGCGCGACCGGTGTTCACCGGTTTACAGGAAGCCGCCTCAAGGCGGCGCAGGACATCCTGCAACGCCGGTTGATCCACCGGACCCTCAGCGAGGATCGCCGGCTGGTTCCTTGTTATTCCGGCCGATTGAGCTTGGTCCTCTCGGAGTCCGGCGAGGTCTATCCGTGCGAGATTCTAAAATCGAGCTTCGGTAATCTGCGCGATTTCGGCCACGACATGCGAAAACTCCTGCGCTCGGAACGCGCCCGGGCCGCGATAAGACCGATTACGGAGGGTGCCTGCCATTGCACCCACGAATGCAACTTCATCAACAATATTCTGTTCAATCCGCGCCTCTATCCGGCGCTTATCAAGGAATGGTTTAAGCTGAACGGTCTTCGGCCGGCGCCCCAGGCGCCGCCGCCTTCTCCTGAAACAGCGTCCTGTCGGCCCTCAACCAGAGCAAACTCCGCAGGCCCATGACGGCCGTCTTGCAATCCTGCCAGCTTCGGATGGTGGCGAGCCTGTGGGCCAGGAATAGGGGCCGCGAATAGAATCGCTGGAAGGCCAACTGACGGGCCCTTAGTATTTCGTCCCTTGTCATGCTCCGGGGGACGAACGCCGCGCCTTGGTAGGTGAAGTCTCGAAGGTCGTCGGAAACGGCGCCGTATTCCTCGGCCCTGTCGTGCAGCGGCGTGCCGGGGAACGGCGTGAGAGCGTGGAAATTCGCCAAATCGGGGTCGAGTTCGATGGCAAAATCGATGGTCCTCATGGCGTCCTCGAAGGTCTCTCTGGGTATCCCGAAGATGAACGGCACGCTCACCCGGAGTCCAACCTCCTTGGCCGCCCGCACGGCGTCCCGAATCTGATCGAGGGTGGCGCCTTTGCGGATCGTATTGAGATTTCTTTGCACGCCGCTTTCGCCGCCGATCAGGATCGCCCAACAGCCAGCCTGCTTCATCGCCAGGAGCAGGGGTTTGTCCACCTGGTTCGCACAAGCCGAAGCGAACCAGACGATGCCGAGACGGCGGCGCTTTATCTCCTGGGACAAGCGCAGGGTCCGGTCGTAATCGGCGGCGAAAGAATCGTCGATGAATTTAATTTCGCGGTAGCCCTCCCGGACACACAATTCGATTTCCTCGATCACGTTCTCGATGCTGCGAAAGCGGACGCCGCCAGCGCCGCTCTTTCGATCCTTGTCCATTTGGAAACAGAAAATGCAGCGTCTGGAGCATCCCCTCGAGGTCAGGACGGCGGCAACCGGTTTTCTCCGATAGGTGCCCGGCGCTGGGATATAGCGCCCCTTGCCGGCCAAAAGCTGCCGGGCCGGAAAACGCAGATTGTCGAGGTCGTCTGCGAGGGGCCTGGGCGGGTTGTGGACGATCCTTCCCCGTTCCCGGAAGATTAATCCCGGAACGCCAGTTAAATCCTTCTCCGCGCCGAGCTTGTTCAATAATTCGACGATGGTCGCCTCGCCCTCGCCGACGACGACCGCGTCGATATCCCCGCGGCCGTCCTCCAAACACTGCTCTTGGGCCGCCGTCGGATAAGGCCCGCCGACGCAGGTCCAGATCCGCCGATCGAGCGCTTTGACGCCAGCCGCGGTTCGCAAAGCTTCCGGCCAGCCGAAGGTCGTCGAATAGAGGCCCACGAAATCGGGTTTCGATTTGCCGACCCGGCGCAGCAATTCATCACGGGTCAGGAAAGACCCATCGAGGAACTCTACCTCATGGCCGGCGCCGAGCAACGAGGCCGCGACGTAAAGAGTTCCGAGTGGTTGCCAATAGTTGATCTGCGAGGCGGCGGTCCCGGTCGGAAAAATATCTTCCGGCGTCCAGGCGGGTATGATTAAGGTGCATTTCATTGGTCCGCCGCCGCCGAAGCCGGCGCGCGCCGGCCACCGCTCCGCCATTCCGGGTTTCCGGCGATGATTTCCTCGGCCGCGGCGATTCCGGATTCGATGGCGTGATCCATGTTGAAATAGCGGAACTGGCCGCCCCGTCCGATCAAGCGCAAGTTCCCAAACTCCTCGAAGTAATCGCGGATTATCCCGCAATTCCGATTATAGCCGATATCGAAAACCGGATAGGCGTTGGGAATTCTCAGGACCACGCTGTCGATCACCTCGCGCCTCTCAATGAGATCCAGACCTTCGAGGCTGGCGACAGTGGCTTCGACGAGGGCCTTGTCAGCCGCCGTCCAGACATCATCGCCGCGGAAGCAAAAATGCTCCGTCACCAACAGAGTTTTTCCCTCCGGTGCCATCCGCGCGCTCCAATTGGTCGGTTCATGCAGCCGCCCGAACGGTATCCCGCGCTGGGGCGCGTATATCCAGGTCTGGTCGGTCACCCTTTCGCGGTCGATCATCAAGGTAACGATCACCAGATCCCGAAACCGGAGCCTGGACACCGCTTCGAGGACGTCAGCCGGCGGCGCCGGATTCATTAATCGCGCCAGAGCTGGAAGTGGGACGCTCGAGACCAGTTCGGCGACCGGACGGAACGTGGTTTGATCCCCGGTTCGTGTCGCAACGCCATCGATTCTCGCGGCGGAATGGTTGATCCGCACTGCGGTGGTTCCGGTGAGGACGGAGTTATTCTCGTCTATTTTCCACCGCAAACATTCGGCGATGCGCCCGATTCCCAGCGGCGGATAGAGGAACTTTCGGATAAGCGTGCGCGCCTTGGCACCGTGCTGCCCGAAAAGAGCGTCGCGGACGGCAATCCCGAAGGACAGGCCCTCGATTCGCCGTTCCGCCCAATCCTTGGAGATGCGGCTGCATTCCACGCCCCACACTTTTTCGCTATACTCCTCGACGAAAATGTCGAAAAAGGTGCGGCCGAAACGATCGACGATCCAGTCTTCGAGCGAAATGATTTCGGTTTTCCGAAAGCGCCGGCGAACCCGTTCGGCGAGAAAATCGAATAGGATCGCCGCCGCCCTTCGCGTGCCCAGGTGCAAAAGCGCGTTCGCTGGCCGCCAAGGGTAATCGAAATACGCGCCGTCGATGAGAACCTTGCTCGATCGGTGCACGTCCAGCATATCGCCGCCAAGCGCATCCTTGACAAAATCCTCGATTTTCTTGTTCTCGGTGAAGAACCGGTGCCCGCTGAGATCGAATCGAAACCCCCGATGCTCAACCGTCCTGGAGAGACCGCCCACGGTTGATTCCCTCTCGACAACGGTTACCCGCGCGCCTGATTCTGACAACAGGCGGCCCGCCGCGAGGCCGGCCAGACCGGCGCCCAGGATCACCACGTTTCGGTTCCTCTCGTCGACCGCGCCAGGCAATGAGCGCGTTTCTTTATTCATTTGAATTCGCCGTAATAGGGAAAATATTCTAAGCCAGTGAACATCGGATTTCGACTGGCGCGGCACGAGGCCCCAATCATTCCGCTTTCAGGTCCTTATAGTATTTTTCCATCTCGGCGCCGACCCCTCCGGTTCCGCCCCCTTCCGCCGCCGGGGCGCCGTATCCGCCCCCCTCGGCGCTCTCGAAATAGCCGGGTTCGATGCCGGTCTGGGAAGAAATGGCGTATCCCAAGAGGAACGCCAAGACACCCATCACCACTACGCTCGCCGACCAAAGACCGGTCTTCATGGTCCTCGTCTCCTAGAGAGTTGTTGGGACCAACGGACCGCGCCGCGCCCCATTTCCGAACATCCGCTATCCACCGTCTTCCCCGGCAAGATTGCGGTAGAATTTCTCCATATCCTTGTCGACCTTGGATTTGAGGCCGATCTCATTTTTCTTTTCGCCGCCGATCATTCCGACCTCGACCATCGGCGCGACGCTGTAGCCGGCGGAAAAGGCCGAAAACGCGATGACGACCATTATGATTATCCAAAGGTTGTTTTGCATCTCTCCGACACTCCGCCCGGCAAAGAGGCGGTCAGGCCTTCTGAATATCCCAAGTGAATTGGCCGCCCACCTGATGCTTCTCGACGATCTCGTCCCCGGTCAGGTCGCACATGGTCGAAATCGATTCTCCGGAAGACGGGTTGTCGAACAAGACCTCCAGGATTTCACCCGACGCCACCTTGGTTAACGCCTTCTTCGTATAGATCTGTGGATGCGGGCAAACATACCCCTTCACATCCAGCCGAAATTTACCTTCCTCCAATTTTTCGAACTTCATCGCTGTTATCACCTCCTTCGAAGTGCTTGATGCCGCCTAGAAACCGGCGAATTCCTTTTCCATCTTATACTGGGTCCACATGTTGAAGAACTTTACCCCAACATAGGCGCCGCCGATCATTCCCAGACCGAACAGCCAACCGGAAGTATCGCCCTGGGAAACCCTCACGAAAAACGCGCCGACATTGCATCCGAGCCCGAGCCGCGAGCCGATCCCCATCAAGGCGCCGCCGATGATCGCCCAAGTGGCGAGTTCCAGCGTCGGCTTCTTGAACTTGAACTCGTTGTTGAGAAGCGCCATCACCGCGGCGCCGCCGATCAGGGCAAGGGACATCCAGTCGGCCGGATTAATGGCCGGATTGGGAATACCGTTGGTCAAGCCAAAATAGATATTGTCCATGTTTTCCGCGCCGAACACCCTGTTCTGGACCCAACCGACCCATTGCGCCTCTTGCGTCGTCACGTACCAGTATCCGGGATCGAAAACGGTTCCGTTTACCGATATTCCGAAATCGAATCCCATCCTCTCCAGCAACCCGCCGGCGTTCCTGACGCCGTATTTGACCCGCAACCCCTGAATAACGAGCATCTGCAGTCCGCAGGCGATACCGAGGATGAGGCCGGCGATGGCGGTCCTCTTGGACGCCATGATCATCGCCCAATAGCCGGCCAACTCATCGGCGAAGGTGACGGAGGCGTGGCCCGCTTTCTGTCTTTTGTTGATGTATCCCCGCCGTGACCACCCCAAATACACCAACAGCAGAAGCACCGCCGCCGGCACCAGAACACCGATAAACACATTGCCGAAAAAGGCTCCCAATATAGTGTCGTCGGCCAACCCGAAGAGGTTGGCGAAGCTCATCACCGGCTGGTTCCAGACGTAGCCGGCAAGGTACTGGTCGAGCCAGCCGTCGCCGGCGTTGATCGACGCGGGCAGCCCTTTGGCGACCGCCGAGTCATGCCAGGCTTGGGGAACCAGTTTGTTGGCCCACCCGCCGAGATCGGCGAATACGGCCTGGGTGATGCTGATCGACAGGATGACGATCAAGGCGACGCCGTTGCCCTCGCCTGTTTTGTACAGCGAGCCCGACGCGCAACCGCCCGCGAACACCATGCCGACGCCAAAGATGAATCCCGCGATCGTCGCATGAACACTCGTCGGCGCCGGGTGGAAGGTGCTCAGGCCGGTGGCGCTGACGAAGGCCCCGACCACCGCGAATAGCGCCGTGGCGATCATGATGCCGACGGCCATCCTCGGTACGCCGACCGCGAAAAGATCGCGAAATGCCGACGAGAAGCAGAAGCGCCCGTATTGCAGGCACATGCCGTAAATGAATCCGAACCAGAGGTAGACGGAAAGGTAGATGTAATATTCGTTGTAGAGGTAGGTGCCGGCGCTGATAAGGGCGAAGAACGCGGTTATTCCATAAGCCCAATTGCGTTTTCTGATTATGTCGTTGGCAACTTTGGCGTCGATACCAACGTCCCCCCCCATTACGGATTCCACTTTAAGTCACCCCGCAGATTTGTTTTCGCCACCCTGTAATTATTGTACATGCCTAGTGGGTTAAATACAAAATGGCAAGTCCTGGGTCAATTAACCCCTTGGGGCCGGCCTCTCTCCCTGGTTCGCGACGCGCCGGGCGGATCAACGAGGACCGTAGATCCGGACGATGGTCTTGTATCTGAAGATCCGGTCTGAAACAGCGAATTCCCCGGACAGGCGGCGTCCGGAAATCCTTGCGGCGATCGCCTCGGGCAGCGGCTGGTCTTCGCGGCTGGCGATCACCACTAGCGCGGCGTCGGCCGTGTCTTTTGCTTGCGGCTTACCGGAATCAGACAGGAGATAGGGCGGGGCCTCCATTTCCCATGTAAACCGCAGCGGTGAGGTGGCGATCAGGGCGGCGGGCGGCGGCGAAACCGCGCCGGCCCGGTAAAGGATTCTTTTCTGCGTGAACAGATCGAGAATCGGAACCGAAACCGCCGGGTTGATGATGGAGCGCGTTTGCGGCAGGACGTGGACCTCGACCCTTTCCACGTCCATCGAATCAAGATGCGCGCCGGCCAGCATCAGATTGACCGCGCTCGTCCTCTTCAACAACGGCAGATAACCGAAGGCGGCCGTCGCCAGCGCCGACGCCACGGCTGAGATAACGATGAACCGCCGCACCCTGCCGTTGCTGATTTCCCGTAACGCATAGCCGGCCATCAGGGCCAGCATGGGGAGCGTGACGAGGATGTATCTTGAGCGTTTGACCCCCAACACCATAACCAGCAGCAGCATCCAACAAATGATTGCGTAACGCGCGTCCCGCCGCGCGATAGCAATAAAAACGGAGGCCAGCGCCGCGACGCTGACGAAGGGATGGGTTTGGAATAGGAACGTCGAGACGTGGCTCTCTCCCCACCGTGACAGCCCCGGCATCTGGTAGACCCACAGCAACTCGATTTGCGCGGCGACGACCTCGAACTTCAGGAGGATCGCCGTTCCCGCAAGCAGAAGGGTGGCCAGCGCGACCAGCGCGGCGCGACGGATGACGGCGCGCTGGTCATGGCCGAGATGGACCACGACAATGACCGGAAGGACGCTCAGCATCACCCAGGTGGAGTATTTGGAGAGCATCGCCAGGACTATCGCCGCCGGCGCCGCCGCCAGGAAGCCCGCGCCCCCATCTCGGACCGCCTTGATCGTCGTGAACACGGCGAGGGTGAGAAAGAACATGGTCGGAACGTCGACCAACATGAGGGCGGGCTGAGTCAGAAGAAAAGGCATGCCAAGGAGAAGGACGCCCGCCACGCCGCCGACGGTTTCGTCCCACAGGGTTCTGCCGGTCAGGTAGGTGACCACCGCGGTCGCCGCAAAGAGAAGGGTGGTGATCGCCTGGAGCGCCAGCCGTGTTTCGCCGAAAAGGGTAAAAGCCAGCCCGTGCAGGAAAGGGATCAGGGGCAGGTCGGTCCACGCCGCGATGCTTTCGCCCCATTGGCCGAGGAAAGATCCGACGCCATGGAGTTCCAGGTGCTTGGCCTGCAGGAAGTAGCGCGCGGCGTCGACGATGACCTCGGGCGCCCCCCAAAACAGCGCGGCCGCCGCGAAGGACGAAACGAACAACCCCGCGACCCGCCCGGACGCCGGCGGGGAAACCGCCGAAATCAGATAGGCGAGGGCGACCCCGATCGCCACAATCGCGAACATCGGCACGATATCGGTCCCGGCGAAGGCCCATTGCCAGCTGGTCAGCCGGTTGTCATCCAGGGAACGAAAAACGAAAAGACCGGCAAAAGTGGTCAGCGCGAGAAGGGAAACCAGCAGCATCGCNGGGGCTTGGCGGCCGTCTTCGTCAAGGCTGCTCACGCGTCGGCTCCTTGCCTCTCCGCCTCAAGGGGGTCCGGGAAACGCGCCTCCCCCGGCTACCACGAGACGACTTTGTCGCATGAAAATATAGCCTCGACGACGGTATCGTAGGAAATCCCCTCCTCGCACAGGTCGATGACCTCCACCTTGTTGTCCTCGGACTGGATTTTGATGATTCGGTCAGGCAGTTCGCCCGGCCCGTCGCTCAATATGTGGAGTATTTTCATTTTTGCATCATTTCCATCCACGGGGCCGCCGATCTAAAGAACGATCAACCTGTCGACCTCCTGGGCCATCATGGCATTGTTGAGTTGGCTGCCCATGACGATCGCCTCCGCGTTGTCGCCCAGGGTCGCTCCATTTTCCCTGGCACTATGGTCGCAGACGCTTACCGATATGCCATCCCGCCCGGCCAATTCGCCGAAACGGTCGTTCTCCATTAGCCGGGCGCCCCGATCCATGGCAAAAATCACCACCTCATGGTTCTTGGCCCTGGCCGCGGTGGCGAGACCCAAGATATGATCGAGACGCCGATCCGTGTTCACCAGTATTCCCAGCTTCATTCCTCGATCCCTTCCCGGTCGCGGGCGTCAATAGGGAATGACATGATCATACTCGGCCAACCTGTGCGCCATCATCTCGGTGGCGACGAATTCGGTTTCTTCATTTTCCCGGTGATCCGAAAATAATCCGGCCTCTAATTCCTGCAAGACCTCGATATTCGTAAGATCCTGTTCCGTCCAGTCGAACTTCCTGCCGGCGGCGAACACATCCACTTCGTCGTCCATCAGGGTCAAGCCCAACGCCATCCGCAAAGCTTCGCCCTGCCGGTCCCTGACGACCACGGCAATCCTTCGGGTCATGATCGATGCGCCCCCCGCTGCTTTGGTCCACCCCGGCCGGGCCGAGGCCCGCCGCGCCTCGAACCCGGCTCGGCTTTACCATACAGAGTTATAGCGGCGACTCAAATCATAGATCTGAGCCAATAATCGCCGGGCTCTTGGCAATTTGGTCTCGGCGGCAGGATTTGAACCTAACTGGGCTTTACACAATGATCCTGAGGTATAGTTGGTAATCATGGAGTCTTTCCCTGGGCACCACTCTTTTCAATAGGTTATCCGAAATAACGGCCAGCCAAAATTTTTTACATCAAGTAAGCGACCCTATTCCTCATTACTACGCCCATCAGGGCAACTACCATTTGGAAGGACTCTCGTTGTGAGTGGCCAGTTCAAGGGGGCAGGTCACGGGCGACCTATTGAGGTTGGAAAAACATCCACCCGGAGAGAGCCGCCGGAGCGAACAACGCCAAAGTTCCGGCCATGCATTTGCCTGCAACGTCGTTCAGGCTATTTAGGAACCTTTTCCATTCCGCGCGGCATTTTAGAATTCTCCTGAACTCAGTCTTCCAATGATTTCTAGCATCCGCCGAAAACATCTGTATCTGGCTGTCGTCGGTCAATTTGCTTGAAAGTTGTGAGCGCTGCCAGTGTTCCAGCATCCGGAGGCATTCGTCGGTCATATGACGGACAACGGATTTGGCTTTGGCTAGCCGGTATGCATCGATACCACCGAAACGAAGTATCCACCGTTCCCGGGACGGAATCGGTCCGGTAAATTGTCGTTCGATGTCCGATAGTATTGCCGAGTTAGCCATGATCTTACCCCACCTAATTTGAGCGATCTTATCTAAATATTCTAATTTTCTCAATATTCAATGGATATCTACATAAAAATTATATATTATATATAAATATTACCGAATATGGAGACGTTACCGTCTAATTACGGGCACCAGAGCAGGTTTTACGGAGATTGCGAGTTTAGGTGCGTTTGACCCAGATTATTGGCGCTGCCCAGATGAGGCGGACATTCTCGATGGGTGCGGCATTATAGGATATCAGCGTAAAAGTTCCGGGGTCGGAACCCGCCACCAATTTCTTCACGAAACCCTCACCTTGGTCCGTCTTGACGACACAATCCTTGTTCATACAGGAAGCGATGTCGGTCCCCCGCCGCCGGGAACACAATAAATAGTCACCGGGGCGGTAAACCGGCAGCATCGATTCGCCGCGGACTTCAATGGCAATCGGATCGGCATCGTCCAAGGTGAATTCAATTTCGCTGTAGCCAGTGCCAAGTGGATTATCATCAAACGGGATGAAACTTTCACCAGCCGCCACACGTCCGACAACGGGTATATGAACGACCGCCGGTCCAACCTCGAAGCGCAGCCAACTTTCGGTGACCCCTAGAGTGTCCGCAAGGCGCAGCATGGTATCGCCGCGCGGCTGGTCCACCCGGCCTTGCAAATATTTATAAACCTTTTGTTCATGTATATCGGCGCGGCGTGCCAGCTCCCGCTGGGACCAGCCTTTCCATTCAAGGGCGCGCCAAAGCCGTTTCGACCAATGATTTTTAGCACGTTCTTTTCCGCTTCCACCGCCACCGTATGGTGGTTTGGCGACCGGGCCATGACTCCGCCTGGCATGAAAGCGCGGTGACGCAATATACGCCTCATTCTTCCGCACCCGTCCTTCGCCAAACATCTGTGATTTCATTCGAGAATGAATCAGGTCGGCATTCGGTTGACAGCCCTTGTCATCGGTTGTTGTATGACGGCAAATAAATTTGGGGCTGCGACCGCAAAGCGAATGCGGATCAATCAGTGGCCTTCTGAGTATCTGTCGTCGTGGGGCTTCATTAATGATCGAGGCGTTTTTCGAGGGCTTACTGTTGACCTTTCAGTGGCCGGCCATCGGTTTCTTGATGCTCGGCGTACTAATCGGTATCTGGCTTGGCGCCGTGCCCGGCCTCGGCGGCATCATCGGCCTGGTGCTCTTGCTTCCCTTTACGTTCAATATGGAGCCGGTGCCCGCATTTGCCCTTTTACTCGGCATGTATGCGGTTACCACCACCAGCGATACCATCGCGTCGGTGATGCTCGGCATTCCCGGAACCGCTGCCTCCCAGGCGACCATTCTCGACGGCTATCCCTTGGCACAAAAGGGACATGCGGCGCGCGCATTCGGAGCGGCCTTCACGGTGTCCGCGTTCGGTGGTGTATTCGGCGCTCTTATTCTGGCCGTATCTCTCCCCTTAATCCTTCCCATCATATTGGCATTCAATTCACCCGAGTTATTCATGCTCGGCGTTCTCGGCCTTGCTATGGTCGGATCCCTTAGCGGTGGTTCCGTGGTCAAGGGACTGACCGTCGCGGTATTCGGTCTCTTGCTGTCGACCGTTGGATATGCCGAAACAATTGCCATTCCCCGTTTCTATTTCGGCGCCGATTACCTGATCGATAATCTTCCCCTCATCCCCGTCGTGCTTGGATTATTCGCCCTTCCGGAGTTGATGGAACTGGCGATACGCAATGTATCCATATCCCGGGTACCCAAGGATCAAACCGAAGGCGGCGGTATGGTCGAAGGTATCAAGGACGCGTTCCGCCATTGGTGGCTTGCCCTGCGTTGCGCGGTGATTGGAACATATGTGGGTATGCTGCCGGGACTTGGCGCAGCGATTGTCGATTGGGTCGCCTACGGACACGCGGTGCAAAGCGCTAAGGATAAATCGCAATTCGGCCAAGGCGACATCCGGGGCGTGATCGCGCCGGAAGCGGCCAATAACGCAACCAAGGGCGGCTCATTGGTTCCGACCGTGGCCTTCGGTATCCCCGGTAGCCTGGGCGCGGCGATTTTGCTCGGTGCGCTCTTGATCCAGGGGCTGAAACCGGGCCCTGACATGCTGACCAGCGAGCTTCATGTGACCTTCAGCATGGTCTGGGCGATTGTCGTCGCCAACATCGTCGTCGCCGGTCTTCTGATGATCTGGAGCAAGCAAGTCGCCAAGGTTGCATTCCTGCCGGGTCACCTGATCGTGCCCGGGGTGGTCCTGTTCATTTTCATGGGAGCGTGGCTCGGGGGTGCGTCGATCGGCGATTGGATCAGCTGCATCACCATGGGGATTGTCGGTTTTATCATGAAACGCGGCGGTTGGCCCCGACCACCACTGATTTTGGCGCTGATTCTCGGCAGCATCATGGAAAACGCATTTCAGATCAGCATGCGCGCCCATGATGGCGCCGGTTGGCTGGGGCGCCCGATCGTTCTAATCATTGCCGCACTGATCTTGCTAACCGTGATTCTGGCCGCCAGGGGTATTTTCAGAAGTAAGAAGTCAGGTGATACGCCGCAGGCAGGCGAAGGCGCGGAAAGGAATCCGGTCATCTCGACGCCGTTTACGGTCATAATTATCGCCCTTTTTGCCTGGGCGCTATTCGATTCCCAACAATGGCCCGATTCCGTCCGCCTGTTCCCGGAAACCATCGCCGTTCCCGGCCTCATATTTAGCGCCGTCGTTCTATTTTATGATGGCCGGGCGCTTGCCGCCGTGCTCCGCACCGCCGGCGGCGTCGGCGCGGCATTGGCGGAGGCTTCCGAAAAAGCCGTCTTTCCGCGCGCCGCCATGTATTTTGGGTACCTCATCGCCATGTTTTTTATCATGCTCGTGATTGGGCAAAAGCTGGCGATACCTCTGTTTATTGGCGCCTACCTCATGCGGTGGGGCGGCTATAATTGGCGGGTTGCAGGCGGCTATGCACTGGGCGGATGGGTCTTGCTCGTCGGCTTTTACGACCGCATCATGCACCTGTTTTGGCACCCGTCCTGGCTCGCGTCCTGGCTCCCCGAATTGTTGCCTGAATGGCTGCCCGAGTGGTTGTTTTTCTAAGTCGCGTGTAATGTAAAGCCGCGATCGTTCGCTCCATTTTCGGCCGGCCTTGGCGTGCCACCGTCCGGGCTGCTATAGGTGAGCCTCGGCTCCAGCAGGGAATGCCGCCTTGGATATATATCGAGCGATTGCCGCCCCATTTCTGTTCAATATACGCGCCGAAGCGGCGCATCGTTTCAGCATTTGGGCGCTTAAGCTGGGCTTGGCCCCGCGTTACCGGCGAAAGCGCCACGAAAACCTGGCAACCGAGCTTTGGGGTGTCCGCTTCCCCAATCCCATTGGTCTTGCCGCCGGTTTCGACAAGGACTGCGAAGTTATCGCCGCGCTCCTTGCCCTCGGCTTTGGATTTGTCGAGGCGGGGACGGTTACGCCCAGGCCGCAAGCGGGCAACCCGAAGCCGCGCCTGTTCCGCCTTACCGAAGATCGCGCCGTCATCAACCGGCTCGGATTCAATAGCGGCGGGCATGACGAATTTTATCGGCATCTCAATTCTTGGCGCTCCGGCTCGGGCAGTGGGCCCATCGGCATAAATGTGGGCAAGAATAAGGACAGCGATGATGCCGTGGCCGACTATGTGGCGGGCGTCAGACGTTTTGCCGCGCTTGCCGATTATCTGGTGGTCAACGTCTCTTCGCCCAACACTCCGGGGCTCCGTGATCTGCAATCCAAAATCCGGCTCCAGGAACTTGCCGCCGCCGCCATCGACGCGCGGAACGAAGCCGCCGAAAATGCCGGCGATACAGGCCGCTGTCCTCTGCTCATCAAAATTGCGCCTGATCTTGGTGAAAGCGAACTGGAAGATATCGCCCAAGTGGCGCTGGAAAGCGGGATCGACGGCATCATCGCCACCAATACAACCATCGCTCGCCCGCCCGAACTACAGAGCCCGGCCGCCGCCGAGGCCGGCGGATTAAGCGGCCGGCCTTTGTTCGAACCCTCGACCCGCGTGCTCGGCGATCTTTACCGTCTAACAGGCGGAAACGTGCCCTTAATCGGCGCCGGTGGTGTGTTTAGCGGGCGCGACGCCTATGAAAAAATTATCGCCGGCGCGTCCTTGGTGCAAATTTATACGTCCCTCGTCTATCGCGGGCCCGGGGTGGCGGCACGAATCTGCGACGAACTGGCGGCGTGCCTGGCCGCCGAAGGTTTCGCCACAGTTTCCAGCGCGGTTGGCGCCCGCCACCGTTAGCTTAATTCCGGGACCGTACGGTCCCATTTTTCATCATCCATCCAATTCATTTTCTATGACCGTGATAGCGCGGTCATTGAAAGGATCCTCATGTCCGAAGACAAATTTGGTCGAAGCGTTGCTCCCATCGCATCGCGCATTTTGTCCGGTGCGACCATGCACAGTCCGTTTAGCGGCGCGGGTTCCCGACCGAGGCGCGAATTCGGACGCCGGCGGCAATTATTTTATCGGCGGGGCAGAAGGTGACCAGGGGAACAGTGGCAGTCAGAGCGCGCAGCCGGGCGGAACAGGAGACAAGCCAGACCCGACGCCGATTTCCGATACACAGCGTATGATTGAGGATTTTCGGACGATTGGCCGGGGACTCGTCGAGCCACCCACGTCTGAGACCACCGGCAATCCGAACGCGACGCCGCAATGGCACTTGATACCAAGTCCGGCGACGCAGTCCTTCGCAATCCACACACCGGCAAGCCGGTATTGGCGCCTGACGGCAGGCCGATCGACACGTCACCGGGCCGCATGGGTGAACTCGTGGATCTAATGGGCGAGTGGGGCAATAAGGATGTCAACGCCATGACGCCGGCGGAACGCCAAATCATGAGTGAGTTCACGCGCAACGTCCAGGGGATGTTCGGAACCAGGCAAGACAGTGGTTCAACAGGAAAACCGCCGGGCACGGGGCAGGAGCCGACGCCGCCACAAGATGTTGACGATAATACTTTTGGTGCTCCAGAACAAAAGAAACCTAATAACCGGTCACCTAGGGATTCCGATGAAAACTTTCAACATATTTTGCGTTATATGCAGAATGCCAGTGACAGGTTGAGGGAATTCTTCGAGAATTTGCCTCCCGACATATTCAAGGGACCACCGCCCGGGGGAGGAGGAGCGGCGCCAGTTCCGGGGCGCGGGAGACGATTGCAGAGAAGGCGACGTTAGATATCTAGAACGCCTATAGAACTTTGTTTCCTAGCCACACACGTTATAATTGGTAGATGAAGTTCCAACCGTTTCGCAAATCATGGTGGCAATGGGTTGCCATCGGCGCACTATGTGTGGTCCTGGTGATATTGGGATTTCACATGACTGGACGGGAGCCCGTTGCCGATGCCGATCTATTGATTGAGAAGTTTAGGATCACCACATTCTCTGTAGATTTCGGCGCACGAAAATACAGGCTGGCATCCAAAGTAAAAAAGTGGAATGGCGAAATTAGGATCACGCTGATAGACCCCGAACCTTGGCAGAATTTATTCGTATCGCAATTGGCTGTTGAATTAAGCAAGCTGACCAAGCTCAAAGTCATTTACCTACCGGAATCGGGTGAAATCAAAAGGGCAAATGTTACAGTCCGGTTTATGGATCGTGGCGACATCAAAGAATATTTGGTGAGCCGCAACAAGCCGGAGGCAATCGCGGAACAAATATCAAAGTTAATTTGTAGTGGAACCGCATCGAACAGATTATCCGAGATATTTAAAGCAGATATCATAGTTCCAGATGGATTGGAAAGTAGCACTGCCAAGCGATGTTTTATCGAAGAGATCACTCAGTCGTTGGGGCTGTATGCCGATTCTGAATTGGTCGTGCCTTCGATATTCAGTAATCTGCAGCTTGGGCTTGATTATCTTCCCCTCAACGACAAAATCCTGATCCGTACCCTTTATGATCCGCGCATCAAACCGGGCATGAGCCGTGAAGCCACCATGGAAATCGCCCGCGAGCTTATTCCCAAGTTGGTGCAGGATGTCCGGTGGCGTGGGGTCGAAGCGCTCTATCAGCGTTAACTTGGATCGAGTCAGGCTGAGAGTTTGACTATCCGGGACACCGGCCATGTTCCGAGCCCGGTGGTTGACTGCCAGCGCGCCGCCGTCCTTGCCGGAAACGCCCGCGAGAAAGTGGCGGCGGGCCGGCAGATGGCGGGCTTGCAACGGATGGCGCCCGACGTGGCGGCGGAGTTGATGGCGCGCACACCGCGGGACGAGCGGTTCAGATTGGTGGATTTGATGGGCGTCGCGGAGTTGCCGCTGGCGCCCGAGACCATCGTCGAGATCTGGGACGAGCGGAGGAATCCGTTGCCGCCCGAGGAGATCGGGCCGTATGTGCCGGACAAGATGGAAGCCGGAGCCCAGCCTATGGCTGGAATTGTTCCTTCAAAATCCGCTCTTCGAGGTTGTGTTCGGGATCGAACAGGAGGGTCGGGCGGACACCGCTTGATTCGCGTATCTCGACCTCGACGACATTTCGCACCTCGGTGAAATCGGCGACCGCGCTGACCGGCCTGAGGTCGGGGTCCAGGACCTCGAAATTGATCAGCGTTTTTTGCGGCAGCAAGGCGCCGCGCCAGCGCCGGGGGCGGAACGCGCTGATCGGCGTTAACGCCAGCAATCCGGCGCCAAGGGGCAATATCGGACCGTAGGCGGAAAGATTATAGGCGGTGCTGCCCGCCGGCGTCGAAATCAAAATCCCATCGCAAATCAATTCCTCCATGCGAACGATTTCGTCGACCTTGATCCTGATTTTTGCCGCCAGCCGAAGTTCGCGCAAAAGCGACACTTCATTGATGGCAAGGGCGGTGTGCTCGTCGCCGTCGCTGGTCGTGGCGCGCATCGCCAAGGGGTGAAGTTCGATCGGTTCCGCCTTTCGCAGTCGTCCGAGCAAGTTCTCGTCACTGAACGCATTCATCAAAAAACCGATTGAACCCAGGTTCATGCCGAAGATGGGCGTTCCCTGGCCCATATATTTGTGCAGGGTGGTCAGCATAAATCCGTCGCCGCCCATGGCGACGATAAGGTCCGCTTCGCCCGGCGATACGTGATCGTAACGGCCCGCCAGTGCCTTGAGCGCGGCGGACGCATCCGGGTGATCGTCGGCAACGAGCGCGATGTTATTGAAATCCATTGTATTGCTCTTGGACTTTGCGGCAGCGGCGGATGTAACCGGCGGAGAGTATAGCCCGCGCGGCAATCGCGGCAAGGTTCAGCCGCCGGTGACACTCATATGGCGACTGACGGAAGGTGCCGCATTGCCGCGCTCGATGACGAAATCATGCCCCTTGGGCTTTCGGCCGATGGCGGCATCGATGGCATCGTTCAAGGCCGTATCGCTTTCGCCGCCGCGCAGGGGGCCGCGGAGGTCGGCGCAGTCGTCCTGGCCCAGGCACATATAGAGTTGTCCGGTACAAGTCAGCCGCACGCGATTGCAGCTTTCACAGAAATTATGAGTTAGCGGCGTGATAAACCCTAATCGTTTTCCGGTTTCGCGGACGACGGAATATGCGGCCGGCCCGCCGGTCCGGTAATCGGTGCCGTCCAGCGTCCAGCGCGCTTCAATCCTTTCGCGGACCACCGAAAGGGGTAAATATTGCTCCAGCCGGTCCGGTCCAATTTCACCCAAGGGCATGGTCTCGATAAAGGTCAGATCGTACCCTTCGGCGCCGCACCATTCGATCATGCGGTCGAATTCATCCTCGTTGAAGTCCTTCAACGCCACCGCATTGATCTTCACGTCCAATCCCGCCCGTTTCGCGGCGGACAATCCCCCCAACACATCTTCCAACTGGCCCCAACGGGTCGCCTCATGAAATTTGGCCGGATCCAAAGAATCCACCGACACGTTTATGCGTTTAACGCCGCAATCGGCTAGATTTTTCGCATATTTGGCAAGCTGGCTGCCATTGGTGGTCAGGGTCAATTCCTTGAGCGCGCCGCTTTTTAAATGGCGGCTCAAGCGTTCGATGAATGTTATGATGCCGCGCCGGACCAGGGGCTCGCCGCCGGTCAGGCGGATTTTATCGACACCGCGCTCGACAAAGGCACTGCAGACCCGGTCCAATTCCTCGAGGCTCAAAAGATCGGCCTTCGGCAGGAACGTCATGTTTTCGGACATACAGTAAACGCACCGGTAGTTACACCGGTCGGTCACCGAAACGCGCAGGTAGGTTACCTGGCGGCCGAATGGGTCGATTAAGTCGGTCATGGCCTGAAGACGGCTAAGTCCGCCGTCACCTTTAATCATTCAAGGCCGGAAAAAGTAAAGTGTCGGACACAATTTGTCACGGGCAATCGGCGAATGCCCTTGTCCCAGAAGGGTTATCGCGGCGCCAATGGCGCAAAATCAAGCGGCGCGCGCCTGATTCAACTGGTGTGCCGGGCGCTTGCGGGCGAGAAGCGTACGCAACGACTTCGATAGGTTGCCGCTTTCCACTTTGGCCATTCCGTAAAGAAGACCGGCACGATCAGAATCGGTACAGGCTTCCGCTTCCTTCACAAGACGATTAATGAATGCGCATTGCCTGGTGGCTGATTTAAGTTCGCTTTTTACGGACATGATCGAATTTCCTTAGTCATGAGCCGAAGCATGTAGGATAGACACTGACCGGTTACCGAAATCTTAACCGGTCCCGCCGATCTGGTTCGGTAGATTGCATGTCTACCGGGCGGTGACTAAGCTATGCTTAAGACCGGAGATTTTATGGCCAAATTGAAAGAATTTGCGGTGACGCCCGATCCGGACGATCACCGGCTGGTCGAACGTGTTACGGGCATCGATCACGAAGGCAACGAGGTCACCGCTACGGTGACCGTCGAACGGCCGTTGACGCTTTACCTCAATGCCCAGGAAATCGTGACCATGATGACCATCGGCGATTATCCCGAATATCTGGCGGTCGGATATCTGGTCAATCAGAACATGCTGTTGGCGGACGACGAAATTACCGGCATCGATTACGAGGAAGATATCGAAACCATCGTCGTTCGAACCGAACACCAATCGGATTTTGAAGATAAGCTCAAAAAGAAAACACTGACGTCTGGCTGTGCCATGGGTACCGTGTTTGGCGATCTTATGGAGAAGTTCGACGAAATTGAACTGCCGGCCAGCACGCGCATCCGCACCAGCGATCTTTATAGGCTGGTCAAAAAAATCAATATGGCGCCGAGCCTCTATCTGGAGGCCGGTGCCATTCATGGCTGCGTTCTCGCCGAGGACGACCAGCCACTTATATATATGGAAGATGTGGGCCGGCATAACGCGGTAGATAAGATCGCCGGTTACATGCGCATCAATGGCATTAGCGGAGACGACAAGATTTTCTATACGACCGGGCGGCTGACCAGCGAAATGGTGATCAAGACGGTCCAGATGAGCATTCCAATTCTGATTTCTCGCTCCGGTTTTACCGCATGGGGCGTCGAACTTGCGCGCCAAGCGGATTTGACCCTGATCGGTAGGGCGAGGGGTAAACGGTTTTTGGCTTTGTCCGGCGAACGTCGGATCGAGTTCGATGCGGACGCCGATGTGGCATCGGATGAGCCCGGGCGCCAGTCCCGAAAGGGTGCGAATAGGGCATGACCGAAACCATCGGCGTCATCCTTGCCGGTGGTTTGGCGCGGCGCTTCGGCGGCGGCGATAAATGCTTTCTTCCGCTATCGGGCCGATCGATTCTTGATTGGATTATCGAGCGCGCCCGTCCTCAGACCACCCATTTGATCATCAACGCCAACGGCGATCCTTCCCGTTTCCGAGATTACGATCTGCCGGTAATCGCCGATCCCGTCGAGGGCTTCCAGGGCCCGCTCGCCGGTATTCTTGCGGCCATGGATTGGGCATCGAGCCACCATCCGAATATTAAATGGATCGTCAGTTTTCCAGCCGACGCGCCGTTTATTCCACCGGAGTTGGTCGGGCGTTATCTCGATGCCGCCGAAGGGCAGGGGGTAGAACTTGTCTGTGCCAGCTCCGGCGGCTGGACGCACCCGGTTTGCGGCTTGTGGAGTACGAGCCTCGCGGGAGATTTGCGCCATGCCCTGGTCGAGGAAAAGATCAAAAAGATCGGTCTATGGACCGCCCGCCATCATCTGGCCGAGGTCAAATTTGAAATCGAACCCTTCGATCCTTTTTTCAATATCAACAAATCTGGCGATCTCCTGCGCGCCGAGGAAATCGCCCGTATCGTCACCGCATCATCAATGTGACGAAGCGGCCGCAGCCTTTCAGTGCGGCAACCGCCCCGCCTTCGCTCACAACCTTGCGGGCGCGCGGCGCATCGTCGATCACCATCCCCGCTAGACATTCGATGCCTTCCGATTGGAGCATCGGCGCCAACGGTGTTCCCGGCCCGACGAATGCCTTGCGCGCGCCAGCTGCGAGATCGATGATGCGCTGTGCGCTTCCGTTGACCAACGTTGCCGCCGTGATAATGACGGCTTCGCAGCCGGGAAGTATTGTTTCCATATCCGCTTCGGCAAATTCGCCTTCTCTCGGTTCCCGTTCGATTACGCAATAATTTTTTAGGTGGCGATCGAGGTTGGGGAAGCGGCCAATGATGGCGACACGCCCATCAACTTCGCTGAACGCATCAAGCCCGTTCAAGTCCGGACCTTGTATATTATAACGGTTGAAATGGGCATTAATCGCCGCAACGCCGATTGAAATCTCCAGGGGATTTTCAGAACGTACCAGTCCGGCCAGGTGTATAAGTTTGTTCTCGGCCAATGTCCCCGCGCTTGCAACAGGCTGACAGCCGGGGGCATCCCGCCTCGGCGTTTGAGCCAGTCCGCAGCCTTCGGAAGTTTCCACAAGCGTCCAGTTGATGCCGATGGTGACATTTTGAACCGCGTCATCGCTGACTCCGGCAAGCAATATTTCAAACAAATTACGACCAGGGTGATCTGTCATTCGTGGCACCGTTTACTCAACCTGTCCCGGGAAATCCGATTACAGCTTTTCCAATCGCGCGGCGGAAAACTTCAATTCCGGTATTTTCCCGAATGGGTCCAGGGCCGGGTTGGTCAGCATATTGGCCGGTGCTTCGGCATAGCAGAACGGGATGAAAACCAAGCCGTCAGGCATATCCGGTTCCTGGCGCGCGGCCAGGTGGATTTTGCCGCGCCGTGTAGTGACCAAAACTTTCTCACCGGGGACCAAATTCATTCTAGCCATATCTCCCGGCGAAACATGGACGGCGGGTTCCGGCTCGAGCGAATTTAGTTTTTTGGCACGCCGCGTAATGGCACCGGTATGCCAATGCTCCAAGAGGCGGCCAGTGGTTAGGATCATCGGATAATCCGCATCAGGTGTTTCGTCAGGTGGCAATATTTCAGCCGGAACCAAGCGCCCCAGACCTGTCGCTGTAGGAAACCCATCGCCGAATATGATCTCGTGTCCCTGTTGATCTTCCGCCTCGCACGGGTAGGTAACGGCGTCTTCGTTTTCGAGTCGATCCCACGGTATATGGCGCATGGATGGCATGCATTGCTGCATTTCAGCGTGAATTTCGCGCGGCCCGTCGTAATTCCAAACCAGACCGATACGGCGGGCAATTTCCTGGATAATCCACCAGTCCTGACGCGCCTCTCCCGGCATATCCAGGGCTTGGCGGCCCATTTGCACACGCCGGTCGGTGTTGGTGACGGTTCCGTTTTTTTCCGGCCACGCCGATGCCGGCAGTATCACATCCGCGTAATTGGCCGTTTCGGTCAAGAAGATATCCTGAACCACAAGATGTTCGAGCTTTGCCAGCGCCCGACGCGTATGCGCCGTATCAGGGTCCGACATCGCTGGATTTTCACCCATCACATAAAGCCCTTCGATCCCACCTTCCAAGATCGATTCCACGATCTCAACCACGGTCAGACCCGATTCAGGATCTAAATCCGTTCCCCAGAAGTCTTCGAAATTCTCCCTTGCATCCTGGTCGGCGACCAGCTTGTAATCCGGATACATCATCGGGATTAGCCCGGCATCGGACGCGCCTTGTACGTTGTTCTGACCGCGCAACGGATGCAGGCCGGCGCCGGGTCTTCCCATGTGACCACAGATCAAGGCCAGCGCGATCAGGCAGCGCACGTTATCGGTTCCGTGCGTATGCTGCGCTATCCCCATGCCCCAGAATATCATCGCCGCGCCGGCGCAGGCGACCTTGCGGGCCACCTCGCGCAGCAATTCAGCATTGACGCCACAGATCGGAGCCATTCGTTCGGGCGTAAATTGCACGACGTGATTTGCCAGTTCGTCAAAGCCTTCGGTATGCGCCTCCACATACTGTCGGTCATAAAGCTCCTCTTGAACTATCACGTTCAACAATGCGTTGAGGAGCGCCACATCACTGCCGGCGTTGAATTGCAGGAATTCGGAGGCGTAGGAGGCAAGGGCATTCTTGCGCGGATCAATCACAATAAGTTCCGCGCCGGCTTCCGCCGCATTCTTGATGAAAGTCGCGGCGACAGGATGATTGATCGTCGGATTTGAACCGATAACGACGATCACATCCGAATCAAGACAACTGATAAACGGTGCCGTAACCGCGCCCGATCCGATCCCCTCTAAGAGTGCCGAAACCGAGGAGGCATGGCAAAGCCGGGTACAATGATCCACGTTATTGGTATGAAATCCGGCGCGGATGAGTTTCTGGAACAAATAGGCTTCTTCGTTGGAGCCCTTTGCCGAACCGAAGCCGGCGAGACCCTTGGGCCCTTTGCTTCCAAGAATGGATTTGAAGCCGCCGGTGGCGGCGTCCAGGGCCTCTTCCCACGTGGCGATGCGAAATTGATCGAAGGGATATTCCGGATCGACGGTTATCTCTTCGGTTTTTTTGGCATTATTCTTTCGGATCAAAGGCACGGTCAGGCGATGATCGTGGCTGGCATAGTCCATTCCGAAGCGGCCTTTGACGCAAAGCCGGCTATGATTGGCGGGGCCGTCGCGCCCTTCTACCCAGGTAATCCTGTTGTCCTCGACGTGAAGGCGAACCTGGCATCCAACCCCGCAATAGGGACATATGCTATCGACAATCTTATCGCTTTCACCGGGCATTTCCCACGCACCGAGGCCGGATGGTTTAAGCGCGCCGGTCGGGCAAACTTGAACGCATTCGCCGCAGGCTACGCAGGTGCTGGCACCCATGGCGTCGGCCATGTCGAACACGATGCAGCTTTTTGCGCCGCGCCGCGCCATCCCAATCACGTCATTTCCTTGAATTTCGCGGCAAGCTTGAACGCAAAGTTTGCAGTGTATGCACTTGTTTAAATCGACTTCGATCGCGGTGTGACTATTATCGGCCTCGACCGACCGGCTTTTTGGAAACCGGCTGCCGTTGATCGTCATTTGATCCAGCCAAAGTTTGAATTCACCTTCGGGTTCCGTTTGGTCGGCAAGAAGTAGCTCGAAGATCGCCTCGCGGGTCTTTTTGGCGCGCTCAGAATTGGTTGCGACCACCAAGCCTTCTTCAGGTTCGCGAATGCAGGAAGGCGCAAGCGTCTGTTCACCATCGATCTCGACAAGACAGGCCCGGCAATTGCCATCACCGCGGTAATCGGTGGCATGCCGATAGCAAAGATGGGGAATCTCGATACCCAGCCGGTTCGCTGATTGCCAGATCGTCTCTCCGGGCTTGGCGGTGGCCTCGGTTCCGTCAAGGATGAACTTTATGTCATCGCTCATCCGGAATTCCCCTTAAAGTAATTCAAGGTGGATATAACCGGATTGGGCGCTGCCTGTCCGAGCCCGCAAATAGATGCGTCGCGCATCGTATCAGCAAGCTCGCGCATAAGATCGGTATCCCAATTTTCTTCCGCCATCATGGTCAACAGCTTTTCGCAGCCGACCCTGCACGGGGTGCACTGACCGCAGCTTTCATCTTCGAAAAAGCCGACCAAATTTCTGGCGACATTTCGAATATCGTCGTGTTCGGAAAATACGACCACGGCGCCGGAACCAACAAAACACCCATGTTTTTCCAACTCACCGAAATCCAAGGGAACGCCGGCCAGTGCGGCGGGCAATATTCCGCCGGAAGCACCGCCGGGCAGATAGGCCGCAAATGTCTCGCCGTCCGCCATGCCGCCGCAATGCTGTTCGATAAGCTGAATCGCGGTAGTGCCGGACGGTGCCAGCACCACCCCCGGATTTTTCACCCTTCCCGAAACCGAATAGTAGCGTGGCCGGCCCTGGTCCCGATACCACGCTCCCCCATTTCTGAGTATCTCGCCCACCCAAAACAGCGTTTCCACGTTGTTGATCAGCGTCGGCCGTCCGAACAAACCTTTTTGCGCAGGGTACGGCGGCCGGTTGCGCGGCAATCCCCGTTTTCCTTCCAGACTTTCGAGCAGCGCTGTCTCTTCTCCACAAATATAGGCCCCGGCGCCGCGCCTCAGATGTATGCGCGCCGGTAACGGGACGCTGCTTTCCTCCAAGGCGTCGATTTCGCGGCTCAAGATTTCATGAATTTGCGGATACTCGTCCCGTAAATAAATATAGACCTCATCGGCTTCGATGACATGGGCCGCGATTAACGCACCCTCCAAGAACCGGTGTGGCTGGCTTTCCAGACAGAAACGGTCCTTGAACGTACCCGGTTCACCTTCGTCGGCATTGACGACCAGCGTTCGCGGTTTTTTGCTCCCCTCAAGGAACTTCCATTTTCTCGCGACCGGAAATCCGGCGCCGCCCATCCCCCTTAAGCCAGCCGCCTCGAGTTCGTCCAGTACATGCTCGCTCGGCAAGCTTCCGGCACCCAATTTCATCAGCGTCTTGTATCCGTCGCGTTCGACGTAATCATCGATATGCTCATATTCGGGGACTAATGGTGTAACGGTCGCGTTTTCAGCGGCGTTGCCGATATCTTCCACGGTGCAGCGCGGAAACTGGCGTTTTCCCATGGATGCCGCCGGCGCCTTGTCGCAGGCACCCATACAGGGCGCGCGGATGATACGGACCACGCCTCCGAAATTATGCTCAAGGCGGGTGATAAGCGCCTCCGAACCGGCCAGATCGCAGGCGATGCTGGTGCAAACGCGGACCGTAAATTGCGGCGGGTTGGCATCATTCTCCTTAACAATTTCAAAGTGATGATAAAAACTCGCGACCTCGTAAACCTCGGCCTGCGAAAGTTTTAGTTCAAACGCGAGCGTGGCCAGATGCGTCGACGAAAGGCATCCACGCGCATCTTGAATGAGGTGGAGATGTTCGATCAAAAGGGACGGATGGCGCGGTTGATCCCCTAAAATCTCCCGTACTTCCTCCAAGGCCGATGGAAGCATCTGCCGGCCTCGGGGTAAGCCTTTGTTTCTCTTTATTGCTTGCTTATCCGAGGTGGCTTCCATTCTTCTTCTTCCGTCTCCGGTGCCGGCGTGCCGAGTTAATTTGAGCATTGCCGGTCAGTTTGACATTATGCAACTGGAACCGGCGTATCAAATGTTATTGCTCAAAAGGAAAAGTTGGGATTTTCTATGACTCCAATCCAATTCATCGAACTAATTTTCGCAAAGACGGATCAGCCGGAGCATGGTTGAGGATATTCATCAGCGCGTTACGGAACTTCTTTGTTCCAAAATCTGTCACGACCTGATAAGTCCCGTCGGCGCGATCAACAATGGCATAGAACTTTTAACCGATTTAACCTCCGGTATGCAGGAGGACGCGGTGTCGTTGATCGGCGACAGTTCCAGGCAGGTTGCATCGCGTCTTGCCTATTTTCGGCACGCATTTGGTGGGTGGGGTGATGGCGCGGCAGCTGAATTCGGGACAATTCGGCGTTTGGTCGAAAGTCATTCCAACGACAACCGGATGGACTTATCGTGGCGGCAAAAACCCGATGATGGCGATGTCGTCGAAAAACACGCGGGTAAAATTCTCCTGAATCTTGTATTGCTTGCCGGCGAATGCGCGCGCCGCTCCGCGACGCTGGAAATCGCATTTGCCGCTCCTTTAGATAATTTGAAGCTGGAAATTAAATTGACGGGCGATCGTTGCGCCTTGCATCCCGAAACGCGAACCGGATTTGACCAGGATCTTGGGGCCGAGGATCTGACGGTTCGCAATGTTGTCGCGTTTTATAGTGGTCAAATCGCGCAAGCAAACCGCTTGGTCTTGAAATATTCTGACGAGTCCCCAGATTCCATAGAGTTTAACGTTACGGAATAGCGGCCATTCAACCTCTTGTGCCGAGTATTGCAATAAATTTGCGAAAAAATGGCCCAAAGGGGTTCTGTTTATCCATTTCAGTTCCCATTTGTAGGGACAGGATTAGGATAGAGATAGGCCGCTCTTGAGGTCTTAGGTAACTGGAGTCTGGATCATGGACGATCTATTAACTGAATTTTTAACCGAAACTTCTGAAAATCTAGCGGTGCTTGACGTCGAACTGGTAAAGTTCGAGCAAGATTCGAGCAACAACGAGATACTTTCCAATATTTTCCGGCTCGTTCACACGATCAAGGGAACAAGTGGATTTCTTGGGTTGCCCCGACTCGAGGCGGTCGCCCACGCCGGAGAAGATGTATTGGGTAAGTTCAGGGACGGCGAGCTTGAAGTGACGCCGGACGCGGTAACGCTCGTGCTGCAAACGATCGATACGATCCGTGATCTGCTCGGAGGTTTGGAAGAAACAGGTTCGGAACCGGAAGGTAACGACGGTACTCTGATCGGTAAATTGCGCGCCATGGCCGACGGTGAAGCGCCTGCACCGGCAGCTTCCGAGGCTCCGGCGGAAGCTAAAGCCGCGGCAGACGAAGAACCAGCCGCCGAGTCCGGCGGTCCGGTGCTAGACGACAATGGCTTTCCCGTGGCGGCGGAGCTTCTCGAAGAAGTCATGGCAGCGGAAGCAAGCGGTGTAAAAGGGTCTTCCGAAGCAGAAATCGCCGCCGAAATGGCTGCCGAACGGAGCGAGGAATCTGCCGGCTCTGGCACACCGCCGGCGACACAAGCGTCCCTGCCGGCTGAAACGAAAAAGGCTGCGCCCACGGCAGAGGCAGGCGCCAAGGAATCTGCGATTGCCCAACAGACGATCCGGGTGCACGTCGATCTTTTGGAAAATCTGATGACCTTGGTCAGCGAATTGGTTCTGACCCGAAACGCCCTCAATCAGATGGTCCGGGGCCGCGAGGAAAGCGAATTCAATGTACCTTTCCAGCGTCTTAGCCACATTACGTCCGATCTCCAGGAGGGCGTGATGAAAACCCGGATGCAGCCCATCGGTAATGCTTGGGCTAAATTGCCGCGTATCGTCCGCGATCTGGCGCTGGAAGCAGATAAGAAAATTGATCTTCAGATGGTGGGCGCCGAAACCGAGCTTGATCGCCAGGTATTGGAATTGATCAAGGATCCGCTGACGCACATGGTCCGCAATTCGGCCGATCACGGTTTGGAATCGCCGTCTGAGAGGCAAGAGGCCGGAAAACCCGAAACCGGCGTCGTCCTTCTGCAGGCGTTTCACGAAGGCGGTCACATTGTGATCGAGATATCCGATGACGGTCGTGGGCTGAATATCGATCGCATCAAGAGCAAGATCCTTGAAAACGGTTTGGCGACGGATGCCGAATTGGAAAATATGCCGAACCAGCAGATTCAACAATTCATTTTCAATGCCGGTTTCTCGACTGCCGAAAAGGTGACCAGTGTATCCGGCCGCGGTGTTGGCATGGATGTGGTGCGTACTAATATTGAAAAAATCGGTGGCACCATCGAATTGACTTCGGAGGTCGGCAAGGGTTCGACATTCACCATCAAGATACCCCTGACCCTGGCAATTGTTTCTGCGCTTATCATCGAATGCGCCAATGAGAGATTTGCCATTCCGCAAATCAGTGTTCTCGAACTCGTAAGGGCCTCGGCGCATTCGGAAAATGCCATAGAATTAATCAACAATGCCCCGGTTTTGCGGTTGCGCAACCGGCTGTTGCCGTTGGTGCAACTGGCGTCCCTGCTCAATTTGAATGGCGCCCAGACACATGGCCCTGATGACGAGGTCTTTATCGTCGTCAGTCAGGTCGGTAATTACACATTCGGCATTATCGTCGACCGCGTCTTCGACACCGAGGAAATCGTGGTCAAGCCGGTTGCTCCGATCCTGAGGGATATTAATTTGTTCTCGGGCAATACGATCCTCGGGGACGGCAGCGTCATTATGATTTTGGATCCCAACGGAATCGCATCGGAGACCGGTGAAATCTCGATGACTGCTACCGCCGCCGAAAGCTCGACGGTTGCCGAAGCAACACGAAGCAACGATAGCCAGGCGATGCTGGTCTTTAAGTCAGGTGACGAATCGCTTAAAGCCGTGCCTTTATCTTTAGTTGCAAGGTTGGAGGAAATTGATCTTTCGACCCTCGAATTTTCCAATGGACAGCGCGTGGTTCAATATCGTGGGCAACTAATGCCGCTCATTCCCTACAACGACGACTACGAATGGAAGTCCGAGGGTATGCAGCAGATCCTTGTTTTCACGGATAGTGATCGCTCCATGGGTCTGGTGGTCGAGGAAATTGTCGATATTGTCGAAGACGAGGTCAATGTTGAACTCCGCTCGCAATCGGAAGGCTTGGTCGGCAGCGCTGTTATTAATGGCAATGCGACAGATATCATTGATGCCGGTTATTACCTGACCAAAGGATTTTCGGACTGGTTCAATACGCGCTCTGACGACGTTTCAATATTGACCACGCGGCGTCGATTGCTTCTGGTCGATGACAGTTCCTTTTTTCGCAATTTGATGACACCGCTTTTGTCTGCGGCCGGATACGATGTCATTGCGGCGGAGCGAGCCGAAGATGCGCTCAAAATGCGCGATCGCGGTGACAAATTCGACATTATCGTCAGCGATATCGAAATGCCGGACATGAATGGCTACGAATTCGCGCGCACTGTTCGAGGCGATGGACCTTGGAAAGATACGCCCCTGGTAGCGCTTTCGTCGCGGGCAACGGAACAAGATTTCGAACTCGGGCGCGAGGTTGGATTTAGCGATTACGTGTCGAAGTATGATCGGAACGCACTGGTTGAATCTCTCTTGGGTACCTTTGGACCTGCTGACGGGGCGTGATAATCGTAAGTTGAACCGAGGTCGGGGGAATATTAGTGTCGCTCGCAGGCATTGTGTGCCACCTCCTTATCCATCCATCCAAAGGGGTGGCCAAATTTGATCCAAACTTGAGAAGGTCATACGGAAAGCCATGAAATCCTGTTTGATTGTAGATGATTCCAAAGTCATACGAATGGTCGCCAAGAAAATCCTGCAAGAATTGGATTTTGAGACCATCGAGGCCGAAGACGGCCAAGTGGCATTGAACGCGTGTGAAACACAGATGCCGGATGCTGTTCTGCTCGATTGGAACATGCCTGTCATGAACGGAATTGATTTCCTTAAGAAATTGCGTCAACTGCCCGGGGGGGATAATCCGGTGGTTGTGTTTTGCACCACCGAAAACGATGTCAACCATATTCAGGAAGCTATGGAGGCAGGGGCGAACGAGTACATTATGAAACCGTTTGATGGCGAAATCATACAGACCAAGCTGGCTCAGGTTGGTCTACTTTAACGGCGTTCAAGATATTTTGCGCATATCAGCTTGAATTGCCGATGCTTTTTGCGTGTCGGGAACAAAATATTGGATCACAAGAATTCCAGGATCAATGTATTGATCGTTGATGATTCGGCGGTCGTTCGCGGTTTGATTACGCGGATGATCTCAGACGATCCGAACGTGGTCGTCGTCGATACGGTGGCGAACGGCAGTCTCGCGGTGAAAAGCGTCAAGAAACGCGATGTTGATGTCGTCGTACTGGATATCGAAATGCCGGTAATGGATGGTTTGACCGCGTTACCGGAGATCTTGGCCGTTGATCCCACTATCAAAGTTATTATGGCTTCCACATTGACCCTGAAGAATGCCGAGATCAGCCTCAAGGCGCTTGAGGCGGGGGCGTCGGACTATATTACCAAACCATCATCCTCCCGTGAGATGACCGGCGGTAAAGATTTCCAGCATGAGTTGCTAGAAAAAATCAAACATCTGGGACAGAGCAAGCTTGGCCTAAAGTCCGGTCGAACGACTGCGGCAAAGCCGGCGATCAAATCCGGAACGGTGATCAAACTCCGGCCGACGCCAAGTATCCGCCCAAAACCTCGTATCCTTGTGGTCGGATCTTCGACCGGCGGACCACAGGCACTTTTCACGTTTTTCAAGAGCTTGGAAGGAAAGCTTTCGATACCTGCCCTGGTAACGCAGCATATGCCGCCAAACTTCACCAAGATCTTGGCAGAGCACCTAACCCGCATAGCCGGAATTCCGGCTGAAGAGGCAACGGATGGTGAACCGGTCCGGCCAGGGCAAATTTATGTAGCGCCGGGCGATCACCATATGCTGATACAGAATGATGGAAATCAAACCGAAATTTCCCTGAACCAGGCGCCACCGGAAAATTTTTGCCGGCCAGCGGTGGATCCGATGTTGAGAAGCGTCGCTGAAATTTACGGGCCCAAGGCCTTGGTCGTTATTCTCACTGGCATGGGATATGACGGCCTGAAAGGCGGAGAGGCGATCATCGCTTCAGGCGGAACGATCATCGCGCAGGACGAAAAATCAAGCGTGGTCTGGGGCATGCCCGGCGCCGTGGCCTCGGCCGGTTACTGCACTGCGGTGCTCCCGTTAAATGAGCTTGCGTCTTTTGTCGCCGGGTATATTGAAAAAGGCGTGTAATGACCCCGGACGATTTCAATTTTCTTCGGGAGCTGCTAAAGCGCGAATCGGGTCTCGTGGTTTCAGAGGAAAAATCCTATCTGCTTGAAAGCCGGTTGATTCCGGTTGCTCGGAAAAATTCCCTTGACGGACTTGAAGAATTGGTCCGGCAGGCACGAAACGGTGTGAACCAGGATCTCGTCAAGGAAATAACCGAGGCCATGACGACAAACGAGTCGTTCTTTTTTCGCGATATTAAACCGTTCGATATTTTTCGTGATGCGACCCTGCCATATTATATGGATGCGCGCATAGACGCACGCAAACTCCGGATTTGGTGTGCGGCGGCTTCAAGTGGGCAGGAACCCTATTCGCTGGCCATGATCCTCAGCGAACTTGGAGCCATGGTTTCGGGCTGGAATATCGAAATATTGGGAACCGACATCTCTACCGGGATTTTGGAAAAGGCGGAAGAAGGTCTTTATAGCCAGTTCGAGGTGCAGCGGGGTTTGCCGGTTCAATTTCTTGTCAAATATTTTGAAAAGGAAGATGAAGTTTGGCGGATCAAGAACGATATCCGTTCCATGGTCAAATATCGCAAATTCAATCTGTTAGATGATTTGAAGTCGTTGGGCCGGTTTGATATCGTATTTTGCCGCAATGTCCTGATATATTTCGATCAGGAAACCAAAACCAAAATATTGGCGGAAATTGCCGAGCTTATGCCCGATGACGGGCTTTTATTTTTGGGCGGTGCGGAGACCGTGCTCGGGATATCAGATCTATTCCGGCCCATACCGAAATTGCGTGGTGTTTATGAGGTGGCGCGCAATGGCGCTGGTGAATCGGCATTCTTGGCGCATTCCGCGGTTGCCGCGTTCACGGAATAACCAAATAGCATGGGCTTGCGCTGGGTACGCCCTAGTGGCCTGTATCATCTAATTTGTACCCCTACGATCGCGCTTTCCGT
Organism: Rhodospirillaceae bacterium; assembly: GCA_002687515.1. Classification (GTDB taxonomy): domain Bacteria; phylum Pseudomonadota; class Alphaproteobacteria; order Rhodospirillales; family UBA2165. The sequence goes on from NZAK01000040.1 coordinate 33,301, forward strand.
TTCCCCGGTAGGAGGGAGGGCGCCGGCGATGCCGGCACATCGGCAAGCCCTTTCGACACCCCGGGGGGCCACCGGGGGGTGTCCCCCCGATTCTAAAATGCGGGGGGCGCCCCCGCGACCCCCGGGGGGACGGGAAAAGCGACCCAGAGGGCGGCGTTGCAAGGCTCCCGGACATCCCAAATGTCCGTGGGCGCGCCACTTGCGGTGGATTGGCACCACGGCACGGCGCGCTCCTCGCCGGAAACCTTGCAACGCCGTCGTAGGGGTACATTATAGATGATACAGGCCACTAGCATGTTCGGCGGCGGCAACAATTATACCGGGGAAGGGAAGCTTCAAACAATGAGCGAAGCAGCGAAGTTCGATTACATCGTCGTCGGCGCCGGCTCGTCGGGCGCCGTCGTCGCAAACCGGCTGAGCGAGGACCCATCGGTTTCCGTTTGCCTGGTCGAGGCCGGCCCGCCCGACAGGAGCCCGTTGATTCACGTGCCCACCGGCATCATCAAACTGGCGCAGCACAAAACCCTCAACTGGCGCTTCAACACCAAGCCCCAGGACACCATGAACGGCCGCCCCATCTATACGCCGCGCGGGCGCACCCTCGGCGGTTCCTCGTCGATCAACGCGATGGTCTATATCCGCGGCAATCCCCTGGACTACGACGAATGGGCGGCGGCCGGCAACTTGGGATGGGCCTGGGCCGACGTGAAGCCCTATTTCATCAAGGCGGAACATAACGAACAGTTCCAAGATGACGAACATCACGGCACCGGCGGGCCGCTCAACGTCACCTTCCCAAGGATCACCAGCCCGCTGACCGAGGAATTCGTGGCTGCCTGCGAAGACCTGCAGTACAAGCATAATCCGGATTTCAACGGCGACACCCAGGACGGCGTCGGCCAGCATCAGACCACCCAGAAAAACGGCCGCCGCTGGTCCACCTCGATGGCCTATGTGCGTCCGGCGATGCAGCGGCCCAATTTGACGGTGATCACCGACGCGCCGGTCAGGCGGGTGACCACCGCCGGCGGCCGCGCCACCGGCGTCGAGATTATCGACGGCAGGATCTTGGAAGCGGCGCGCGAGGTGGTGCTGTCGGCGGGCGGTATCATTTCGCCGAAAATCCTGATGCTTTCCGGCATCGGCGCATCGGAGGAGCTCAAGGCGCACGGCATCGAGGTGGTGCTGGACCTGCCCGGGGTCGGCAAGAACCACCAGGACCATGCCGCCGTAACCGTCGCCATGCGCACCGGATCCCGCATCCCCTGGGGCTTTTCCTGGCCGAAGCTGCCGGCCCTCGCCCTCGATGCCTTCAACTATCTCTTTCGCCGGCGCGGCTTTTTCGCCGCCCAGATCATCGAATCTGGTGGTTTCATCCGCACCGACCCGACCCTCGACCGGCCCGACATCCAGCTGGTCTTCATTCCCGGCCACCGCGCCCTGCCGCCGAAGACCATTGAGGTCGGGCACGGCTATTCCTGCACCGCCGTCCTGTTGCACCCGAAAAGCCGCGGCACCGTCTCGCTGGCCTCGGCGGACCCGGCGGAGCCGCCGCTGATCGATCCCCGCTTCTACAGCCAAGAGGACGACATGGAGGTGCTGCTGCGCGGCCTCAAGGAAAGCCGCCGCATCATCCACGCCGGCGAGTTCGACAAATACCGGCCCTCGGAGTGGATGCCCGGCGATGCCGTGCAGAGCGACGATGAACTCCGCGAATTCATCCGCGATTTCGGCGGCACCATCTTTCACCCGGTCGGCGCCTGCAAGATGGGCTCGGACGCGATGGCGGTGGTCGATGCCCGCCTTCGCGTCCGGGGGCTCGACGGCCTCCGCGTCGCCGACGCCTCGATCATGCCGAGCATCGTCGGCGGCAACACCAACGCGCCCTGCATCATGATCGGCGAAAAGGCGGCGGATATGATCAAACAAGACGCGAAGGCGGTTTAAGCCACGCTCAAAGCGCGCTGGGGATGGCCCGGTTGGCCAGCGCGCTTCCCCAACGACGCAGCCCGGCTGGGGATGGCCGGGTCCAGCCTGCGCAGCTGAAGCCGCTTCGGCGGAGCGGGCTCGGCCAGCCGGGCGTGAGGCACGCTCGGACCTATTTGTGGGCGGGCGTCGATCTAGGCACCTCACTACGAATGGGCCGGCCCGCGGAAGCAACCCGTGTGGGGTTGGCTGGGCCGGCCACACGGGCGTCCGGCACGCTCGGATGCCACTGAAACGCCGCCGCCACCCAAGTCTCCTCCATGCACCGAATGCATGGCTCCATGCGACACTTTTCAGGAAAACGGGCATAGGCATCATAGGCATTTATAGGCATTCATAGGCTTTTACGGACATTTGCGGCCGCGCCGCGCCAAGCTCGACGCCCGTGGATGCGACAATTTTTGGTGAAAATCGTATGGAGTTTTATATGGATTCATAGGGTTTTGTATGGATTCATGGGGGTCAATCGGCACAATTTTAACGGGCGCGGACTGTCCGCGGCCTGTTTGGATTAGCAATTATCGAGTGATTAAGAAGCGAAGCGGAGTATAGAACAAACAACGAACAATTGCAAGGGCTAATTCGGTGACGCAAGGGCTAATTCGGTGACAGTTTACTTTTAGGTGACGCGTTTAGGTGGCTAAGAATCAGCTGCTGCCTAAAAGTAAACTGTCACCGAATTAGCCCTGCCCTCGAAGGGGGGGAGCGATTAATCGGGAAGCGCGCGGGCCAACCGGGCCATCTCCCGCGCGCTTTGAGTCTGGTCTGGGCGCCCCTCACTCCCCGATCAACGCCCGCCATCCCTCTTCGTCGAGCGTCGTGACGCCGAGCTCGGCGGCCTTCTTCGCCTTCGAGCCGGCGTCGGCGCCGACCACCACGTAATCGGTCTTCTTGGAGACCGAGCCGGCGACCTTGGCGCCGAGGGCCTCGGCCTTGGCCTTGGCCTCGCCGCGGCTCATGCGTTCGAGCGAGCCGGTGAAGACGATGGTCTTGCCGGCGACCGGGGAGGAGGCATCAATGGGCGCATCAAAATCCTCGACGGTTAATTGCGATTGCAGATCCTCGACCACGGCGAGGTTGCGTTTATGCGCGAAATAGGCGGCGATGTCCTCGGCCACCGACGGGCCGATGCCGTCGATATTGGTGAGGTCCAGATAGGCCTCCGAATCCGCATCGCCGGCGGCGATCATCGCTTCTTTCCAATGATCGATCGAGCCGTATGATTTGGCCAACAGGCGCGCCGTCGCCTGGCCCACCTGGCGGATGCCGAGGGCGTAGATGAAACGCTCCAGGGGCACGCTGCGGCGCGCCTCGATGGCGTTGATCAAATTATCCACCGACTGATCGCCCCAGCCCTCGCGCTCTAAAATCTCGGCGCGCTTCTCGGCGAGGCGGAAGATATCGGCTTCCGTTTCGATAATCCCGTCTTCGAAAAAGGTGGTTATATGCTTGGCCCCCAGGCCCTCGATATCGAAGGCGCCGCGCGATACGAAATGCTTCAGTTTTTCCGCCGCCTGGGCGGGACAGGTGAAGCCGCCGCTGCAGCGCCGCGCCACTTCGCCCTCGTCCTGAACCGCCGGGCTGCCACATTCGGGGCAGGTTTTGGGCATCACGAAGGCTTCGGTTTTCTTGGGGCGCTTGTCCTTCACCACCTCGACCACCTGCGGGATGACGTCGCCGGCGCGCTGGACAACGACGGTATCGCCGATACGCACGTCTTTTCGCGCGATTTCGTCCTCGTTGTGCAGGGTCGCGTTGGAAACGACGACGCCGCCCACCGTCACCGGCTCCAGCTTGGCGACCGGGGTCAGGGTGCCGGTGCGCCCGACCTGAATTTCGATGTCCTTGAGAACGGTCACCGCGCGCTCCGCCGGGAACTTGTGGGCGACGGCCCAGCGCGGCGCGC